>JAJXYX010000024.1 GCA_021780355.1 bacterium | reverse complement strand
GACTCCTTTTTGTTTTTATATAAAAAAAAATAGGAGTCCAGAGGACGGCAGTCCTTTGGTGGGGTTTGGGGCGAAGCCCCGAGAAATGCGCTATTCGCCCAACTTTTCTTCGAAAATTTTTAAAAGGCGTTCGATATTGCGAGGGGTATCTTTGGGCTCGTAGGATTTTGTTGGGCGCTTGGTTTTTTTCTTTTCGAGGTAGCGGATGAAGGATTCTGTGGACTGTGTTTTGGCGCCGAGAGCGCGGGCGTGGCGGCCGAGGCCTTGGTCGTTGGAGATGACGGTGGTGGGCGTTTTTTGTCGGTGCCACTCGAGTTTTTCGACGATGTACTCGTCTGCGGTTTGTCCTTTGGGGGTGTAGGCGATGTCGAGGGGGCTTGCGTAAGAGAGGCCGCTTTCTTCGTGGCGTGTGTGGGAGCCGTCGAAGACGAGCATGCCTTGAAGGTGGAGAAGGGAGAATTGTTTTTGGAGGAACTTAATGATGGTTTTCCTCTGGTGGATGAGAGGGCTTTTGGTGTCGGTCAGGGTGAAGATGAGATTGTAGCCGTCAATGTAGTAAAACATTGAGCGACTCGAGAGTGGGAAGAAGTTTGTCGAGGGCTTTTCGACGGTGGGAGATTCGATTTTTAATCGACTCTTCGAGCTCGGCGAATGTCTTGTTGTATTCGTGCTTGATGAAAAGAGAGTCGTAGCCGAATCCGTTGTTGCCTTTTTCGGAGAGTGCAATTTTCCCTTCGCAGGTGCCTCGAGTGCATTTTTGAAGCCCTTCTGGAGACGCAAAGGCAATCCAGCATTCAAAATAGGCACATCGATCGTCATCGAGAAGATGGCGCATCTCTTCGAGAAGCTTTTTTCGATTATCTAAATCTGTGGCATTTTCGCCTGCATAGCGAGCTGAAAAAATGCCAGGAGCTCCTCCCAAAGCAGGAACGACGAGGCCCGAATCTTCTGCAAGCACAAATTGTTGAAGAGTTTGCGCTGCGTGGACGGCTTTGGCGATGGCGATTTCCTCAAAACTAGAACCTGTCTCTGGAAGAGGGACATAGTCAGGGAAATCGCACAAGCTAAGTAAGTCGAGTTGAGGCAAGTGTTTCAACATGGTGCGAAATTCCCGCACCTTGTGGACATTTTGACTTGCGATCACGAGTTGAATAGATCCGGGAGGAGAAGTGTTCATCATGCGCCAGTGTAGATCATCTAGGGTTTCTGATCAAAATAATTGTTGATCTCAAAAATGGTGAAACGCTCTCCTTGGAACTCAAATGTTTCCCCCACTGTTTTCCCCTTCATAGCCTGCGCTAATTTAGATTGGAATGAGAAGATATTTTGTTCTGGATCTGCATCCCAAGGGCCTAGCAGAGTCAGTCTGTGGTGGGCTCCTTTTTCATCCCGATAAAGGACGACGGAACCTACTCCTACCTCATCGGCAGGGATGTCTTCTGCTGTAAGCACGCGGGCTTTTCCTAGCTGATCAGATAAGAGTTTGAGTTCAGACTGAAGGCGGTCTCGTTTTTCTAAAGCCGCTTTAAATTCTGCGTTTTCTCTTAAATCCCCTAACGCTCTGGCCGCTTCAATTTCTCTTGCATTGACCACCGTTTCTACCGTGGCGATTTGTTGGATTCTTGCTTGAATTTTTAAATAGCCTTCTTGGGTTGTCCAGATGACCTGATCTTCTGTTGCGGGGCGGTCTTTATCTCTGCGCAGGCGAGCGAGCTCAGGATAGACGACCTCTCCGAGGGAGTGAAGGATTTTGATGTCGTGATCGGTCAGCGTATCGCATTTTGTTGCGAGCAAAAGATACTCTTTTACCTCTTCCAAGCTAGAATGCTGCATAATGTCTCTGACGATTTTATAGCGATCTCCCGTGATCAGAGCGATGACCTTTTTGGCCAGATCTCGGTAATGCGCCTTTTGCTCTAAATGATCGAGCAAAATCAAAAGCCCTTCGAAAAAGTCATTTTTCCCTTCATGGGAGGCAAAAGGCAGCTTGGATTTTGCATCTATAATTTTCTGAAAATACCAAACAAAAACATCGGGATAGGAAAAGGGGTGAAGAAGGAGCGAGGCGAGCTTTTGTTTTAAAAGATCGCGGGTCTCTGGAGCGTCCAGTTCGCTCAAAATGAAATCCCTGATCATGTTTTGATCAACTGTGAAAATGAGATCGAGGTAAATGTCTACCCAATCTTTTCGAATTTTTTGCGCCTTTTGCAAAATCCTTTTTTGAAAGGCCATGACTTGCGTATTGCGAACCAAGTCAGAAAGCGCCGGCATATGTTCGAGCAGCTGAACAATTTTCTCTGCAGATTGGGGGATGTGGAGATCTTCTAAGAAAAATAAAAGCTGCAGTTTTTGTCCATCGTTTAAATGCTCTTGGGCTAGAACATCTTTTAGGCGGGCTTCTAAGGAAGTTTTGAATTCTTGGTTTTTTAACGTTTCCGGAAAATCTCTTAAAAAGGTGTACACCATTTGGATGGTGGTGTTGATATCTGGTTTTGCTTCCAGCGCTTTATGGAAAGCTACTTCGTGAGGCACGTCTTTTTCGCGCAGACGGAAGGGTTCTTTGAGCTCCTTAGGCGATTCCACTTTTGTGTCTTTTTTTACCTTAGCGCGCGCTGTTTGCCACCATCGGTTCCAGTCCTCTGCGGGGATGACGAGGTCGCAAAGCTCATTTTTGATCTCTGCAGCCGTTTTAGGCCCGAGATCTCTTAACAGCAAGCGGATGGTTTCGCTGGGGTTTTCTCTCGCTTCTTTTTCCAGTGAGTCAGGATCGCCGAATCTTCGCGAGAAAAAGTGGTCTTTGGGAAGAGTTAGCAGCGTTTTAAACGCTTTTTCGAATGTAAAGTGCTGGGGGCCTACGACATATTCGAATTCAAGAACAATTTCTTCTCGAACAAAAGAGACATCGATGATCTCTCCCGTTCCCCAGCCTGCCGTATGGAAAACGTAATTGCCCTTTGCCATATGGGTTAATAGTTCATAATTGCGTATAGCTGCGGGGAATTTTTCTCGATTGCGAAGACCGATTAAACGAAGTTTTTCTAAGAAGAGAGGGTCTTCGGGATATTGAGTTTTTAAATAATCAATGGCCAGTTCGGCCAGTTCGTCGCTGTTTGTGGTTTGCAAGTCAAACACTAATCTCAACACATCTTGGATGTATTTTGTCTCTTTGAGCTCGCGCCACAGAGGTAAAATCCTTTCGACGTGAATCCCGAAGGATCTGGCTAGGTCGGACGCTTTTACGCTTTCCAAGACCGCCGTCATTTCTTCCCCGTCCGGTTGATCGCCGTAGCAATATTCTTCCCAGATTTTTAAGAATCCTGGGTAATCGTTATTTTGAATTCTATCTCGAAAATCTTTTAGGTATGCCATGCGCCTTTCTCAAAAAATTGCTTTTTAAAAATCTATCGACAGTTCTGAGATGAGTATAGGAAGAGCGGGAATAATCTTCAATTTAAGAGTTTTAAGAATCGATGAAGGAAGATATTCGGACATGAAGGATATGTATTCTTAAGTTGAAAGAAAACGGGGCGAGCCATACGCTCTAAGAGCGTTACTTAGTAGATTTTTGGGTTTCTCTCTTGTCTCGCATTGTGTATTGGACTTTTTTCTTTCCTTGTCTTCTTTCTGGCTATGAAACGAGCCTAGATTCGATTGCGGGCGGGCTTTTTCGAGACTTGGAAATCGTTAAAGAAATTGATCGAAAGATAGAAGATCAACTTCCCCTTTTTATCAATTATCAATTGCAGGGGGGGTATTTTTCTATGCCGTCTGCCCGCACGTATCAGGCCGGCGTGCTCGGATTCGGCTACGCGCATTTGCCGCCGTATCGTCTGTATGGTTTGGGTCTTCAATTTTTTGATCATATTGAGACAACGGGCAACTACTGGATTTATGACGGCATTTTGGAGGGTAGTTTTGGCCACTTAGGCTTTGGAGATGACGCAGAGAGGGCGGCGAATGTAAAATGTATTTTGCTGCGGGAAAAAGATGGGTTTTCTTTTTTGCCCGAGCTTGCTTTTGGGTGGAATGATTTTATGGGCAGCTGTCGTTTCCGCTCCTTTTATGCAGTGGCCACAAAGCAATTTTTCCCCTGGAACATGGAAGCGAGTTTGGGGTGGGGGCAAGGCCGGATTCAAGGGCTGTTTGGCGCAGTAGCCTGGGCCCCTTTTCGCCATGGGGAAAATATCTTAAGCGGACTTTCTTTGATCGGGGAATACGATGCGAATAATTATCGCCGTCATGGATCTGAGCACCCTAAAGGGCGCGAGCTGGCAAGTCGCATGAATGTGGGGATGCAATGGAATTTGTGGGATCTTTTTCGTTTGTCTGCCAGTACCGTCCGAGGAGTGGATTGGGCTGCTAGCGCAGCTTTCCGCTACAATTGGGGCGCTTCGGAGGGGCTTTTTCCTAAACTTTTTGATCCCCTTCCTTATAAAGCTCCTCTAGATACGCAGCCGGTTGGATTTCTTCGCTCGCAAAAATACTTGGCTCATGAATTTGCCTACGCGCTGAAGGAACAAGGGCTTGATCTCTTTCGCCTTTTTTTGGTTCCAGGAGCCAATGGGTTTGACCATCTGTGGATGAAGATCGTCAATGTAAGATATTGGAAGGAAGATGAGGTAAGGGTTCGGCTTCAGCATGTATTAGCTCATTTGATTCCCTCAAACATCTCTTCGATTACGGCCGTCATGGAAGCCGATGGAATTGTGACGCAGCAATATCGATTTCGGGCTGAGGAATTGGCAAAATACCGGGAAGGGAAAATCGGAGAGACGGAACTTTCTATTGTGGCGCCATTGAGAGAAGCTAGCTCTTCTCCTTCAGTGTATGAGGCTTCTCTTCTTTTTCAACGGAGAAAACCGATTTGGCTTTTGACATTTCGGCCTTGGCTTCGCTCCTTTTTCGGTACGAGCCGAGGAAAATTTAAGTATGAAGCGGGCATTGGCCTAGGATCGGAAGGGTATTTATTCGATGAGATTTATTATTCTCTTTGGGGCACGTATACGGCAGCTTCAAGTACGCAGAATTTGTGCGATCGAGATTTTTTAAATCCCTCTCGCATCATCAACGTTCGAACCGATTCGATCCGCTACAATCAGGCCAATTCTCTTCATTTAGAACAAGCTTTTCTCCAAAAAAGCTGGAATTTAGGTCAGGGATGTTTTTCTCGTGTTGCTCTTGGGTATTTTGAGATGGCTTATGCGGGGCTTACTTGGGAGGCTCTTTATTATCCCGTGCAAGCGAATTGGGCTGTGGGCTTTGAGGTGTCTTCTTTATTAAAACGAGATTATTTTGGCTTTGGTTTTCAGCGTAAAATTCGAAAATGGACTCCTTCGGGGTGTGAATTTCTTCCCTATACAGGGCTGCAATATTTTGCTGAATTTTACTATCAATACCCTCGTTTGAACCTTGATTTTCGGCTTAGCGCAGGGCAATTTTTAGCGCGAGACAAGGGGATCCGCATGGAAGGGGGGCGCAGTTTTTCCAGCGGCCTGAGAGTGGGGCTTTGGTACACTCTGACCAATGCAGGCGATGTGGTGAATCATCAACGCTACTATGATAAGGGATTTTCTATCTCCATGCCGCTCGATCTATTTATGAATAAAAGCAGCCGCACAAGAATTAGCTATGCCATGTCGGCCTGGCTTCGAGACTGCGGGGCTCGGGCGGCGACGGGCAAGCCTCTTTATCCCACTTTATTTTGGGAGCGTTTTATGCCAAATAAAGAGTCGCGCGCTCTCTAAGACAAAAAATTCGTTGATCTAGAAAATTTTTTACTTTACAATCTGCGCTCTTTTTAGGAGAGCGCATGTTGTATCTATTGTTATTTCTCTCTTTTTTCTCCCCTTTATTCGCAGAACGTTCTACGACTTCCGTGACAGAAAATGATCCTTCGAGCTTTGTCGAAGGCGTCAGCATGATCACAGGCGATTTTTGCATCTATGATGAATTTCATACAGTACAAGGCGCAGAACCGATCCAATTTAAAAGCACCTATGTCACCAAGGGACTTTTTCTTACAGGACATCAACATCTCATCGCTACTTTTTTTTTGTTTTCGAATGCCATTGAGCTCATGGAGCCCAATGGCACGCCCATTTGCTATTTAGATCGCTCGCACATCCATGGACCGATCAGCAAATATTTTTACGGCCATCCTGACAAGAAAAAACATTGGAAATCCTTCACCTATCACAACTCAGAATTTCAGCGGACCTCTCAAGGGATTTCCAACACCGCTTCCGGGCGAATGTCAGGACAGACGCATTTAAAAAATCACCGCATCGTATTCGATCCCAAAATTGATCCCGAAGGAAAAAGTTTTCAACTTTATGCATCCGACGGCACAATCCGAAGATACGAAGGGCTCAAAAACCAAGAAAAAACCGACATCCCTTGTTCTGGATTGTTTAAAAACGAACAACAGTATCTTGTCTATCGTTACAAACTTGTCTCGGAACACCTCCCCAACGGCCATGTGATTCGATACGACTGGGGCAAAGACAATAAACTCTATGAAATCAAAACAACCGATCTTTCGGGGAAAAAAGTTTTTGCTAAAATCCGCCTGCCTCAACTAGCTATAGATGCTCCTCAGTCTCAAATATCGATGACAGGCAGCGATGGACAGACATTTACAGCTCATCATCAGCCGTCTTCTCTCAAAAAGCATTGGATTTACGCCTCTGTTATCCCTTGCGAGCAGCCAGACCGCAACTACACTTGGACCTCTAGAAAAAGAAAAACTGAGAATAAAACGCTCGATTATCCTTATCTCTCCTCTTTGTCTCAGCCGAACGGCAGAACGCTTCAACTCCACTATGACGGAGGAGATAAGGACGGGATTCCAAAGGTATCGGCTTTATCTTCTCCCGTTGGAAAAGACGCTTCACCCTTAGTAACGCATCGATTCTTCTACGGCAAACAAAGCTCTCATGTCCTCGATATTGACGGCAACAAAACAAGCTACGAGTGGAACCAAGAAGAAAGACTAATCGCCATTCGTAAATTCAACGGCGCCGATCAACTCCATAGCAAAGAGCATTTTGTCTGGAACGGCACTTTTTTAACTTGCAAAAGCTTTTTTGATGAAGAGGAACAATGCCTTCACGCCCGCACATTTACTTATGATGATTGGGGCAATGTCACCAAAAACACTTTGCATGGCAATTTAACCGGACAAGGGCCCGTTTTGCAGCTCGATGAGAAAAAGATGCCTTTGCCGGGCTCGGAGTCTTGTTCTACACATACCGTCTATAGTCAAGATGGGAAAAATTTACCAATTAAGATCGAAGATCCCAACGGACTCGTTGTCCTTTTCACCTATTTACCCAATACCAATCTCATCAAGACCAAAACTCTCTGCGAGGGAGAGACGCCAAAAATCGTCCATACGTATGAATATGATGAGGATTTTATCTTAGTCAGCGAAGCCATCGACGATGGCATCATGAAAACTATTCAGCGGATCACTCCCAGACAAACCGATCCTTATATCGGAATGCCCGAGATCATCGAAGAAAAATATCTCGACGGCGGCCAGGAAATTTTACTCAAAAAGACCGTATTGCATTACCGAAAAGGCGGTCTCATCGAACATAAAGACGTCTACGATGCCAAGGGAACATTTCAGTACCGGCTTTTCTACGAGTACGATGAAAAAAATAGAATGGTTTCAGAAACGAACCCCATCGGCCAAACAACAAAAGCCTCTTATGATCCTCTGGGGAATCGATGCTTTTATCAAGATATCAGTGGAAGATTTGAACAAACAAGCGTCTATGACTGCGCAAACAGGTTAACAAAAAGCGTTTGGACAGGCGGGGATCTTACCCTAACGAAAGAAAATTCCTATGATACAAAGCATCATCTCGAATGGGAAAGCGACGAAAGGGGGCATAAAACCCACCATAAATATAATTTTTTAGGCCAGCGAACTAAAACGATCCTTCCCCCTGTTCCTACAGAATCAGGCGAGCTCATCACTCCCATCCTCGAACAAGAATATGACGCATCCGGCCACGAAATTTTTAAAATCGATGCCGAAGGGCACCGAACGGAGACAAGATATAACGTTTATGGGAAACCAATTCAAATCATCCATCCCAACGGCTTAAAAGAACAATTTATCTACACCCTCTCAGGGGATTTGGCTTGCCACATCGATGTCGCAGGCATAGAAACTCACTACAAGTATGATTCTCTCCGTCATATTATTGAAAAATCCACTCTAGCCAAAGGCAAAGAACTTGCCAAAGAGACCTACAGCTACGTGGGACATCATCTCATGTCCAAAATCGATGCCGAAGGCAATGAAACGGTTTACACCTATGACAAAGCTGGCAGAAAAATTTCTGAAACTTTTGGTGGGGAAACCACTTTTTATGAATACGACGCTCTGGGAAGGATGTTCCGCGTCCATCAAGGCGCTGAGATTACGACAAAAACCTTTGATCTATTGGACCGAGTGATCGAAGAGGAGCGCACTTCTCTCCCTGGTGTTCTTTTAAAAAAAATCCGCTATGAATACGACACGGCCGGCAATCAAACCGCCACGATTTTTTTTCTAGCCGACGGAACCTCTAGAGAAATCAGCGTCTACGATGCATTAAACCGTCTGATTGAAAAAACCAACGCCGAAGGATTTCAAGAGACGATCGCCTATGAAGACGTGTTCAATGAACATGGGCAAAAAGTTTTGCAAAAAACCCATACGGATGCCCTTGGACTCCAAACAATAGAAACCCTCGACACCCATAGCCGCGTCGCTAAAATCGAAAAAAGAAAAGGCAAAACTCTCTCCCTTACCCAAAAATTCTATACCCCGAGAGGGCAATTAGCTCTACAGATCGACAGCATTTTCTCTCCTGATGGCTCATCAAGAGAAAGCCGCGTCCGCTGGGAATACGACGCTATGAGTAGAGAAATTAAACTCACTGAAGCCGACGGAACTTCTGAAGCCAAAGTCACTCATAAAACCTATACTCCCCGAGGAGAGCTGGAAAAGCTCACCAAGCCCGACGGCACCGAGATTATTTACACCTACAATGACTTAAACCAGCTCATTTCGATCCGCTCTTCCGACGGCACAGTCGATCATCAGATGACTTATAACCGTTTAGGACATCTCCAAACAAGCGACGGGCTCATCCGAAAAACTGATCCTAAGGGACGGATCCTTTCCGAAACCTTTCCGTTGGGACACTCGATCCAAAACACCTTTGATTCTTCTGGCCGCAGAGCCTCTTGTCAAATTCCCGCAGCGGACTGCCTGGTCGAGTACAGCTATGAGGGTCATAACCTCTCTTCCGTTTCGCGTAAAACTCTAGCTCACCGAGAGCTTTATACTCATCGTTATCTGAAACGGGATCTTTCCAGACATCTTTTAGAAGAAGCTCTTATAGGAAGTTTCGGCCTGGTTAGACATACCTTCGACCGAATGTCTCGAAGGATCAAAGTCGAAGCGCCTCTTTTTTCACAACACATCCTCCACTTTGATCCCGTGGGGAATATTTTATCCATGCGCCTTCAGCAAGACCTTTTAGAATATTCCTATGACGATCTCTATCAGCTTATAGAAGAGACGGGGCTTTTTGCCCACCGCTCCACTTACGATTCCATGAGAAATCGGCTGACAAAAGGCAAAGAAATTTATGAGATCAACGCCCTAAATCAAGTCACGTCCCATCTAAGCTATAACGCAAACGGCTGTCCTACATCTCAAGGTTCCACGAAGTATATCTACGATGCGCTCGATCGGCTCACCACCATCATCACACCTAGCAAAGTCCATCGATTTGGCTATGATTCCCAGCATCGGTGCCTTTTCAAACGGACCATCACAAAATGGTCGTATGACACCCTTTATTTCCTCTACGACGGTCAAAAAGAGATCGGCGCTTTTGACCAAGATCTAACCATCCAAGAGCTCCGTATCCTGGGAGCTACTCCCGAAGCGGAGCGCGGTGCTGCGATCTCTGTAGAGCTCAGACAAAAAATCTTCGTTCCCCTCCACGATCTGCAAGGCAATCTCACAGCGCTTCTCCCCCTCGATCAATCAAAACCGACCTTTTACCGCTACAGCGCCTTTGGCGAAGAAAAGATCTATGGCTCCACACTGAGTCCCTGGAGGTTTTCTTCCAAGCGAAGCGACGCCGAGACCCAACTCGTCTACTATGGCCGCCGCTTTTACATGCCTCTTCTCGGTCGCTGGTTAACACCGGATCCCGCCGGATTTACCGATGGGATGAATCTCTATAACTTTCTCCAAAATCAACCGCTTATACATTTTGATGAATATGGGCTATGGCTTCAACCAAGACCTCCCGGAACATTTCATTCATCGAACATCACGCAAAATTGGAGCTATCAACTGAACCAATTCAGCACCGGATTTAATCAAGGAGCCCTCAATGCTGGATTTGGATTCGCTCGACTTGCAAATACTATGATTCATGGTGTGAATGCAGCGAGTCCGTTTCGAGTTTACAATTTGAAAGATGGCAGCTTTAACTTTTCCATGGGAGACACATATCACACGATCAATCACTGGCTCAATGAGAAACAAAGCGCTCTTAACAATCGACTGTTTCCGGGAGGACATTCTGATCGTTTAGCCTTTAAATTAGGTCATTTTACTGGAAATTTTTTAGGTGATATGGCTATGTTTGGTGGAACTTGGAAATTAGCAAAGAGTAACGCGCTTAGTCTGCAATCTAAACTTGCTTTAAAAGAAGCTCAATCTATTTATTGGAGTCCTGTCAAAGGACCTGGACCGTTAAGCGAAAATGTTGCTAAATCTTTCAGAAGCATGACATATAAGGAATATAATGCAGAAGAGTCGATTGTACTTTATAGAGTATATGGTGGAAGAGCTAAACAATTAGGATCTTACTGGACTCGAGTCCCTCCTTTAGGACCATTACAATCCAAAATAGATCACGCTCTTCTTGCTAAATGGGGCAATACAGCAGAAAATATTATCAAAATAAACGTTCCCAGAGGCACTCGAATTTTTGAAGGAGTTTCTTCTGCACAGGAAAGTTTGCTTGGCGGTGGAAACCAAGTATTTCTTCAGAACGTTGATACAACCTGGATAGTCAAATGAAAGAATGTCCTTGGGAAAAAATAGATGACTTTCAAAGTTATACCGAGTTTGATGAATTTGTAAAATGGATGAACGATCAAATAATATCTGGATTAGCTGAAGAAGTTCCTGTTAAAAACCCATATAGCGGAAGTTCCCTGTTCCAAGAAAAATGGTTCCGTCATCTTAATAGCAATCAAATATGGAGATTGGTTTGGCCAGATGCTCCTTTTACTGGCATTTTTGAACGGGTATAAATTTGTTATGTAGCGGCAGGACTGCCGAACAATAACGCAAAGTACTCGTCGGTATGTGCGCTGACTCTGGATATATTTATTTTGGAGGACTTTTTCCCCAAAACTCATACAATTACTGAAAACCCACCATGCGAATTAAAATGAAAATACCATTCATTTTTAGCTTAATTTTATATTTTTTAGCTTCCTGCTCTTTAGGCGATGGAAAGGACTACTCTTACCAAGACACAATGAATGTTATTTACGAATACAACAAAAAATTGAGCAAGGAACATTCTATCGAATTAAGTATGTATGGTTTAGAATATGCTGGAGAGGACAAAATATACGATGGAAAAATTCACATGATTAATCTTGGATATGCAGTAGATAAACGAATTCAATACAAAGAAGCTCGAATGTTATTTTACGAATTAATAGACAACCTACTACAA
This sequence comes from bacterium, assembly GCA_021780355.1. Classification (GTDB taxonomy): domain Bacteria; phylum Chlamydiota; class Chlamydiia; order Chlamydiales; family SM23-39; genus SZAS-17. The sequence continues at coordinate 78,488 of JAJXYX010000024.1, read as the reverse complement.
AAAATTAATAACACAGAATATTTAAGAAAATATTTTTTTACATTTCCGGTTAGATATGAAGATGTATATATTCATCTTTCCTTTGATTATTATGACAAAGGAATTCTAAAAAAAGGTGATATTTCTAGCGCCTACTTATACGACAATACAGTCTGTTTTTCTACTATTGAAGTAGAAGAACCTGACGAAATAAAACAAAAAAAAGTCATTCCTGGAGTTTTTATCTTAGAAGAATTATTATCGAAAAAAAGTTTCATCGAAGAAAACCCCTACACAAAAGAAATAATATGCAGAAGACCTTGCCCAATGTCATCAAAATCTATTGAGAACATTCAATTAGAACGTAATGATTAATTATTCCAAAAGAATCCCCATTTTATTTTTATTTTCTTTGGCATCTTGCGATGTGAGCGACGGATTAGATTATTCGGAAAGCGACACAATGAATGTTATAAACGAATATAACAAGAACGATTTCAAAGGGGAACCTTTAGAATTAGCTTCGCACTATTTGTACTATGCCGACAAACAAAATGTATATGATGGAAAAATTCATGTTGTTGATCTTGGATGCGCTCTAAATAAACGAGTTCAACATGAAGAAGCTCGAATGTTATTTTACGAATTAATAGATGGCTTAATAGAAAAAATAAATGACACTGAATATCTTAGAAAATATTTTTCTCACTATCCCATTGGTTACGAAGATTTGTTTGTTAGATTGTCGTTCGACTATGATAGCAAGGGGCATTTGAGAAAAGGAGACGTATTTCAGGTAAACATTTGTGATAATGAAGTAACTTTTCACATTTTAGAAGAAAACGATCCCATAAGACCTAACTACAAAGAAATAAAAAAAGACATTTTTATTTTAGAAGGATTTCTCTCAAAAACACGTAACATAAGCGAAATCCCCCCACCTTATACTAATAAGAAAAACCTCTGAAAAATTCCGTAAAATATCTTCTCGCGAAAATATTATTTTTTACAACTCCACACTGGGGTGTTAACTTTTGGCCATGCGACTCGTTTGTGCGCTCAGAAATTTCTTGTTGTAATTTGTCCCCTTCTTCATTGGGTGATGGGGGCGGGCAGAGGCTCGGGGTTGCGAAAGAGGTCTATTTTATCGCTGCTTTTAATTACGTAAGAAGTCTAGCGTTCTATTTCGGTTAGCGCTTGTTTGATGGCGTAGGTAAAGATCAGGTCGGCGCCGGCTCGCTTAATGGAAAGGAGCGTTTCATAAAAAACGCTGGGGGCGTGAAGATAGCCGAGCTCATGGGCTGCCATGACCATGGCGTACTCTCCGCTGACATGATAGGCTGCGATCGTTTTTTTTGTTTGCTGTCTGAGCTTTGCGATCACATCGAGATAGAGCGTTGCTGGTTTGACCATGAGGATGTCGGCTCCTTCTTGTTCATCCAATTCGGCTTCTAAAAGAGCCTCTCTGACGTTGGCAGGATCCATCTGGTAAGTTTTTTTGTCTCCGAATTGAAGCTGGACGTTGAGCGCTTCTCGAAATGGAGCATAGAGAGCGGATGCGTATTTTGCGCTGTAGGCCAGGATGCCGGTATGTTCGTAGCCTTGTTGATCAAGGGCTCTGCGAATAGCAGCTACTCTGCCGTCCATCATATCGCTGGGTGCGACGAAATCGACGCCGGCGTTTGCTTGCATAAGGGACATGCGCACGAGGCAATCGACGGTTTCATCATTCAGTATCTCTCCGTTTTCATTGACAAGGCCATCGTGGCCGTGAAGCGTGAAAGGGTCTAGCGCCACATCAGCCATGATGCAAAGGTCGGGAAGTTCGCGTTTGAGAGTTTTGATAGCGCATGCCAATAAACCGTTTGCATTCCAAGCCTCTTCGGCTTCATTTGTTTTCAAAGAAGGATTGATGACGGGGAAAAGGCAGATCGATTGGACTCCTCTCTCATGCAGCCAGCTAGCTTCTTTTAGCAATACATCGAGAGAGATCCTTTCTATGCCGGGCATCCGATCGATGGGAATTTTTTTGTTGCTCCCTTCGATTAAAAAAAAGGGGGCGATGAGATCTGCTGGAGAAAGGGTGGTTTCTTGCAAAAGCCTACGAATGGATTTAGTTTTTCGATTTCTTCGGAGGCGTACAGGAAGAGAAGTAAGAGTGTGGTTCATTGAATACATGATAGATAGAAATTATTTTGTTTTCATTGTCATTTTATCGCTTGAACTACTACCTAAGATATGGCACCCTTAATCTTTGGGTTGCTTTTCTGCCAGGAATTTTAGGAGGTTCGTATGTTGCGGAATTATGAGGAGTTTACAGAAAGTCAGATTAAAATCCTTGAACACTTTGTGACTAGTACATCGAACAATATTTTTGTTCTCCGCAATTTGCCTGAAGTCATTAAGGGGGCTTTGTTTTCCCGGTATTCCCGTTCTACGTTGGGGCTTCGTTCTCTTCTGTTGAAAGAATTTATTTTGAATGAAGATACGGCCTTTGCTGCGATAGCAGGAAAGCAGACGGAAGGGGGGCCTTCCGAAACCCAGCTTGCAGCCATCCAAAAGGCGCAGAATTTTTATGATCGGATTTTAGATGGGTATGGAGATGATTCTATTGGCGAGCTTGGTGGAGCCCACTTAGCAATTGAAAACGTATCTATGTTGGCAGCAAAGATGATCGAAGATAATCGCATCGGAGGATCTCCTTTAGAAAAATCGACTCGCTATATTTATTTTGATCAAAAAGTCGATGGAGAGTACCTCTTTTTTCAAGAACCGGTTCTTATGACGTCTGCTTATCGAGAGCTGTTTTTAGATACATGCAACCATCTTTTTGAAACGTATAGTAAGCTCATTCCCCCTTTGACCGCCCAGATCGAGCAAACATTTCCTAAAGATCCCGCCATTTCTACAACTGCCTACACCGCAGCTTTAAGAGCCAAAGTGCTCGATTGTCTGCGGGGGCTTTTGCCGGCAAGCGCCATGACGAATATGGGTGTATTCGGCAATGGCCGCTTTTTTGAATCTCTGCTTCAAAAGCTGCAATACCATAATTTAGCGGAAATGCAGGAGATCGGTAAAAAATCGCTGCATGAGCTCAATAAGGTCATTCCATCTTTTATTCGAAGGGCTGACGCTTCTCATAAGCATTTTCAAGCGATGAATGATTTTTATGAATCGATGCATTCGGACATTCATCAATTTGCCCAGCATCATACGAACTCTATTGATAAAATGGAGCAGCCAGGCGTCCGTCTGATCGACAGCGATCCCGATTGCGTCGCTAAGTTAGCTGGAGCTCTTTTGTTTTCTTGTTCGCAGGGCTCTTTAGAGCAGCTGCAAGCGTATTGCAAACAGCTGCCGGAAGAGGAAATTTCCCGTATTTTGGATGCAGCTAGCTCGTCTCGTGAAAATAGGCGCCATAAATCCCCTAGGGCTCTTGAGCACCCTTCGTTTACTTTTGAGATTTTGGCAGACTTTGGCGTGTACCGCGATTTACACCGCCATCGCATCTTAACCCAGGAAAGGCAGCTGCTCACTTGCCGCTACGGCTACTATGTTCCTCCTGAAATCCAAGGAACAGACATGGAAAAAGAGTATGTTTCTGCAATGGAAAGAGCTAAAAAAGCTTACGATATCATCTCTTCCGAGCTTCCCGAAGAAGCGCAGTATGCAGTGCCTATGGCCTATCATGTACATTGGTATTTTCATGTAAATTTGAGAAGTTTGCAGTGGCTGTGCGAACTGAGATCCCAGCCTGCAGGCCATGCCATGTACCGCTTTATTGCGCAAGAGATGGCAAGACAAGTGAGTTTGGCTTTTCCCTCTTTGGAGAGATTTTTCAAATTTGTCGATTTTGAAGGATATGAATTGGGCCGGTTAGGAGCTGAAATAAGAAAAGAAGCTAAGCAGCAAGCGCGAACGTAATGTTTCGATTACAAGCGGAATTTTCTCCTACTGGCGATCAGCCGCAAGCTATTGAGAGCTTAGTAGAAGGTTTGCGTGCAGGCAAGCCGTCGCAAGTTTTGCTAGGGATTACGGGATCCGGCAAAACGTTTACCATGGCGAATGTGATCCAAAAGATCAATAAGCCCACTCTTATCTTAGCTCATAATAAAACGCTGGCTGCTCAGCTCTATCAAGAATTCAAATCCTTTTTTCCGGACAATGCGGTCGAATATTTTGTCTCGTATTACGACTATTACCAGCCGGAGGCCTACATTGCCCGGACAGATACTTACATCGAAAAAGATTTGGCGATTAATGATCGCATTGAAAAAATGCGCCTTAGTGCAACTCGTTCTTTGATTGAACGGCCTGATGTCATCATTGTTTCTTCTGTATCTTGTATTTATGGGCTAGGCACTCCTGAATATTACAGCCAGATGCTGCTCAAACTGTCTTGCGGCCAAACGGTTCGCCGGGATGACGTTCTTTTACATTTAGTCGAAATGCACTACACGCGGAATGATTACGATCTTGTTCGCGCGACATTTCGGGTGCGAGGCGATGTTTTGGAGATTGTCCCTGCTTATGAAGATGAGCTAGCGTATCGGATTGAATTTTTTGGCGATGAAGTGGAGAGGATCAGTGAGATCGAGCCGATTACAGGCAGACTGCGCCGCCGGTTAGAGACTGTAACGATTTTTCCAGGATCTCACTACGTAACGCCGGAGCATATCCGACATGTGGCGATGGATACGATTAAAAAAGAACTTTTAGATAGGATTGCCTATTTTGAGAAGGAACAGCGTTTGATCGAAGCGCAAAGGATCCGAGAAAGAACCTATTATGATTTAGAGATGATTCGAGAAATCGGCTTTTGCAAGGGAATTGAAAATTACTCGCGCCATTTTAGCCAAAGACCCGTTGGAGCTCCTCCCCCTTGTTTGATTGACTATTTCCCTGATGATTTTTTGTTTTTTATTGATGAGTCCCATCAGACGCTGCCGCAGCTGCACGCGATGTACAATGGAGATCGATCGAGAAAACAAGCTCTTGTTGAATTTGGATTTCGCCTCCCTTCCGCTTTCGACAATCGGCCTTTAAAATTTGAAGAAGTGTACCGAAAGTTTCATCGGGTGATTTATGTGTCTGCAACCCCTGGAGCGTGGGAAGTAGAGGAGGCCAAAGGGGATATTGTACAGCAGATTCTCCGTCCTACGGGTCTTCTCGATCCTGAAATTACCGTTCGCCCAGCTCAGGGGCAGGTGGACGATTGCCTTGAAGAGATCCGCGTGGAAACAGAGCAAGGCGGACGGGTTTTAGTTACCACATTGACGAAAAAATTGTCCGAAGAGCTTTCTAAATATCTCAATGAAATCGGAGTGAAGGCTAAATACATTCATGCAGATATCGACACCTTGGAGCGGATGAAGATTTTAAAGTCTTTGCGCAACGGAGAGTTTGATGTGCTCGTCGGCATTAACCTGCTCCGAGAAGGGCTTGATTTGCCGGAGGTTTCCCTGGTTGTTATTTTAGATGCAGATAAAGAGGGTTTTTTGCGCTCTGAAACCGCTTTGATTCAAACATGCGGAAGGGCCGCTCGCAATGTAAAAGGGCGCGTCATGATGTATGCAGACCGCCAAACGAGCGCTATTCAAAAAGCGATTGCGGTGACGACAGAGAGAAGAGCTTATCAGTTAGCCTATAACGAGGAGAATGGCATTATTCCCCGCAGCGCAATCCGAGAGAGGGCAGCATCGATTGAAGAAACATTCGGATGCTCTGAGCCTCCTTTGGAGGAGCAGGCCAAAGCGCTCTCGAATGCTTCTGTGGATCTTTCCGATTTGGAGGCAAAAATTAAAGAGTGCGAAGCCGATATGAAGCGCGCAGCCAAAGAGCTCCGTTTTGAAGATGCAGCCCGCGCTCGGGATGTGATGCGCTATTATCAAGATTTGCAGCTCTTAAAATCAGATCATCCTTCCTAAGAAATCCTTTTAAGGATGGTAAAGCCGCTATTGTTAGTTTTTCTTTTGTGGAGGGTCCATTCGGGATGTCTTGCGAGAAAATCTACAACAGCGAGCCAAAGTCCTTTTTTAGATCGGTCGATCCATGGAGCGTATTCAGAATAATCTCCCGTATATTGGCTGTCATCGATCTCTCCCCAGGGCTCGCTGGTGTCATGAAGTGCGATATATTTGGTTGTTTTAGGAGCAAATTTTTCAAGCTCGAAGGTCAAATGACAATAGGTGTGAAGAGAATCGATAAAGAGCATATCCACAACGGGAATATCTAAATCCATGTCATTTCCCTGCCAAAAATGGAAATCGATCCCTTGAGAATGAGCTAAGTTTTCAGCTCTTTTTAGGACAAATTGCAGAGGAGAGACAAGATCGATGCCGATATAAGTGGTATAAGGTTGAGGAGATTCTGATAATCCTTGCAAAATCGCCCATGTCGAGACCATGGATCGAACGCCGATTTCAACTGCGCTTGAACATTCGGAGGCCAATTGTTTTAAATCTGGCAAATGCTCATTGATATCTGAGGGAATTTGGCATGTCATTCGATAGATAGCTTTGAGCTGTTTGCTTTTGAGATCATTGTTTGCATGGCAAAAAGCGCAGTGGAAAAGACAAAACAGGAAGAAAAAAAGAGTTTTCATAAAAAAATCCTTGGGTATTTAGTGGTCCTTGAAAATTTTTAAGAATATAGCAAATTTTTAGTTCGGATCAGAGTCAAAAAATAGAGCACAGTATTTTTTTGCAGTTTTTTCCCAAGAAAAAAAGGCGCTTAGGGCAAGCCCTTTTTGGATGAGCTGCTGACGGAGGGACGCTTCGGAAAGGATGCGTCTCATTTGCTCTGCAAGTTCTTGAGGAGAGCGGGGTGAAAAATAAAGGGCCGCATCTTGGCATACTTCGGGAATGCTTGCGGCGTTCGAGGCAATGACGGGACATCCAGACGCCATGGCTTCTAGAGGCGGAAGGCCAAACCCTTCGTAAAGAGAAGGGAAGATGAGGGCGCTTGCTGAAGCGTAGAGCGTTTGCAATTCAGAAGAGGAAATTTCTCCGAGCAGCTTAATTTGGTTTTTTAGGGGGCTTTGTCGTAGATGTTCATCGAGCGTCTGATCAGAAGAGAGGAGCCCCTCTTTTTTCCCGACAATGATGAGATGAAGATTTGTTGGTTGGAGCAGCTCAAATGCCTTGAGCAATACTGAAAGATTTTTATGTGTTTTGATATTGCCTACGAAGAGAAAAAACGGGGGCGTTTGCTCTTTTTTTTGAGATGAAAATTGCTGTCGGTCTACCCCTGGATAAATGACGTGGATTTTCTCTTGTAAGACGTTTAAATGAGCCAGGATTTCAGATTTTGAAAAAGCGGACACCGTAACGATTTGATCGGATGTTTGGCAGGCTTTTTGTAAGAGAAAATGGGAGACCAATCGTTTGAAACGAGAAAGCGGGTAGGTGAGATGGCATACGTCATGAATCGTTACGATCCGTTTTTTGGCTCGAATAGGAAGCAGCGGCGCATTGTAATGAGGCGACCAAAAAACATCGCAAGAGGGGATTTTCCAAGGGAATTGGATTTGCTCGCTTAGTGAGTAAATGGGAGATGTAAAGCGGCTTGACATGGGAAGCTCGCCTTGCTTTTCTCCTAATAGAATGATTTCATGAGAGGTTTGGGCAAGCAAAGGGATGAGATGTTGAAGGGTGGTTCCAATGCCTGAAGAGCGGATCATCCTCGCGTCAATACAAAGGCGCATGTATACTTATTTTTATTTAAGGTGTTATGAGAAGCGCTCTTGTTCATGATTGGCTGGTTTCTCCGATCGGAGGAAGCGAAAATTGTTTGCAAGCCATTCATGAAATCTATCCTTCGCCTATTTATACCTTACTTCAAAGCCAAAAGAAACTCAAAGGGAGTTATTTCGAGGGGAAAGAGATGATCAGCTCTTTTATTCAAAAGCTTCCCTGGGCTAAAAAAAAATATCGAGCTTATCTCCCCCTTTTTCCTTACGCTGTGGAGCGATTTGATTTGAGCTCTTATGATCTCATCCTCTCTTCTTCTCATTGTGCGGCCAAAGGCGTACTTTCCCATGCAGATCAGCTCCATCTTTGTTATTGCCATACTCCAGCTCGTTATGCTTGGGATTTTACTCACGACTATTTTCGAAAAGAGGGGTATGGGAAAGATGTGGCGCAGTTTTTTTTACATTCGTTTCGCACGTGGGATGTCCAATCTTCCAATCGGGTCGATGAGTTTATGGCTAATTCTCACTATGTTGCAAAGCGGATCAAAAAAATTTACCGAAGAGATGCTCATGTGATCTATCCTCCTGTTGATACGTCATTTTTTCAGCCGGGAAAAAATAAGTCCGATTATTATGTAACGGCTTCTCGGTTGGTGCCCTATAAACGGGTTGATCTTATTGTAGAGGCTTTTAACTTGATGCCGGATAAGCGTTTGCTGGTGATTGGGTTTGGACCAGAGGAGAACTACATTCGAAAACGGGCGAAAAAAAATATAGAATTTTTAGCTCATCAAACAAAAGAAGAGCTTCGCTTGGCGCTTCAGCAGGCAAAGGGATTTGTCTTTGCAGCTGTGGAAGATTTTGGAATAGCTCCTCTTGAAGCGATGGCTTGCGCTACGCCTGTCATCGGATTGAATCGAGGCGGCCTTCGGGAAACGCTTAAACCTCATATTTCAGGTGTGTTTTTTGAGGAACAATCGGTCCATTCGATCAAAGACGCCATTTTTCGATTTGAAAAGCAAGAATTCGATCCCGAATCTGTCCGTCGCCACGCAGAAACCTTTAGCAAGGAGCGATTTCAAACAGAATTTCAGCAATTTGTTGAGAGCCGCTACGCTGCTTTTCAAAAGAGGCGCTCATGTACATTGTCCTATTAGCGGGAGGCAGCGGAACGCGGCTTTGGCCTTTGTCTAGAGAAAGTTTTCCTAAGCAATTTTTGACCTTTTTTGGTTCTCATTCTTTGCTGCAAAAGACTGTTTTGCGTTTTTTAAAAGCCTATCCTATGTTGATTGTCACGCAAATATCTTATGAAACGATCGTTCAAAAACAGTTGCATCAAATCGGCGCTGGCCATATTCCGATTCTAGTCGAACCTGCTAGAAAAAGCACGGCGCCGGCTATTGCCCTCGCTCTTCGGTTTTTAGAAGAAACTGGCCGAATTGGGCCTGAGGATCCTTTACTTATTGTCCCTTCGGATCATTGGCTTTCGCCAGAAGATGTTTTTTTGCAGCATCTAGATCAGATCCTGCCCGCCGTCTCCCAAGGGAAAATTGTAACATTCGGCGTTCAGCCTATGCGCGCTGAGACGGGGTTTGGGTATATGAAAAAGGGGCGTCCTTTTGATGAGGACTGCTACTTTGTAGACCAGTTTGTTGAAAAACCAAGTCTTGAACGGGCGGAGGCATTTTCTGTAGATCCCGCCTATTATTGGAATTTAGGTCTGTTCTCTTTTTCTTCTTCGACCATGTGGAAAGCTTTTTCTCTTTACTTGCCTGCGTTATTTCAGATGAAGAGCTGGGATTGGTCTGATTGCTTGGAATATTTTTATTTTTTGCCAAACATCTCGATTGATTATGGCGTCATTGAAAAAACTGATGAAATTGTTCTTTGTCCTTTAGCTCTGCAGTGGTCTGATTTGGGAAGCTGGGAAGCCGTATATCAACTGGCAGAGAAAGACCAAGATCAAAATGCCTTTTTAGGCGATGTGGCTGCATGTAATACAAGTAGGTGTTTGATTAAGACAGGCCGAAAAAAAGTGGCAGCGATCGACTTGGAAGATCTTGTCATTGTGGATACGGAAGATGTTTTATTCATTGCCAAAAGACAAGGGGTTTTTAAAATAAAAACATTGATGGAGCAGCTGAGAGCGCATGATCTTAGGTGATATAGCTCTTTGGAGGAGTTGGCTTATCCGATGCTTTATTGTTTTGGGCCCCCTTGGGACCTTGCTGACGCCCCACATTTTCCCGAAACCATTTAGAACCTACTATTTTCTATTGCCCCTTTTCCCTCTTTTTTTTGCGAGAGCAAATAAAACGACTTTTGATATTGGCCTTTGTTTTCTCCCTTTTTTTATTTATTCATTTGCTTCTGTTGCCTTTGTGGAAGTTTTTGGTTTTCAAAATGAAGAAGATCAATTTTTTAGATTTGGTCTTTTGTTTTGCCATTTTTACTTTGCCTTAGGAGCGGCGTCGTACATCGTCAGCGCAGAGGAAGTAAAAAACTTATTTTCTTTCTATTTTCGATCATTTTTTGTGGTCCTATTGATTGGCTATGTCTTCTTCATCGGGTACTATCTCGGTGCAATGCCTCTTGCCCTGATTGAGAGATTTTCTATCCTCACTCAATTTGGCTATGGTTTTCTTCGCTTTTCTCCCGGTTCTTACCCCAATGAATTTGGCATTGTTTGTAGCTTTGTTCTTTCGATTTTGATGTTGCTGGTCTTTTCCCGCGAACCGTTGCACCCATGGGGGCTTAGCCGTTTACAACTTTGCTTATGGACGCCGCTCACTCTTTTTGCATTGTGTTTAACAACGACAAGAGCGGCTTATATCTCGTTTGCAGCTTCTTTTTTTTATCTGTTTTTTCGGTTTTCTCACAGAATCAAGTACATTTTTTTGGGAGGGATTGTTTTGTTTTTTCTTTGTTTACAAAGATATGGCCTCTCTCTTGCTTTGAGTCATTTTGTGCAAAGAATCGATGAGGGATCTTGGGGAGAGAGATATTTTGTTTGGTTGGATGCGTTTCATTTATTTCAAGAACATCGAGTTTTCGGTCTTGGGTTTAGCGCGCTTTCTCAGCTTCATAATGTCTATTTGTCCCTTTTTTTTGAGTTGGGCGTTTTAGGAAGCATTATTTTGATCTGCTCTCTTGGCTTTTATCGCATTTTTTTTCCACCAGCTTCAAAAGATCTTCTGTTCGATACGATGAGAAAAATAGGTCTAGCCCACGTTCTTTGGTTTGCTGCAAGCAATCACAACTTACATCATCATTTGACTTGGGTTGTTTTTTTTATTTGTTTTCTACCTCATAAGAGCTCCGCCCTTACAACCCGCCAAGGGGAGGCGTCCCCTTGGAACCCCTTTTTTGTTTTTTTCAAAAAAGATTTTTATGTCGATTAAGAGGAAAGAAAATGCTTCGATAGCAACCCAGCTAGTTTCATCATGTCGACGGGCTGCTTTGTCCCTAATACTTTCGCCAATTTAGCGTCTGGGACGATCAGGCGTTTGTTTTTGGGGTCTTGCAGATTATGCCCTTTGATGTATTCCCACAGTTTTTTGGTCGCTTCGGGACGAGAGGCTTCTTCGATGCCTAAGACATCGGCTAGCTCTTTAGAAAGTTTATAGGCTGACTGGGTGGATGTTTTGGTTGTCTTTTTTGTTTTGCCTTTTCCTTTTGCTGCGGCCTTTCCTTTTTTGCGGTTTTTTTTAACATAAGGCGTTTTGGGGTGGTCAGCATATTTTTGCGGCAGCTCTTCGAGTGAATTGCCGATCACATCGCAATCAGGGTAGTTTGAACAAGAAAAAAACGTTTTGCCGAATCGGGATTTGCGAGCGGTGATTTTCCCATCGCATCCTTGGGCTGGGCATGAGGGCATTTCTTCTGCCTTGTAGACCGTTTCTCCCTTTTTGGGAATATTGATGATCCCTTTGCATTCTGGATAGTGGCTGCAGCCTAAAAAGGGGCCGAAGCGTCCATGGCGAAGGGTGGTAGCTGATCTGCAAACAGGGCAGGGCTGCTCCCAATCGAAGGTGGGGTCATAATCGTCTTTGTTGAAATCCAGCGCTTCAATAGGCGCTGTAAAATCGCAATCTGGGTAGTTGCTGCAACCATAAAAATATTTGTTTCGCGCCCAGATTTTTTGCAATTTTTGGCCGCACTTGGGGCAATTGAGTTCTGTGAGAACTTTGGGAACGACAGCTTCTTTTTCTGCTTTTTCCACGAGAGGCGAAAAATCGCTCCAAAAATTCCGAATGAGCTCTTTCCAGTTTTTATTGTGCTCCGCGACTTGCTCTAGCTGATCTTCCATCTGCGCGGTAAATGTCACGTCCATGATGGGAGCGAAATTCTCTTCCAGCATATGACAGATGACTTTGCCGAGCTCTGTCGGCTTGAGCGCTTGTTGTTCTTTCGTGGTGTAATCGCGGCTTTGGATCTTATTCATAATGGCCGCATAGGTCGAAGGACGGCCAATGCCGAGTCTTTCGAGCTCTTTGACAAGAGAGGCTTCAGTAAATCGAGGCGGCGCTTTGGTAAATGATTGCGTTGAGGTGAGATCGCGTAGCGCTAAAGGCATCCCTTCTTCTAATGGCGGCAGAATTTTCCCTTGCTCTTCTTCCTCTTCTTGACTTCCTTTGTCCTTTTTTTCTTCGTAGGCAGCGAGATACCCATTGAATTTAATGACAGACCCACTCGCTCGAAGAGTCATATTTTGATCTGTTTCAATGTCTGCAGAGACTGTGTCGTAAATAGCGGGATTCATTTGAGACGCTATAAATCTGCGCCAAATGAGGAGATAGATTTTAAATTGTTCCGGCGTAAGGTACTGGCGGATTTTTTCGGGGTGTCTCGCTACATTGGTCGGTCGGATCGCTTCGTGGGCTTCTTGAGCTGTTTTTTTTGAAGCGTAGACTTTAGGTTGATCAGGAAGGTATTCGGGCCCAAAATGTGTTTGGATATAGCCTCGAGCCGCTGAAATGGCTTCTGGCGCAATATTGACCGAGTCGGTTCTCATGTAGGTGATTAAACCTTCCGAACCCTCCTCCCCCATGTCGATCCCCTCGTAGAGCCCTTGCGCGATATTCATTGTGCGGGCAACGGAAAAGCCGTAGTGGCGGGAAGCTTCTTGTTGAAGCGTGGATGTGATAAAGGGAGGGACGGGATTTCGTTTTTTCTCTTTTTTCTCAACGCTGCCGACTTTGTAGCGGGCCTTTTTTAATTTTCCTGCCACTTCTTTTGCGGTTTCTTCGTTGGCGATTAAAAAGCACTCTTTGCTGCCCGTCTTCTCTTTTTCCACCTTGAGGCCATTAACTGTATGCAAATTGGCCATAAAGGATTTGTCTGTAGTTTGCGGCATCAGCAAAGCGGTGATATTCCAATATTCTACAGGGATAAAAGCATCGATCTCTTTTTCTCGGTCGACGACTAATTTGAGCGCTACCGATTGCACCCTTCCGGCAGAAGTTCCGTTTCGCCCTCTCTTGACTCTTCTCGTTAAAATAGGTGAGATTTTATAGCCGACGATCCGATCCAAGAGTCTTCTTGCTTGCTGCGCGTCGACGAGGTCCATGTCGATGTCGCGTGGGTTGTCGAGAGCTTTCTGCACGACGTCTTTGGTAAGAGACTGAAAAGCCGCCCGTTTGATTTTGGTTCCTTTAGGAAGGATGGAGGCAATGTGCCAGGCAATGGCTTCCCCTTCTCGGTCGGGATCGGAGGAGAGGTAGACGATCTCTGCTTTTTTGGCCGCTGCTTGCAGCTTTTGAATGACTTCTTTCTTATCGGGCATCGTCACGTAAGTCGGCTCAAAATCGTGGTCGATATCAATCCCAAACTCTTTTTGAGGCAGATCGCGGATGTGGCCTACAGAAGATTCAAAAAAATAATGGGGGCCAAGGCATTTCTTTAACGTCTTGATTTTTGCAGGAGATTCAACAATAACTAGAGCTTTGCCCATAAATGGATAATTCCTTAAACTTGCCAAATGGTAACGGATTTTGTTTCAAAGTGCAAATTTTTTAGCCAAAAGAGCAAGTAATGCTGTCAACTTAAGGGCTCCGCCCTTAGACCCGCCAAGGGAACGCGTCCCCTTGGAACCCCTTTTTATTTTTTTATAGAAAAGCAAAGGGAGTCCAGAGGGCGTCAGCCCTTTGGCAGGTCTAAGGGCGGAGCCCTTGGTTGAGGGCGCGAAAAGAGCAAGAAAGCTGTATGGAATTTTGTGACGGACCAAGAATTATTTGAACTGAACCAAAGAGGATTTATTCCGGGGCCAGGAGAGTCGGAAGAGGCTTTTTTGCAAAGGCTTCAGGCTGCGCGAGATTTTGTGTCTCGCCCTTTTGCTCCTTTTGATTCGATGGAAAGAGTGCCTGAGCCTCATTGGGATTGGGTGCGCCATTATTTGAGAGAATGTTACGATTTTCAGCCTGATCATCTAGCTGCTTATTATTCGAATCGCCAGTTGGCTCCGTGGCAGGGGGCCGCTAGTTGGGTCATGGAAGGAAATGGGGGGGCTTTATGCGCCATTCAATTGAGAAAAGGATTTTTTAAGGGGCGGTATTTGAGAATTTACGGCCGCGATGAGATACTGGCCCACGAGGCAGTTCATGCAGCTCGATGCGCTTTTCAAGAGCCGATTTATGAAGAATTTTTTGCTTATTTCACTTCCGAAATGGGGTGGCGCCGCAAATTAGGGCCGATTGTAAAAAGGCCGAGCGAGGTGTTTTTCTTCTTGCTCGCGTTAGGACTAGGTGCTTTTTGGGGCCATTTTATCCCTGCAGCGGCTTTATTGGCGTACGCTTTTATCCGTTTGATTAGGCGGCATTGGATATTGAAAAAAGCGGCGCAAACACTTTTTAAAAAAATTCAAGACGGGCGCATCGTAAGAGCTCTTCTTCTTCGTTTAACTGACAGGGAAATTGAGCAGTTGGCTGCGAAAAAAATTTTGCAAGATGACGGATCCCTTCGGTTTCGGATCATCCGGCATTATATGAACCATTCTTTTAACCTAAGAGGCGTATGACAAAAAAAATCATTCTCAATTCGGAAGAGACCGATCGCTATAGATATTGCTTAGAGTTGGAAGCGGGCAATATTTTGTTTAGTCCCCACATCCCTTTTTCTTTCCCTCAAGAGGAAATCGATTTTCTTTTGGCCCAGAGGCAAGGGAGTTCTACCTCGAGAAAAAATATTGCCTACAAACCTCAGCTGGATCAAATGACCAATCATGATTCGATGGATGCAGAAAAGTCCATGCGCCTTAAAACTATTTTACGCAGTTATTCAGAAAGGGTTGCGCAGTATTTAACAAAAATTCTCTCACCTTACGCTAAAGAGTGGAAACTAGATTATGCAAGTTTTCGCCCTTTTCAAGAGCGAGGCAGAAAACTTCGCTTGCGTGCGCGCAATGATTTGCTTCATGTGGACGCATTTCCTACTCGACCTGTACACGGCTCTCGCATTCTTCGTTTTTTTACGAATATTCATCCTACAGAAAGCCGCAAATGGATCACAGCGCAGCCGTTTTCTGATCTTATGGCTCAATTTGGAGGTTCTCGAGGAGTTTCTTTTCCTAAGGGGATGAACTATTCATGGATGAGTCGGCTGCAGCGCAAGGGAAAGGAAAAGCTCCGTTCGCTGGGGCTTAAATTACCGCTTAGATCGCCCTACGATCATTTTATGCTTAAGATGCACCACTTTTTAAAAGAAAACAGTGAGTTTCAAAAAAACTGTCCGAAGGATCATTGGGAATTTCCTTCCAACTCTTGCTGGGCAGTCTTTACAGATCAGGTTTCTCATGCAGCTTTGTCTGGCCAATACGCTTTGGAGCAGACGTTTCTTATCCCCCAAAAAGCTTTGCTTTGCCCTGAGAAATCCCCTGCTGCAGTATTAGAGAGAATTTCTGGGCGTAATTTAATTGATGTCGAAGCTTCAGCCTTGGGATAGTTTTGAGAGTTTTTCAAATCCGCGGCAGACCTTGCTGACGGATATGAATTTTTTCCAATGCCGATCTCTTAAGCGAAAGCCTCTGATATTGGGAATCCAGGAACTGGGCGTGACGACGATATTTGTATGAAAACTTGGCGCCCATAAATTCGCTAAAGTTTTTCGACGGCTAAGAGTTAAGGTGGGAATGCCGAGAGAAGAGGCTAAATGTCCTAGTCCTGAATCATTGCCGATCAAATAGCCCGATTCATAGAGATGGGCTGCTAGCTTTTCAAGAGTTGAAAAGATCTTGCTTTCCAGACCATGAATAGACCAGCTTGGATCCGCGATGAACATCGGTTCGTATCCTAGGTTTCGTAAATGTAAAGCCAGCTTTACATATTTGTCCCGAGGCCAGTTTTTCCCTTCCCTGGAGCTTGTGGGATGGATCACGATCCGATTTTTATGTTTTTTATAGGTGAGATCAGCGGGAGGGATCATCCCGTTGCTTTTGGTAATTTTTGGCAGATGGAGCAATCTTTCGCAAAAAAGGCGCATATTTTCTGCTACGGGTAAGGAAGGATCGATTTGCGCATCTTCGTAATAGGGCTCGTTGACAATGTGTTTGGATGGGTAGATGTAAATCACTTTTAATTGTTCGGGAAAACGTCTTTTGCCTTCCTGAATAAGTTTTTGGATAAATGGGCTTGTATCGTTTTGAAAAACAAAGAACCAATCATAGTTTGACAAAATATTCTGCACAGCTTCTGGTTCTGGGTAGGTCAGCAAGGGAAGTTGAGGAAACCAATTTTGCATTTCGACTAATGTATTTTGATAGGTATCGACAGTCCATCCGTTGAGTTGAAGATTGTTCGGTAAGACGAGGCTGACGATCCCATCGCCTAACCCATTATGACAAAAAACGGCTGCTTTCGGTCCCATAAAAATATCCCTAGCATGAAAAAAAGGCTATCATAAGCTAGAGTGCGATTATCCTACAATTTATACCGAAAGGCTCTTGTTTTTTTTGCTGTTGTGCAGTTTAGGATTTAGGTAGCCTGTTGAAAAAGTTTTCAACCTCCTGAATGTTAATTAGTTGAAAACTTGCAGGGGGTTTTTATTTTACATAAAACTGTTTTATTTGATAGAATTCACAGTACAAGTAATTTTAAAAAAAGAATTTATGAATGTTGTTAGTTGTGGTTTGATTTTTGATGAAAGTAGTCAGAAATTTAGACTTTCTCAGTCTAAAAGTTCCCTCGGCCTTGGAAAGGGACTTTATGATTATCAGTGGATCGTTTCTTTTCCGGCAGGAGGGAGAAAAGTTCTTTGCGGTGTTTCTCGGTCAATAAGTGATAGGCTTTCTGCTTATATCTCGGAATTTAACCGAGAAGTTCCTAAGAGTTTTAAAGCTTTGCATGCATTGGTTCAAAATACGGATAATCGAGTTGCCGTTTCTATTTCCGGTCCTCACGATGAGGGCGTGGACGTTAAAGAATTAGAGGAGACGTGCATTGAGAAAATTCCGGCAGAGGAGAGGCTCAACAAAACGAGAGGGGGAAATGGTGGCGGAGCTTGGGATCAATATGATGATTTGCCCCCATCTCGGGGTGTTTTTTCTACTCATGAGACCCCCAAAAAATATTATCCATTTATACGAAAAAAGGACCATATTGCGCCTCAACTTACACCATCTGCTAAAAATTCGGGTATCTATAAATTTAAAAGAACAGATGAAACTGAAAGTCAGTATATAGGAATGTCTAGCGATGTAGCGCAAAGAATCCGAGTTCATGCTTCCAAGGCCTCGTGTGATGCCGATGCTTCGAAATTAGCTCATGCCCTTTCTCAATCTCCTGAAAAATTTGTGGTAGGGATTTTTCCCAGCACGCTAGGGAAAACCCCTAGAACCCTTCGCTCAGCAGAAAAACATCACATAGAAAAATCAAAACCGAAGCTGAACTCTAATCGAGGCGGCGGCGGCCCTACTTTGATGAAGAAACGCAAGGCTCCTGAAAAGGATACAGAAATTCTAAAGGAGTTTTGTTCTGCGCAGCCAGCTAAAAAGAAAAGGCGTCAGTAATGAAGTTGTTTTCTATGAGAAGCGGAAGCTACGTTGAGCTCTTTTCTGTATTTAGCCACGGTGCGTCTTGCGATGGCGATCCCTTTTTTATGTAACAGTTGAGATAGTTCTTCATCAGTCAATGGCTTGCATTTATTTTCTTGTTCAATGAGTTTTTGTAAAAGCTGTTTATGATGTTCGGCTGCTGCATTTTGAGATAAAAGAGATCGAAGCGAAATCAACCCCCAGGGTCCTTCGAGAAGTTTGTCCGATAAAGCTCGATGAATAGTCGATTCATGCACTCCCAATAAAGCAGCCAAATCGCTAGCTCCCAGTTCTTGCAGAGGTTCTTTTTTTTCCAAATAGCCGTTTTGTTTTTTGAGAAGCTCGGTGGTTAAGGAGACGAGGAGGCGATTGCGGCGGTTAAGGGAGCGAAGCAGCCATTTGGCAGAAATGAGCCAGTGTTTGACTGATTTTTTTTCTTCAGCAGCTAATTTGGGCAATAAAGCGGGCAAATCCTGTCGGATTTGAATCTGGGGAAATTCTTCTTCGACCATTTCGATTTGCCATTCTTGATCGATTTTCACTGCTTTCAAATCGGCAGTTGCTGTCGGCGTTGAACTTTTTTCAAATCCTGCAGCAGGGCGCAGCTGCAATTTGGCTAGTTTTTGTATGGCAGCGCTAAACTCTTCTGGCGTGATCTGCTTGCTTTTTTTGATCTTTGTGTATCTTCCTTGCAAAAGATCTTCAAAATGGTTGTTGAGGATTTGATAGATCAAAGAGTTTTTTTCTTTTTGTCTGCCAAGCTGAATCAGAAGCGATTCTTGGAGATTTCTTGCGCCAATGCCCGGGGGATCGAAGGATTGGATTTTGGTTAACACAGGGATTATGTCTTCTACGGTCACGGAGAATAGAGCTGCGATCTCTTCAAGTGGGGTAGCCAAAAACCCTCGCTCGTCTAGAGAGCCAACAATAGTTTCAGCCACTTTGAGCTCCCAAGGATTGGAAAAGGTTTCCCTTATTTCTTGGCACAAATGTTCATAGAGGCTTGGACGATGAGGGATATCTTCGATTTCTTTTGCGCCGCCTCCTTCTAGAATTTCTAATAGAGGGTTTTTTTCTACTTCGCTTTGTAGCCAAATGGCAAGTTCTTGCTGGGGCATCTGGAGAATTTCTACAGCTTGTCGTAAAGCGAGAGAGAAAGTCAGCCTTCTTTCGGCTTTGATATTGAGCTGAAGAGCAGGTCTCATGATACCTCCGTTTCCTTTCCCATAGCACAATGCATTCAGTTTGTATATAGCGCTTTCGGCTCAAAGGCATCTAAAAAGACCGGATGGAAAGTTCTTTTGAATCGAATAAAAAGGCTTTGAACCCGTCCAATAGCCGATTCTTGAGTTACGACGGTATAGAGACAATAAAGGTTCTCTAGATGTTCAAGATCATCAGATATAGTGGAGTTTTTTTTGCTTTTTGCCATGCGATTGGAGCAAATCCTATTGCGATCATAGGAGGAGATAACGACGCAGAGGCCTATGCTGCCTTGATCGATTTCGGCAAGGCCGCTATGAAGAAATGGGAAACAGTCCTTTCAATGCAGGACAAAGATCTCATTACTCATCATTTCTCCGTTCTGAGGTGGGCTTTCGTTTTTACGAGGAGTTTGGTTTTTGTTCTTTGAAGAAAAGGCAAGCTTTGTCAATAAAACTCCTTTCGGCGTTGGTAAAATCGGTGCGTATCTTGTCGGCTCTCCCGGATCTTTTACCGTGGAAACGCTGACAAAATCGGAGAATTTAGGAGCTGTGGAATTCGGAATCATCATCGAGCCTATGGATCATAAATATCCTTACGGCTCTCTTTCTTATCAGGGAGAATTTACAACTTCTTCCCAGCTTCATCAGGCCACTTTGGAAATCTCCTTAGATTTTTAAGTTTTTTTTTGAATCTACTTGCATGAATTATAAAAAATACTTACATAGTATAGGAGAAGAACAAAATGCATGGATGCGTTTTCTCTTAGAAAAGGAAATGGGTTATGGCAAAAGCAAAGAAAAAAACAGTCGCTAAAAAAGTTACAAAAGCAAAGCCAAAGGTAAAAGCAAAGCCTAAGGCAAAAAAGGCTCCAGCGAAAGCAAAGCCTAAAACAAAAAGAAAATCGGGTTTAGCTCAAATGAGCTACACAGTTTCCGCTGAATTGGAAGCTATTGTCGGCGCTAAAAAACTAACGCGCCCAGAAATCGTCAAAAAATTGTGGGTCTACATTAAAGCTCACAAATGCCAAGATGCGAAAAATAAGCGCATGATCAATCCTGATCAAAAACTCAGCGAAGTGATCGGCAAAAAACCTGTCGACATGTTAAAGCTCGCAGGACACCTGAATAAGCACATTCAGAAATAAGTTTTTTTCTCTCTTGCCGCTTTGTTTTCAAAGCGGCGGGAGCTTTAATCGCATAGCTGCAGTTTAGCAAATTTAGCGACCAGCGTTCTGTTGGTGGCTGTTTCCGGAAAATGAACGTCGTAAGTAAGTCCAAATGAGCTATGGTACGCTTTGCGGATAATCCCTTTTCCAAATTCTGTGTGCAGCACCGTATCTCCCAGGGAAAAGCCCTCTGGATCGCTGGAGTTTTCTTCTGTAGCTTGGTAGCGGATGGTTGTTTGCGACAGGTTGTGAAGATAATGGGAGGGAATTTCTTTCAAAAAGCGAGACGGACGCATAAGTCTTGGCGCGCCCCAAAGATAGCGATAGGACGCGGCGCATAAGTAGAGAAATCGTTTGGCTCTCGTCATTCCTACATAGCAAAGGCGCCTTTCTTCTTCAATCTGCGTAGGTTCTCCCAACGAATTGGCGTGAGGCAGGAGTTCTTCTTCGAGCCCGACTAAAAAGACTAAAGAAAATTCAAGCCCTTTGCTGTTATGTAGCGTCATGAGTTTGACAGAAGGCAGATCGCTGCGCTCTTCTGCGGAGGTTCTTAAGGAAAGTTCTTCTAAAAATTGAACGAGAGTGGGATGTTCTTGCTCATCTTCCCATTCTGCGGCTTTTCCTACGAGTTCGTTGATGTTTTCTTTTCGGTCTTGGGCTGTTTCCGGATCTTCCTGTAAGTATTGAAGGTAGCGGGATTCTTCGATCGTTTTGGCAATGAGTTCATGGACTTTGAGATGAGGCCGAGCTTGTCTTAGCGAGCGGATGAGGCGTACATAATTTTCCAAACCCCCTCTTTGCTTTGCTGTTAAAGCGATTCGATCCGAATAAGACGCGGCCTGTTCGCAAAAAGAAAAAATAGGCTCTTGGCCTGCAGCTTCTATTAGTTTTTCTAGCGAGACGGCTCCGAGTCCACGCCTCGGCAAATTGATCGTTCTTAAAAAAGAGATCAGATCAGTGTCGGAAACTACCATTTTTAAAAAGGCCAAAATATCCTTGATTTCCCGCCTTTGATAAAAAGAGAGCCCTCCGATGATGGTGTAAGAGATTTTTTTTGCAAGAAGAGCGTCTTCGAAAATACGCGACTGGGCGTTTGTCCGATAAAACACGGCAATTTCATCTAAAGAGAGGTGGTTTTGTGCGACTCTCTCTAGCATTTGGTCTACGACAAACTGAGCTTCTTGCCGTTCGCTTTGCGCCATGAACACGCCGACTTTTGCTCCTTCGCCCAAGTGGCTCCAGAGTTTTTTTTCATAACGGTCCGTGTTGTGTGCGATAAGCGCGTTCGCCGCTTCCAAAATCCGATTCGTGCTGCGATAATTTTCCTCTAAAGCGACTACTTTGGCCCCTGAAAAATCTTTTTCAAAATTTAAGATGTTTTGGTACTTCGCGCCGCGCCAAGAATAGATCGACTGGTCCGGATCTCCCACAGCAAATAAATTTTGATGCTTTTCGACTAAAATTCTAGCCAGGGTGTATTGAGCTGCATTCGTGTCTTGGTATTCATCGATAAGTACGAATGTCCATCTGTTTTGATACAATGTCCTCGCGCTTTCATGCTCTCTTAACAGCTTTACTGGCAAATATAAGAGGTCGTCGAAATCTAACGCGTTGCATTCTTTGAGCTTTGCTTGATACAAAGAAAAGACCCGGCTGAACGTGCTTCCGTTTTTCTCTTCCGCCTCGCTGTCCGTCGCTAAATCGTTTTTCGTGGCCGAAATTTGCCCCTTTAATGTCCTTAGCGTCCCTTTATCATCGCCGAGAGAGAGTTGCTGCATACAAGTTTTTAACAGTTTTTCGCTGTCTTCTTGGTCGTAAATCGTGAAATCTTGTTTAAAGCCGAGCAAATGGATTGATTCGCGCAAAATTTTTGCGCCCAAACTATGAAAGGTGCAGGCTAGAACCTGCGCATTTTTCAATACGCGGATCCTTGACTTCATCTCTTCTGCCGCCTTATTCGTAAATGTGACAGCCAAGATATCGGAAGGCAAAACTCCGAGTTCCAACAAATGGGCAATGCGATGCGTGACCACTCGGGTTTTGCCCGAGCCGGCGCCGGCGAGGACAAGCAGAGGTCCTTCTACATGTTCGACGGCTATTTGCTGATGCGGATTTAATGTGACCATAGAGCGGCCATGATAGCTGGTTCTTTGAGAATTCGTCAACGACGAGATGCCCTGATCTTTTTTGACTCTTGAAAAAGAAATAGCGAGATAAAAATTTTTTATATAATATTTTTTGGCTTTAGAATTTTTGTTCATGAGGAATTTATGAGTCATGCCGTTTCGATTAACTTAAGCTCGTTTCGCAATCTTTCAAATACGCTAGATGAGTCGACGAGAGAAAGTCCTTCCCCTCTTTCAGCATCCGATTCGCCGCGCGTATCAGAAGGAACTCTTGACTCCGGCTTGATCGCTGCGGACGCTCTGAGAAAAAATGAGCTTTTGCGCTCTCAATATCTTGAAGCGGCTTCTATTTCTCTCGATCCCCATTCCTTTTCGAATCCCGATCAAATCAGTATCGTGCATATGGGCATCATTATCGATTTTGACGCTTCGCAGCAAGTGATGCAAGGGGCTGTGACATTGCATCTTGATAACCATATGGGAGCTGAGTGGCTTTATTTGGATACGAAAGAATTAAGTATTTTAGAGATTCTTGACGAATCGGGAAACGCGCTAGAGTGGTTTTTCGGAGATAAAGATCCCGTATTAGGTCAAAGGCTAGCTATATGCATAAGAGATCGAACTTCTGTTAAGGTCCGCTATATAACGTCGAAACATGCCGAAGGGCTCTATTGGCATAGCAAAGATCCTGAAAATTTTTTGCTCTATTCCCATTCGCAGCCTACGCATACGAGAAGCTGGCTCCCTTGCCATGATACACCTCGAGTACGAACAACCTATTCGCTCGCGATGCTTACTGATCCTAGATGGTTGGCAGTGGCGAGCGTGGGCAATAATCCTCAGCAAAAAACAAAAAGTGGAATTTATCGGATGGAAACAAAAATCCCTATTCCTTCTTATTTGATCGCTTTTTGTGTGGGCAATTTAGAGTTTCGAAAAACCGGAGATAGGACAGGCATTTATGCCCATCCCGACATGATTGAGAAAGCCTATGAGGAATTTAAAGGCCTTGAAAAGGTTCTTGATCGAGCCGAGACTCTTTTAGGGGAATATTGCTGGGGGCGCTACGACATGCTTATGCTCCCTCTCAATTTTCCAGCTGGCGCTGTAGAAAATCCTATGATCAGCTTTTTTTCGTCAGAGATTCTTGCAGGAGATCAATCTCTTATGTACTGCCTTCTTCATGGGTTGGCTCATTCTTGGTCTGGCAATAAAGTGACAGCTAAAGGATGGGACCATCTATGGCTTAATGAGGGCATGACGACGTATATTGAATTGCTTTTGGCAGAGCTATTTAAAGGAAAAGACTACGCAGAAATGCTTGGAAAAATCTATTACAATAAGCTCGTCGATGAGGTAGCTGGCGCTCAGGGAACGGATGGAGCGCTTAGAATGCATTTAGAAGGGAGAAATCCAAGGGACGCTTTCTCTTTGGTTCCACGCTACAAAGGTTATTTCTTCTTAAAAATGCTAGAAGAACATGTAGGAAAGGAAAAGTTTCTCTCCTTTTTAAAACAATATTTTGAAGCTTTTAGATTTCAAAGTGTAAGCGCAGAAGAATTCGAAGATTATTTATACGTCCATTTTCCAGAGGCGAAAGAAGAGCGTCTTCAAGTCCGGCAATGGCTGCACGAGCCTGATCTTCCGCAAAATTGTCCGATTATCCAATAAGTTCATTAGACCAAAGTCTTTCTAGAGGAGGGGCTAAAAGTTCTTGTCTCATTAAGGAGGGATTCGTTAATAAACGCCTCGCTTCACTAGCTAACAGTAAGTTGTATCGGAGAGATTTTGGAAATAATTCGAGCAAGAGAGTGGTTTTCCCGGTTTGTCTAGGTCCCCAGAGAAAGCAGGATTCTTTCCCTCGGTTTTTTAAAGTTTGCAACCTTTTGAAATGTTCCATTAAATATCCGCTTTAAATGTTCATGATTAATTAAAGCGGTTGTTTATAAATATGCCAATAAATTTTATAAGTATCTGTGTTTCATGGTGTTGCAATTTCGTTGAGGCAAGGTGTGCCGAAGAAAGCTGAAGAATCGGCTTATAGGCGGGATTGAAAGCCGACTCTTCAGCTTTCTTCGGTATAAATTGTGTTTTTTTTCTTTCAAGTCATCAGGTTTCCAAAGGACTTCGTCCTTCGGCGGGGTGCGGGGCAGAGCCCCGCAAAAAAACTAAAGAATAGCCTTTCTGAGCTCCCCTTCTCTTAAGCCGAGGTTGCCGTAGCGGTGGTAGTCGATGCTGATGGCTACTTCGCGTAGATAGTAGAGCAGCTCGAGGCGCCCGTTGGCGAGAACGGGCGCATCGATGATGTGGGCGCCTGTTTCTGCTGCGGCTTTTTGCAGAGATTTTGTGGCGGGCTCTACGAGGCGGATGCGGGAGATGCGGCCAGATCTGATTTTGTGGAGGAACTGCTCTTCTGTTTCTTCGATGGCGCTGAGGACGGGGATGAGATCGAGCCAGTTGAGCTGGGGATTTTGGGCGGCTTTGGGCGACCAGCTGATCTCCATTTCGGCCCCGCAGGTAAGAGCGGCAGCGCAGACGCGCAAAACATCGAGAGCGGAGCTATGAGCATCGATTCTTAGAGCAATGCCTTTTCGAGGAACGTAGCGGAAAAGGTTGTCTTGCCCTACGATTTTTGTAGGATCGCGATCTTGCCGCATTCTTTTCCACCAATATGCATAGTTCGCGGTGCTGGCGGTCCAAAGACCGAGCTGTTCGGCAGTGAGGTCGATGTTTTCGAGAAAGGCAGTAAGGCTGTTGACCCATTCGTTGACAGGGTGTTTTTCTTGAGGAAGTCCCACTTGTTTAGCGTGCATGAATTCGCAAATATAGTTAGGCCCGCCTGCCTTGGACCCATTGCCAAAACTGCTCGCTTTACAGCCGCCGAAAGGTTGACGGCGTACAATCGCGCCAGTAATGGTTCTATTGATGTAGCAATTGCCTGCTTCAATGTGATCCATCCAGAAAGTTTTTTCCCGTTCATCGAGACTTTGAAGACCAGAAGTAAGGCCGTAGGGAACGGCATTGGCCAGTTCAATGGCATGTTCGAGATGATTGGCGCGCATCAGGCCGAGTACAGGACCGAAAAGCTCTGTCATGTGGGTGAAACTGCCTGGCTGAACGCCTAGCTTGATGCCGGGAGACCAAAGGCAGGGATTTTGAGGATCTTGCTTAGGTTCTAGCAGCCACTCTTCCCCTTTTTCCAACGTGGTAAGCCCTCGTTTTAAAACGCCTGTCGGTGCGTGGATGAGTGGATTGACTTTTGTGGTCGGATCCCAAGCCGGCCCTACTTTAAGACTTGCGGCGGCTTCTTTGAGATGTTTTAAAAAGTGTGGATCGTCATAAACTTCCGCTTCTAAAATAGCGAGAGAGGCTGCGGAACATTTTTGCCCTGAGTGGCCAAAGGCTGATTGTAAGAGATCTTTGACAGCGAGATCTCGGTCGGATAGAGCTGTGATGATCATCGAATTTTTTCCGCCCGCTTCGGCTGCTAAATCTAAGTCGGGACGCATCTGAAGAAATTTTTTCGCCGTCTCTGTTCCGCCTGTTAAAATCACACAGTTGACCCGAGGATCTGTGATCAAGCTCGAGCCTACTTCTCCGCCAGAGCAAGGGACAAATTGCAGAGCTTCTTTGGGGATTCCGGCGTCCCATAGAGCTTTGGCTAAATGCCAACCAACGAGGACTGTATCCGAGGCGGGCTTAAACAGAACGCAATTGCCGGCTGCAAGAGCCGCCAAGATGCCGCCTGCCGGGATAGCGCAGGGGAAATTCCAAGGAGGAGTGACAAGGACAGTGCCTTTGGGCCGCCATTGAATATCTTTTATCGAAGTAACTTTTTCGATTTGACGACGGTAGTATTCTGCAAAATCGATCGCTTCAGACACTTCTGCGTCGGCTTCTGTGACGATTTTTCCTGCATCGATCATCATGGCGCCAATCAGCTCGCCTCTTCGCTCTCGGAGTTTTTGAGCCGCATGAGCGAGCAGCCCGCTTCGATGGGCAACGCTTGTTGAGCTCCAAGAGCGTTCATATTCTTTGGCAGCGCTAATGGCTTGTTCAATATGCTCTTTAGTAGCTTTCGCATACTTGTAAAGCGGCTTTACAGGATGCGAGGGATTAAACCCTTCTCCCTCTTCATTAGCACGCACTTCTTCCCCCCGAATGACGAGAGCAATAGGCTGAGGACGATGATGTTTCCAATGTTCAATTAAATCAAGCGCCCATTTTCTATTGTGAGGCAAGGAGAAATCAGTGTCCGGCTCATTTTCGAAAGGCGCATGGATGTCGGGGGCTGCAGGCGGCAGCAATCGATTTTGGGTGCGTCTAGGCCCTAAACTTGCAGATGTCGTTTCATCGCAGCTTTGTTGGAAAATAGCTGTTTGCCCATCCCAGCTTTCACTTCCTGGTTTGAGTCCGAAAACGTGTCGGAGGAAATTTTCAGCGCCTGTGTTTTCATCGAGCCTTCGGATCAAATAGGCAATAGCATGCTGAAATTCGGCAGCGGTGGCGATGGGGCAGTAGAGCAAGATCTCTCCCGTCAGTTTTTGCACAACGCGTCGAATGTGATCAGCCATCCCCTCGAGCATTTCAAAGACGGTATAAGCTTCGACTTGGTGTTCGAGCCGCAGCAGCATAGCAAAGGCAATGTCGAATAGATTATGGCTCGCGATGCCCAAATGGACGCATCTGGCATGTTCTGGTAAGCAGCCGTACATTAGCATTCGTTTATAATTCGCATCGACTTCAATCTTACTATTGTACGGCGCTTGCGCCCAGCCTTTTAGCGAAGCTTCGAATTGTTCCATAGCTAAGTTAGCGCCCTTCACAATCCGGATCTTAATGGGAGCTCCCCCTGCTTGTACGCGCTTTTTTGCCCATTCGGTGAGCTCTTTTTGGATTTCATGGGAATCTGGCAGATAAGCTTGCAGCACGATGCCCGCAGAGAGCTGATGAAATTCTGGTTCATCCAATACGGAACAAAAAGCTTTTACCGTCATCAAAAGATCGCGGTACTCTTCCATATCCAAATTGACAAAACGAGGCTTTCGACTTCCGTCCGGCAAAACGCTAGGATGTTTCATCGCCGCGCGATAGAGTAATTTTAGTCTCTCTGCAATCGCTTCTACGCTTTCATTAAAAGCCAGCAAATTGATTTGGCTAAAAATAGTTGATATTTTGACCGATACATAATCGATATCAGGCGTATTCATATCTTCGAGATAGGTCTGTAATTTTTTCTTGGCCTCAGCTTCGCTTAAAATGGCCTCTCCCAGATGGTTGAAATTAAGGCGAACGCCCTGCTTTTTTCTCTCTTGGATATGTTTGACCAAAAGGGTTTTTTCTCCAGGCAAAATCACTTTTTCCGTTTCTTTCCTTAGCGTTTTCATCGCCAAAGGAATCAAATACTGTGCAACCGCCGGCCCTACCGCTTTAAACGCATGCAGTTCCATTCTTTTAAACCAATCCAGATACTGAGGCACTCCCAATTGCCCCAATAAATAGATCATCTGATCTGCCACTCGTCTATGATTTGAGCTGCGAAAGCATTCATCTGTCATCGCCGTTGTAAAAGCCTTTCCGACAGGATCGTGCATAAGACGAGAAAGCTGCTCTTGAATCTTTTTTTCTTGCGAAGTCATAATCTGACCCGCCTCATGCAGCATCAAAGCGGCCAACTCAATTGCCATCTTTTTCCGCTCAGATAACGTCAAAGGTCTCCCTCTAACTGAATCTAAAATTTCATGTGCCTCTTCCATATAAGGAGAGAGCGTGCCAGATAAAGCCATAGAGAACCCCAAACTCGTCCTCGCTATCTATAACACAAATGAATCTTTGCACAAAAGTTTTTCATTTCTTTATGGGGCTTCGCCCCAAACCCCACCAAAGGACTTCATCCTTTGGAATCCTGTTGCTTTTGGTTATTTTTTTATATTTAAAATGTAAAACAAATAGGATTCCAAAGGACGCAGTCCTTTGGTGGGATTTGGGGCAAAGCCCCGAGAAATGCTTGCAAGAAGCTCTCGGAAAAAATGGAGAAAGCGGGGATACTGAGAGAAAAATGGTGGTGTATGCGTTGGGTTTTGGTGGGTATGTGTTGGTTTGCTGTGGTGTGCGGTGAGGTGAAGCTGGGGCTTGAGGTGTTTTTTGAAGAGAAGCTGCAAGAGGAGCTTAAGGGGAAGAAGGTGGGTCTGATCACGAATCATACGGGAGTGGATCGGCAAATGAGATCGGGGGTGAATTTATTTCGGGAGACAGGGCAGCTGGCGGCTTTATTTTCTCCGGAGCATGGACTCAAAGGGCAGCATTACGCTTGGGAATCGGTCTCGCATGATTTGGAAGGAAAGATTCCGGTTTATAGTTTGCATGGGGAGACGAGAAGGGCAAAGCCTGAGATGTTAAAGGGGCTGGACGTGCTGGTGTATGATATCCAGTGTACGGGGGTGAGGGCTTATACGTATCCGACGACGCTGTTTTATATGATGGAAGAAGCGGCGAGGGCGGGGATTGAAGTGATTGTGTTGGATAGGCCGAATCCGATTAACGGACTCATTGTCGATGGGCCGATGCTCGAGGATAAATGGCGCTCGTTTATTGGGTATATTAATGTGCCCTATTGCCACGGAATGACGATTGGAGAGCTGGCTCGGTTTTTTAATGAAGAGTATAAGGTGGGGTGTAAGCTGAAAGTCGTTCAGATGAAAGGATGGGACCGCTCGATGTCGTATCGGGATACGGGGCTTGTTTGGATTCCTCCGAGTCCGAATATTCCTGAGCCTGATACCCCGCTTTTTTGTCCTGCTACGGGGATTTTAGGAGAGCTGCAGCTTTTAAATATCGGCGTTGGATTTACGATGCCCTTTAAGATCGTGGGAGCTCCTTGGATTGATGCGAGCGTGTTTGCTGAAAAATTGAATGGACAAAAGCTCGCAGGAGTTCGCTTTCATCCGTTTTATTTCCGTCCTTTTTGGGGACTCTATAAAGGAGTGGATTGCCAGGGAGTGTTGATCCAGGTAACGGACATGAAAAAATATAAGCCGGTTTCGGTGCAGTATCTGCTACTTGGGATGGTCAAGAGTTTGTATCCTCAGGAATTTTCAAAACGAGTAGCCCTTTCTGATGGCAGAAAAGATCTTTTTTGCAAAGCGAACGGAACGGATCAGGTGCTCCATATTTTGACGCAGGAAAAATATGCTGTTTGGAAACTCTTGGAATTTCATCGAGCTGAAAGAACGGCGTTTTTAGAGAAGCGGAAAAAATATTTGCTTTATTAAAAAGTGTTAGCACTTCGTCAGGTTGATTGCTAAAAAGTGTTGACAAAATAGGAAGGTTTATTTAGGATGGGGCTTTAAAAATTTTAGGAGGCACCTATGTCTAAAAGCAAAATAAAACCTCTCGGCAACCGTCTTGTTGTCAGAAGAAAAGAAGCGAAAGCGACAAAAGGGGGCATTCTTCTTCCAGAAGCTGCCCAAGAAAAACCTCGCCAAGGCGAAGTGTTGGCAGTCGGCCCCGGTAAGATCGATGATCAAGGAAAAAGGCACGCTGTCGAGCTGCAAGTGGGCTCTGAAATTCTGTTCTCTTCTTATGCTGGAACCGAATACAAAACGGAAGAAGGCGACTTCTTGATTTTATCTGAAGATGATGTGTTAGCCGTATTGAATTAAGGAGAATGTTATGTCAAAAATGCTGCAATTCCGCGAAGAAGCGTTGAAATCGATTTTAAAAGGGGTCAAAACGTTAGCAAAAGCCGTGATCGTTACGTTGGGTCCTAAGGGGCGAAACGTTGTGATTGCCAAAGAATATGGCTCCCCTACTTCTACAAAAGACGGCGTTTCGGTCGCTAAAGAAATTGTGTTGAAAGATCTTTATGAAAACATGGGCGCCCAGCTCGTCAAGGAAGCGTCGTCCAAAGCTTCTGATGCTGCTGGCGATGGAACGACGACGGCGATTGTTTTGGCCGAAGCGATTTTTACCGAAGGGTTGAAAAACGTTGCGGCGGGAGCCAATCCGATGAACGTCAAGCGCGGCATCGATAAGGCGGTCAGCTCGATTCTTGCTGCTTTAGATCAAGCTGCAAAGCCGATCAAAACGCCGGACGAAATTCGTCAAATTGCCACGATTTCTGCCAACAATGATCCTGAAATCGGCGCGATCATTGGCGAGGCAATGCAAAAAGTGGGAAAAGACGGCATTGTATCGATCGGCGAGGCAAAAGGGATCGAAACAGTATTAGATGTCGTCGAAGGCATGCAGTTTGATAAGGGGTATTTGTCTCCTTATTTTATCACGAATGCAGAGAAGATGATCGTTGAGCTGGACAATCCTTTGATCTTGATCACGGATAAAAAAATCTCTCACGTGAAAGAGCTCGTCCCCATTTTAGAAAAAACGATGAGTAAAGGATCTCGCCCTCTTCTCCTCATTGCTGACGATATCGATGGCGAAGCTCTGGCCACTCTCGTCATCAATAAAATTAAAGCGGGGCTTCCTCTTTGTGCGGTGAAAGCTCCAGGTTTTGGGGATCGGCGCAAAGCTCTTTTGGCCGACATCGCTGTCCTCACAGGCGCTCAAGTGGTTTCGGATGAGCTCGGTTACAGCCTTGCGGACATCGATCTCGACGTGCTCGGCAGCGCGAAAAAAGTGAAAATCGGCAAAGACGACACGACGATCATTGATGGACTCGGTCATCCTAAAACCGTTCAAGAGCGGATTTTTCAAGTTAAAACGGAGATCAAAAACTCCACTTCGGACTATGACAGAGAAAAGCTCGAAGAGCGTTTAGCAAAGCTCTCCGGCGGAGTAGCGGTCGTCAACGTAGGCGCTGTGACAGAAACAGAAGCCAATGAGAAAAAGGCCCGGATCGAAGATGCTCTTCACGCTACTCGAGCCGCAGTCTCTCAAGGGATCGTTCCTGGCGGAGGCGTTGCTCTCATCCGCGCATCCAAAGCTCTCTCTCTTCTCAACCTCCAAGGAGAAGAAGCTCTCGGTGCAGAAATCATCCGCAAAGCTTGTTTTGCGCCCGCTACCGCCATTGCCAATAACTGCGGTAAAATGGGCCAACTGATCGCCGAAAAAATCGCCGAGAAAGAAAACTCCTTTGGGTATAACGGCCTTACAGATCAGTTTTCGGACCTCGTCGCTGACGGTGTCATCGACCCCGTCCTCGTCACTAAAAGCGCTCTCCAATACGCAGCTTCCGTGGCTAGCATGCTCCTCACGATCGATGTCATGATCACTGATAAGCCTGAGCCAAAAAAGGCTCAAGCTCCTCGCGCTCCCGGCATGGGAGGAATGGGCGGCATGGGAGGCATGGGAGGCATGGGAGGCATGGGAGGCATGGGCGGTATGGATTTCGGCGGCATGATGTAGTCCGTTGAAATGGGACTCTGTCCCATACCCTGCCAAAGGACTGCGTCCTTTGGAATCCTTTTGTTTTGGAAGAAGGGCTCTCTAAAAGAGAGCCCTTTGGTTTTTTAGCCGAGTTTGGCGACCATGACAGTGAGATTGTCTTTTGAGAACGCAGCGTAGGCAGCGGCGGTGATCTCGTGAGCTAGCTGGTGAGCTGTGATGTCTGGGCGGTTGACCGCTTGGACCACTTGTCTTGTGCTTGCTACATCCCAAAGGCCGTCGCAAGCTACGACGAGATGGCTTCCGGGGTGAATGTTGGCTAGCGGATAGGCTGTGATTTTGGGTCTTGGATTGATGCCGACTATATTGTGATCGCCAATAGCTCTGGCTACAGCTAACTGTCCGTTGACCGTCCATCCTCTAAAGTAGATGACTTCTCCGCCTCGTTTCTTGATCCCTTTTTTGTATTTTTCGCTGTTTGGTTTGGCGTCTTCGCTCAGTTGAACGGGATCGCCGCCATTGCTGAGCACCGCTCTTGAGTCGCCTGTGTTGGCTACCCATAGTTTGTCGCCCAGAATGATCGCAAGCGACACTGTTGTGCCAGCACGTTCTTCTCGGAATGCTTCATGCAGCGCGACAAATGTCATTTTTAAGGCATTCCAAATGCCTGCGTCGGTGAGCCCGTCTGGATTGTAGGTTTGCAGGTAGAAACGGAGTTGCTCTTGGATATGCTGTTTAACAAAAAGGGCTGCTCTGTTGCCTGCGTGCCCGTCAAAAACCCCAAACAATTGGACGGTGTGCTCTTCTCCGTTATCTAGCTCAAAGGAAAAAACGGCGGCTAGATGTTCATCTTCCATTGCGCTTCTTCTCCCTATGGTAGAACATACGCCTATAACCTCTGACCCTTCAAGAGAAGGAGACTTGCTTTCAAGAGCAGCTATGTTGCTTTCTGGATTGTTGTTGTTAAATGCTTTGTCTTCTTCTAATAGCATTTGCTCTTGAGCGCTCCTTACCTCTTTTTCTAATTTTTCGGTGATTGCCTCGGGGGAATTTATATAGACATGGTTGAGGGAATTGATATGACTTTGCATTGGAATAAGCGACCCTGCTTTTTTTGTGGGGAAAAGTAGTCGATAGCCTTGATAGAGTTGGTTTAAGGCAAATTCTTTTAGCCAGGTCCATTGAGTTAGGCTAAATAAATAGCCAAGCCCTGCTAGCGCTGCTAGAGCGATACGGCCGACGGCCTCTAGTTTTTTGCAGCAAATTGTCGGGAGAGGTTTTGCTGGCAGCGCTTCATATAAGTGAGCGAGGTTTTTAGAGGAACTGGATGATGAAGAGGATGCTTCCATAGATTTGCCTTTTGGTTTAGGGTTTTTGAGGCGGATAATATATAGAAAGCAGAATTTATGTGCAAATCATTTTGGTATAGGTTCATCCTCTTCTGTGATCTTTAGACTGTCTTTAGAATCTAAAGTCAGTTGTGGACGGGCGCTTTTGAGTCTTTTTTCTACTGTTTTTATCGGTTCGGCGGGCGGAATGTTTTCTGGCAAAATTCCTCCAATCTCTTCAATCGCAAAACGGACTTTTTTGCCGACGATTTCGTGAGTCTCGATCGCCTCTTTTTGGCTTTTGATCCGTGCGTTTTTGAGTTTGTCTTTCGTTTGCGTCATTCGAAAAAGATTTGCCGCTAGTTCGGTGGTATCCATTCGGTCGAGAAGCTGTTCTCGGGAAGAAATTCCTTTGCGCGCTTTGATGGCCTCGACGCCAAGTCCGCCGTAAAGCCCTTTGTAGCCAGCGTCATGGAAGACGCCGAACATTTTGTTTTGTACGCCCGCTTCTCTTGCCACTCCGGATAGAGCTTTGAATTCAATGGAAGCTTGCTGGCGGATCTCTAATCTCTCGAGATCTGCGGCCATCTGGTCGGATACTTCTTGGCGGCGGGTCTGGACGGCGAAATATTTTTGGGCCTGCGCGATTTCAGGCTTTCTCGGATCGCCGTTTTGGGCGATGAGATAGCAGGCAAATCGAGAGAGGTGATAATCCTCAACTACTTGCGCAGAACCTTTGCCGCCAGGGATCGGTTTGCCGGCGCCGGCAAAGTGATGGGCTGGATCGTTCCCCGATTGTTTGCAGGATTCTTTAGCTTTTTTGATCGCATTTTCAAATCTTCTCCATTGAGAATAACCGAGACACGGCTGCAGATCGCGAGCGCTCCAATATTCGATATTGTGTTCGTTCCGTTTTTTTAAAGATTCGAAGGAAAGGTCCGAAGGGACTAAAAAAGATTCGTCAGAAGGGCTCATAAAAACTCCTTATCGATGATTTTTTATTTTGAAGATAAAACCTAGCCATTGCTCTTTTTGCCTCTCTTCTAAAAGCTGCCAGCTGCACGATTGCGTCCAGTGTAGATACTCTTTTTTTTGCTCTTCTAAAATGCCGGAGGTGATCCAGAGTTTGGCTAATGAGTTGTATCGGTCAGGGTGGCGAAGGACTGTTTGCTGCTCGGGAAAAATCATATTGAGAAGGCAGATATTGGATGGGGGAGCGTTTTGGGGCAAAGTTTTGGTAAAACGCGCTTTGAGATGGTTGGCCTTTGCGTTGAGCCTTGCATGTTTGAGCGCTTCGGGAGCAATATCGATCCCGATCGCTGAAGAAGCTCCTAGAAGAAGGGCTGCGAGCGCTAAAATACCGCTGCCTGTTCCAATGTCTAAAATGGACTCATTTTCAATGCGCCCTTGCATCATCTCGAGCATGAGAGCAGTGGTTGGATGAGAAAGGTCTCCAAATCCGGGGCCTGCCGCTAAAAGCAACATTTTGTTTTTTCCAAAACGGTTGAGGTCGATATGGGCTTTTCCTTCTGAAAAGTTTTCGGCAAAAAGAGACCATTGCTCTTCCCAATCGACGTTTTCTCCGCTTTTTTCTACGAGGATGGAATGTTGCAGCTGAGAGAAGGGGCGTTTACTTCGCCCTCCAATAAAAGTTTGTCCCGTTTCGCTATCTTCTATTTGATAGATATCTTGCAGGCCGTGGGCGACGAGCTCTTCTTCGGCTAGGTCAGGAGTGAGAGTTTTAAAAAGATAGTAGTTCATCGATTTTTCCAAAAAGAGGGAAGAACGAGGAGTAAGATAACATAAAACTCTAAACGGCCTAAGAGCATCCAGCCTGTAGAGAAGAGTTTAGAGGTATTGGAAAGAAAAGCTAGCGAGTCGGTTGGCCCTGCGGCTCTAAAAGCGATGCCTACGTTATTCATCATGCAAGCCATGAGTCCAAAAGAGGTTTCAGGATCGATTCCATCTAAAACAAAGGCGATCACACCAAAAGCTGTGAAAAAGGCGACGATGCAAAAAAAGGAGAGGACGGTCAGCGCATTTTTATCATCGATTTCCGAAGAGCCGATTTTGAGTTTGCGCACGCTGTCGGGGCGGTAGAGCGATTCGAGACGATGCAACACAATTTTATAGAGGATATAAAAACGGGACGTTTTGATCCCGCCGGCAGTCGATCCCGACATGCCGCCAATAAACATCAAAAGAAGCATAAACATCTGCGAAGCAAAGGGCCATCTGTCATAATTGGCTGTGATAAAGCCGGTCGAGGTTTGTACAGAGAGAGCTTGAAAGCTGCCTTGTCTGAGCGCCTCCATCCAGGAATAAGTAGCAAAGCCTCCTTCAAGGCCGGATTGAGGCTGTCCAATGAGAAAGAAAGAGACGATGAGACAGCCAACGAGAGCTGTTGCAAGAAAAAGGGAAAAATCGGGGACGTTGATGCGAAAAAATTTTAAATGCAACGCATGGAAATAAAGAGAGAAATTGATACTTCCTAAAATCATGAAGATGAGGACGATCGATTCTGTCACGCCGCTTTGATAGCTTGCGATATTTTCATTGCGCACCGAAAATCCCCCAGTAGAAATATTAGAAAGGGAAATGCAAATTGCATCGAAAAGGGGCATGTCTGCGTTTGTGACAAAAAGGAGCGCCGTTTCCATGAGAGTGAGAGCTAAGTAAAGCCTCCATAGGCTCGATGCTGTTTCTCTTGCCCGAGGATTGATCCCCTCTTTGATGGGGCCGGTGGCTTCCATTTGGTAGAGAAATTTCCCGCCTACGCCAAGAGCTGGTAAAATGGTAAGGCAAATGATCACAATGCCCATGCCCCCTATCCATTGCAGCAGGCTGCGCCATAATAGCACGGCTTTGCTTACAGCTTCTACTCCTGAGTAGAGAACGAGGCCTGTTTGAGGGTCTCGGATGGGATCTACTGTTCCTCTAAAAGTGTACGTCTTATTGGGGACGTGGGGATTTGTATAGTAAACAGAGATCTCCTCATTGGTTTCCGGATGGTAGGTTTTGGGGGAAATCATCGTGGCTCCCGTCGTTGTGAGCCCGGACATCGCTTCGAAATAGGCGTCGAGAGGATGGGTCAATGTGCGGCTTAAATAAAATGGGCATGCCGAGATGATCGCAGTGACGATCCAGATGCAGACGACGAGAAAAATACTTTCTCTTCTCGCGAGCTGTCCCGATCCGTTTTTCCCGAAATAGGAAAAAATGCCCGATACAGCGGCGCAAAGCGCTAGCGTCCAAGCAAAAGCTTTTGCGCTGTGGGGCTGCGGATGCATTTCAGGAGGCGCTATCCATTGAAAATAGATGGCGGTCGCAAGCGGAATCAAAAGGACAAAGGAAAAGGCTCTAAAATACTTTCCGAGGATGCGGCTGATTTCTTGGTAATCTAGCATCAGTGGAATAAATTTTGCAGGTGATCGATATGTTCGGGCCGGCAAATCGCAATGGCGATGTCTCCTGCGGCCAGCAGGCTATTTCCTTTTCCAATAGTGACTTTTCCTTGTCTTTCAATGACAGCGATCAGTAAGTTCTTAGGGAGCTTTAATCCCGCTAGCGGCGCTGAGATGATTTTTGAACCGTTTGCTACTTTAAGCTCTGCGATTTTATTTTCGCTATGGGTGAGAGATGTGATGGAAAGGAGCGTCTCTTGATGGACAACGGATAGGATTTTATTGGTGAGATTTGCTTTTGCGGAAAGAGCTGGCGTCACTTCGAGCGTCTCTAAAAGCGGAGCTAAGGCTGGATCGGAAATGAGGGCGACCGATTTGGCGCAGCCGAGTTTTTTGGCAAGCGATGCGATTAAAAAATTAGTCCCCTCTTCTTCCAAGCAGGCGACGAGCGCGTCGGCATCTTTGACTCTTTCTGCGACAAGCAGCGAGCAATCTTTTCCATCTCGGTTAATGATGGTAGCCTGAGGTAAAAGATCAGCTAGTTCATTGCAGCGCGAAGGATCGCTTTCAATAATTCTTACTTGAATTTTTTGTCTTAGTAGAAAAGAAGCAAGGTGCAGAGCAATGGCAGAGCCGCCGACTAAAATAATGGAGCGGACTTTTTTTTCTTCGATATGAAAAATCTCATGCAGTTGGTTCATCACTTTCGCTTCTCCAATCAGCGTCACTTCGTCTCCAGGTAAAATTTGATCGTCTCCATGGGGAATAATTTCTTCTGCCTGTTCTTCTTTAGAGCGGTGAATTAAAGCGACGATGAGCTCTCCTGGCAGGCCAAGTTCTTGAATGGTTAAATGCCCTTTGTCCCACTTTTGAGGGATCAAAATCGTCTTCATTTGGATCGCTCCATGAGCAAAATGCTCTACGGCTAAATCTCCTGTATGGACGAGCACTTTAAATAGATCTTGAGCCGCCAAGAGTTCCGCGCCAATAAAATGGTCTACGCAAAACATTTTGCCAAAATCAAACGCCCCTTGCTCTAGGTAGTCGCTCGATTTTACTCGCGCAACTGTCTTCGGAAATCCAAGCTGTTTGGCGATGCTGCAAGAGACTAAATTTGTTTCGTCGTTTCCTGTCGCAGAAAAAAACACATCCGGTTTTTGTCCTGCTAATTCCTCAAAAAGTTTTCGGTTTGGCGCCCTGCCATATACAGTGGCGACATCCATCTCTCTCCCGGCTTTCTCCAACGCCATTGCATCGCAATCGATCAAGATGACATTGTGCTCTTCCTGCGATAGCACCGATGCAACAAAAGTTCCTGTTTTCCCAGCCCCTAAAATGACAATGTTCACGTTTCTTCTCGTTGTAGTATAAGTAGATTTTAGAATGTCTCAGCGAAAGTCGCAATAGCATTATTGATGGGACTTTGCCCCAAACCTCACCAAAGGACTTCGTCCTTGTGGAATCCTATGGTTTTTTCAAAAAGTAAGGTGGGCGATTTAAAAAATCTTTAAGATTAAAGGTATTTTTTGATAGGCTTGTTTCCAAAAAATTCACAGGTAAAGGAGCGAAAAATGGGAAAGAAGAAATGGGGATGGGTTTTATCTTTGTGCATGTTTGGAGTGCACGCTCAAGACTTTTCGCTAGATCGGATCGGGGCTTTTTATGAGACGTATTTTAACGACCAGCAGACGGTTGTGCAATCGACGTTTCATGGGCCTCTTGTGCAGACAGCGATCACTCCCATACCGGGGAAATTGGGCTACTCGCCTTTAGTCATCCAAAATAATTCGGGCATCCCTTCAAGTCAATTGTACGTCATCGGAAAGGGACAAACCTTGGCGGCCACCGATGCCTATTTTTTGCAGCCGAATTTAACGGATGGAACATGTTCTTTGGTGCTTCCTAACGGCATCAATTCTGTAGATCCGACGATTAGCGTCCAGTTGTCGCAATTGCCTTCTGCGGGAACGAATAGCTATTATATTTATGTTCCTCAGCTTGTGAGCGGTAGGTTTTATATTTCTGTGAATACGCCTTTATACATGGAAACAGCGCATGCGGGACTCTATACGATTAATGACCCTTCGCAAACAACGACGCAAGACCCTAATTACTATACGCTTTATCAGGATTTTGAATTCACTTTGAATGATGTTTATGATCTCTATGCGAATGTGACGAACGTGGATTATTTTTGCTTGCCTATGACTCTCGGCTCTTATACTTACCCTACTGGAGCATTATATCCTACTTTGGATAATTTGACTGTTGTGGGATATCCTGAAAATGCTAAGCGAAGCTCGATCTTGCAAGCTATTTCTCAGGGGCTTGTCAATGGAGATACTTCTGCCTCGCCGCAGTGGCCCAGTTTAGTGATCCCTTTTTATAGCAATCCTTACGTCTCTTCGAGCTCTTTGACAGATTTGCGGATTTTAGCAGCGAAATTGAGTATTTCCTTAGGGAATGGATATCTTTTTCAAGGAGCCGCAAACGCTCAAACGTTTTTCAATTCGGACTATATGCAATGCGCTAACTCTGGCCCCATGGCTAGCACCAGTTACATGCAAGCGCTTTATAATGCGATACAATCGAGCAGCATGCAAGTGACTATTTTCCCCAAAGATTTGCCTGCTACTACCTATACGGTTACTGCGGATGCTACGAACCTTGTTTTAGATTTAACGCCTGGTTCAGGTCAGAGCTATACGTTGAATTTAGGCACATTGACCACAGAAGCTATGCTTTCTGGAGCTATAGGAGAGTGGTCTTCCAGTTTGACTCCGAGCGGAACTGGGCCTCATGTTACAGAATTGGCTAAGATCTTCAGCGCCTTGTTTACGGCTGGAATGCTGCCTCCTAGGAATACGGTCACTCAGCCGATCGTAGATAATTCAGCTTATTTTTCTACTTATAGAGGTGGTTTTTTTAGTAATCCAACGGGGTTTTCTTCGAATGGCCCTTGGTATAATTTGTACGATCAAGTGATTCACCCTTTATTGATTCAGACAGGTGGGTATGGGCTCGGCTATGCTTATGATTTTGATGATCTATTAGATCTCGCAGGACTTTTGCATGTTAACGTACAAACTGCCGGAGTGTTGAATCCTGCGCAGCCCTATTCAGTGCTGACGCTAGGGCCTGTTGATACGCAGATTCCTAATCCTACACAAAAATTTGGGCCTTATCAATTGACCGTTGGCGCTTTAGGGCATTTATCCAATCCGATCGATATTATTTATTCGACCGATGTGCATGCAGCTCCTAGTCAGACCTATTCGTTAGTTTCTTCTCCTGGGGTCATCACCGGGTTGCAGAATTACTTTTATGTCCGTTTTTATACCGATGGAACAAAAACTACTTATTTAACATATAAAGTATACCCAAAATACCAACTTGTGCTACCTACCACGAATAGGTACAACTCTCAAGATGTGCAGTTGATGAACGGCATCGTGTTTGTTTCAGGGACCAATGGAACGAATTTTTCTCTGAATCTGCCGAATACGAACCCATTCCCGAATTAAATGGAGATTGAATGTTTATGAAAAAATTGAGTGTTTTGTTGAGCCTCGCTGCAGCGGCTTTATTTGCTCAAGAAGCTGTCTTGGATCATGAGGGGGAAGTTGCCGCGCTCGTTTTCCGTCCTCTTTCTGCAACGACAGCTGGCAAGTGGGGGGTTCCGGCAGAGCCTGATCCGGTGATTGAAGAACCCGTTCGTTTTACTTCCCATTTTCAATTTGGGGCGAGTTATACGCATGCGAGAATTACTCCCTACGGCTTTAATAATTATAATGGAAATTTAGGCGGAGCACAGGCTCTGTATGAGTTTAAAACCGCAGATCGGATTTATGGAGGAATGAGTCTTAGATGGCGCGAGGGGAAAGAAGAGGGCGAGCTTGGCTCCATGGACCTTCGCGATATCGATGTACAGGAAAGAATCGGATATACGTTTGGCCGGGCCGATGCTTTGGTTTCTTTGTATACGGGCTTTGGATTTCGCTATCTTCGCCAGGCTCTGGAGCCGAAAACATCAGCTCCAGCTACATTCATGTATGAGGAGTTTTATGTTCCAGTTGGATTTTTGTATGATTACCAATATTCCCGCAATTTCAGCGTAGGGCTCTATGGTGTTTGGATGCCTCAGGTCTACCCTACTTTGACGATTGAACCCATAGGCGGCGCTCGTTGGATCTTAGTCAAGACATTGAAAAACGGCCGTGTGGAAATGCCTTTTACGTTTGGCCTGGATCGATTCAACAATACAACGTTTGTCTTTAAACCTTTTGCCGAGTATTGGCAAGATGGGAAGACCGTAGCAAAAGCTGTGAATGGAACCGCCTTGGGCGTGCCTCGCAACACGTATCTTTTTGTCGGCATCGACGTGAACATTTGCTATTCTTTTTAAGGGCCAAGAAAGATATACTGTGCGCTTTGCACAGTGTATCTTTTATGTATAAAAAACCCATCGCAGCCGTCATCAATTTTTGTACCAATGAGAGGCGGTTTCTCAAAGCCTCGATCGAACAGGCCCGTTTATTTGCCCGTCAGATTTTGATCCCTGTTTGCGATCATTTTTTTGACGGCTCTCCTGAGAATGTTGAAGAGCTGGATTTGATTTACCGCTCTTTTCCCGATTGCACATTTATTCAATATCCCTATATTCCAGAAAAAATTCCTCGTCGTCTTTTGAAGCAAGTTTCTCATGCTCATTTTTGGCATAGTTTGTCGAGGCTTCTTGCCATGCAATATGTTGATGATGCTATTGAGACGGTCCTTTTTTTAGATGCGGACGAGGTAGCTGATGGAAAGCGCTTCGCTCGATGGTTGGAGGATAGCGATTATCATCAGCATGTTGTGTTGAAATTGGCGAACTACTGGTATTTTCGCGAACCGATCTATCAAGCCGCGATTTGGGAAGATTCGGTTGTTTTAGTGCAAAAAAGAGCGCTTACTTCGCAGCTTTTATTGCAAGAAAGCGAAAGGGACGCCTTATATGACCAGCTGCCAGGCCCGAAGCGCAGGCGCGTAGCGGATTCTGATGGAGAGCCTATGTTTCATCATTTTAGCTGGGTTCGGACAAAAGAGGAGATGTTGAAAAAAGTGGGCTCTTGGGGGCATCGGGCGGATAAAAATTGGACGGAGCTTGTGGAAAAAGAGTTCGCGGCCCCTTTTGGAGGGACTGATTTTGTTCATAGATATCAGTATAAGACAGTTTCTCCCTTATTTGACATCAGTCTTCAATCAACTTTTTTTGAACCCGTGTTGCCTCAGGCGGCGTCCTTAAAAACCATTTCCTCCTCTCAGGTGATCTCTTGCTTAAAGGCCGTTTCGCCGTCCGGCTGGCGGAAATATTTAGGGCTTGATTTTAACATGCCATTTAAGAGATGATAATCCGAGATAGTTGCAGAATATAGAAATTTTTGTACCGGTAGCTCAGTTGGATAGAGTACCTGGCTACGAACCAGGGGGTCAGAGGTTCAAGTCCTCTCCGGTGCATTTTTTTTCTAGTCTTTTGAGAGCACATGATTCTACAAACGTTTTGTTTTGGTCCTCTCGGTACCAATGCTTTTATATTTGGATGCGAAGAGACGAAACAATGCGCTGTCATCGATCCCGGGGTTGGATCGGCAGCCGTTTTGCTGCGCTTTCTTCGAGATAAAGATCTATTTCTAGAAAAAATTTTACTGACCCATTCTCATTGGGACCATATTGCCGGAGTCGCTGAATTAAAACGAGAGACAAAGGCCGTTATTTATCTCCACCCTCTTGATAATCGCAATTTGGAGCGTCCAGGCTCTGATAAAATTCCTTTGTTTGTTCCGGTTGAAGGAGCCTATGCCGATCATCCGCTGCAAGATGAACAAATTCTCTATGTCGGTCATCTACAAGTTCATGTGATTCATACGCCAGGACACAGTCCGGGAAGCGTTTGTTTCTATCTGCCTGAGCAAAAACTCCTTTTTTCGGGAGACACCCTTTTTCGCGGCACGATCGGCAATTTAGAACTTCCGACCGCTTCGGAAGAAAGCATGTGGCCTTCTTTAAAAAAATTAGCCGCTCTGCCGCCGGATACACGCGTGTTTCCAGGACATGGCAAAGACACAACAATCGGCCAAGAGTCTTGGCTCACGAATGCAAAAAAAATATTTACGGAGTAAGTGATATGTCATTAATAGGAAAAAAAGCGCCGCCTTTTAAGGCCAAAGCTGTCATTCAACAAGAGATTGTCGATCATTTTTCCTTGTCGGATTTTATGGGGAAATACGTCATTTTTTTCTTTTATCCTTTGGACTTTACTTTTGTCTGCCCTACAGAGCTTCATGCATTCCAGGAAAAATTGCCGGAATTTGAAAAGCGCAATGCCCAGCTCGTTGGCTGTTCAATCGATAGTTGGTTTTCCCACGCCGCATGGCTGAATACGCCTAAAGAAAAAGGGGGAATTCGGGGAGTTTCTTATCCTATCGTGTCTGATATCACTAAATCGATAGCTAAAGACTATGAAGTGTTGAAAGAGGACGATGGAATTGCTTACCGAGGACTTTTCTTGATTGATCGGCAAGGGATTATCCGCCATCAGCTTGTCAATGATCTGCCTCTTGGCCGCTCAGTGGATGAGGCAATTCGCACTTTGGACGCTTTAATTTATCATGAACAGCATGGCGAGGTTTGCCCTGCTAATTGGATGCCGGGCGCAAAGGCCATGGTTCCCACTCCTGATGGTTTAGAAGATTATTTTAATTAGAGCGATGTTAGGTAGTCGTAAAGGTCTTTTTGGTTCGTAATCAAAAAACTTTTGTGGGTTTGGCGGACAAGTTCTGAGGCGTCGAGGATTTTTGTATCGCCAACCCCAGGCAGACAAAGAGCATGAATATGTTGAATGTGTTCTTTGTCTTCGATAAGATGTTTGAATCCTTGGTAGTAATCAGAAAAACTAAACCCTTCTTCCGCCACGCGGAAATAGATGATTTTTCGTTTGTAAAGGAGAGACTGTACAGCAAAAAAAAGCCCTTCGCTCTCTTCCGGAGGATTGCCTAAGCAATCAACGAGTTCTCCTAAGCTGTGTATATGATGAGGCTTTTGAAATTGCCCTTTTTCAGCCTCGCCGAATAAAACGATCGTATGTTTCATTTTATACCTCTTTAAACGGCTGTATAAGATGCCGATTTCTGAGTGATGAACAGTATACTTGTTTAATAAAGGTATCTGAGTTTTAATTTCAATTTATACCGTTCGTAAATCAAGAATCGACTGTTGGACGGGATTGAAAGTGCCAAAAATTAATTGCCGCAAAGTGGGCTAGTATGAGGTAATACAACCCACTTTGCAGCAATCAATTTTTGGCGCTTTCAATCCCGTCCAACAGTCGATTCTTGATTTACGAACGGTATAATGGTTGTTTTTAAAAAGCAGGAATAACAGCTCCTTGATATTGTTTGAGGATGAATTCTTTCATTTTTTCTGATGTCATAGCGGCTTTTAGCTCTTCGATTTCAGGACGTTTTTCATCGCCGATTCGAATGGCAATGATGTTGGCATAAGGAGAATCTTTACCTTCTAAGGCGAGGGCGTCTTTTAAGGGAGAGAGATTCGCGGCAAGAGCGTAATTGGTATTGATGACAGCTGCATCGACATCTTCTAAAGAACGCGGCAGCATGGCTGCATCGACTTCGAGAAATTGGATGTTTTTGGGATTCTTGGCTATATCGATGACAGTGGCTTGTAGATTTTGAGGATCTTTCATTTGAATGAGTCCATGAGCTGCCAAAAGAGCGAGCGCTCGAGCTTCATTCGTAGGATCATTTGGAACGGCGATTTTTGCTTTATTGGGCAGTTTGTCGAGAGCGTGAATTTTTTTTGAGTAGATTCCCATGGGCTCGAGTTCAACTTTGGTTAAACTTTCAATTTTGTAGCCGAACTGCTTGATTTGTTCTTTCATAAAGGGGATGTGTTGAAAAAAATTGGCATCTACTTCATGGCCGGCTAGAGCGCGGTTGGGAATATTGTAGTCTTCGACAATGATCACTTCCATGTCGATTCCCTTGGCTTTTAAATCGGGGCGGATAAATTCCAACATTTGCGCATGAGGCAGCGGAGTGGCCGCCACTTTGAAACGATGTTTGGCGCTGGAGCAGCCCATCAGACAAGATCCGAGGGCGGCGAGGATTAAAAAAATAGATTTATTCATAAGTAAGCTTTCCCCTTTTTTTCAAAATGGACGTGACTAGAGCTTTGCCTAGCCATTGAACTGTTTGTACAATAATCACTAATAAAATGACAGTAAGAGTCATAATGAATGTGTTAAAACGGTTGTAGCCATACTGAATGGCCACTTGCCCCAGGCCTCCGCCTCCAACGAGACCTGCCATGGCGCTATAGCCGATAAGATTAACGAGGGTGAGAGTTACGTCCGATACAAGAGAAGGAAGGGCTTCTGGTAGCAGCACTTTGTAAATGATCTGCCGAGTGCTCGATCCCATGACAATGGCAGCTTCTAATAA
This sequence comes from bacterium, assembly GCA_021780355.1. Classification (GTDB taxonomy): domain Bacteria; phylum Chlamydiota; class Chlamydiia; order Chlamydiales; family SM23-39; genus SZAS-17. The sequence continues at coordinate 33,720 of JAJXYX010000024.1, read as the reverse complement.
ATGGGGATCGACCTCTTTCAGGCTGGTTTCAACAAGCCGGGCGACAAAAGGGGCTGCTGCAATGGTCAGCGGCACAATAGACGCTGTCGTTCCCAGACTGCTTCCTACGATCCACCGAGTCAAGGGGATCAAGGCAACCATTAAAATAGCAAAAGGGAACGATCTGCCGATATTTACGATCGCCTCAAGCGCTTTATATAGAATTTTATTTTCTTTCACATGCCCCTTGTCGGAGATGGTTAGCACAATGCCGAGAGGCAATCCGATCAGGAGAGCAAAGAAAGCGGAAACAAAAACCATATAGAGGGTATTGCCAAGTTGCAAAGGCAGAAGTTGGAGGGAAAGTTCAAAATTTGTCAGCATGGGGTAAGTTCCTCGTAGTGGACTTGTTGCTCTGTTAGATAATGCAAGGCGCCCTGAATGCCCTCTGCTGGACCTGAGAGTTCGATGACGAGAGTGCCTACCGTTGTGGTCTGCAGGTGATCAATCCAGCCGAGTAAAATATTAGCATCGAGACGGTAGATTTTGACGATTTGAGAAATCACAGGCTCGCTCGCAGAGCTTCCTTTGAATCTCAACCGGAGTAATTTTCTGTTCTCAGACGCTTCTTTAAAGAAGTGAGCTGGGATTTCGTGCCGAGATCCTTGGATAAATTGTTTTGTCGTCGGATGCTGAGGGTCGGCAAAGACGTGGGCCACAAGTCCTTCTTCGACAAGGGTCCCCGCCTCGATCACAGCAACCCGTTGGCAAATCCGTTTAATGACTTCCATATCATGGGTAATGAGAACAATCGTGATGCCAAGCTGCTTATTGACTTTTTTGAGTAGATCTAAAATTTCTTTTGTAGTTTTGGGATCTAGTGCGGAGGTAGCTTCATCGCAAAAAAGCACTTCGGGATGATTGGCTAAAGCGCGCGCAATGCCGACTCTTTGTTTTTCTCCTCCGCTGAGCGCTGATGGATGCGCATTTTTTTTAGATAATAGCCCTACAAGCTGAAGTAGTTCATGAACCCGTTCACGCTGCACATCGACTGAAACTCCCGCGATCTCTAAAGGATAGGCCACATTTTCAGCGACTGTCCTTGAGCTGAATAAATTGAAATGTTGAAAAATCATTCCGATTCGGCGATGAAATTGTTGCAACGTATTTCCTTTGGCCTGCCCGATCTCTTCCCCGTGGAAAAAGATCTGTCCTTCTGATGGTTTGACGAGTCCTGCTAAGCAGCGAATAAGTGTCGATTTCCCAGCTCCGCTTAGGCCGATAATCCCATATATATCTTGCTGATCAATTTGCATGGAAATGGAGCTCAAGGCATGAATCTGTTTGCCGGCGTAGGGGTAAATTTTGGAAAGGTTAGTCACTTCAATGAGAATTTTTTTTTTATTCATTAGGCCAGATGGGTTGTATGCACTATTATATATAACTCACAGGGCCTTTTCGTTAAAAAGATTTACATGGACTGCCTGATAAAAACTCCCGGCAAACGTATCATAGGGTGTCATCCCAACATGCTTGACGCCTCTTTTCAGCAACTCCCTTAGCTCCATCGACATCAGTTTGTATTATTGACTGGGCTAGGCGTCGAAAAAGCGCGAGATTTTTTTGCGACCCATTCATTATTAGAATTCATCATTTTTTATAAGCCCTAGGTGCATTCCACTGTGGGCAGATACCAATTAACCAGCTGATCCTCAGCCTCTTCCCAAAAACACCTCAATGGGGTGCTTTTAACTAGGTCTAGGGGGTCAATATCTACCATTATATTTCCGACATTATTATTTATTTAGTTGACTTTATTTTTTTTTTGATCTATAATAATTTGCATAGCATATAATATATAGGTATAATAAGTGTTAAGTTTGTTTACATGTTTTTTTAGCCTCCCGTTCTCAGCTACTTCTGAGGTTAACCTGTCATCCGGCGAAGTAAACGATTGTTCTATCCCAAAAAATGTTCATCAACCTTCCGGTTCTGGTCAAAGTTTGGTTAAAAGAAAACTCATTATCGATTCTAGATTAAAAGGTTGGTGTGCGAAAAAAGACGAAATCGGTTCCGGAAATGACCCAGAAAAGGAAAAAGCAGCTAGATGTATTCTGAAGATTTTCAAAGCTCCAGAAGATAAATATAAATTTTACATGACTAGTTACCGCCCAAACGAAAAAAAAGAAATAGAATCTATTAATAAGGATGTTATTGTTCAAGGGCTTCTTGAGTTGCTAAAAAATAGTCTTACTGTTCAAGAAATTGTTCGTGTTATTGGATCGTCTCGAAAACTTGAAGTTTTTGATTTAATTAAAGATCAAATGTGTCCAATTCTATTTAAAAAATTTGAAGAAGTTGAAGATGTAAATGATAAGGCGGTGATATTAAATAGTTTAATGAATTATACAATAGAAGGCGATGACATTGGAAAAATTGGTGCTGCGCTTCAAGGAATGTTGCCTCTTGTTCGGAATGACATAAAACATTGTCGTTTATTATTGGATTTAATTGTTTTATATGTTAAAACATTTAATGTGAGTGATAGTTTAATATTAGATGCGCTAAAAATTTTGAATGAATTAGATGAGGATCGATCTAATAATGATGATTTTTTTAACAAAAATAAAAGCTCATTTCACGCGATGAAAGCGCTGATTTTAATTGATCCTAATTATGTGTTTAAAATTCAAGCGAAATGTAGGTTTGTAGATGGATTTTTCAAGGATTCTGAATTGTTAGATTTAAAAGTGGCTGCTGTTAATAAATTGCTGGAGTTGATTTTTGAAGGTGAAAATTCAGATCAAAATAAAACTCTTTTTATAAAAATGAAGGAATTGATTCCTGATGACGAAATGAAGGATCTTGTTACTAAGTTTATTTCAGGGTATATTGAAAAAAATAAAGAAAATCTTAAAACAAAAGATGGTCTTCTAGGTATTCTGTATTTCGTTGATTTGATTAATGACGATTCGATTAAGGAAGCCGCTCTCGGGGAGCTTGTACAAAATGCTCTTACGATTGTAGAAAATGTGAATACAATGAGTTTGGCCCTTCCTTTTATCGAAGTTGTCAAGTTAATTAAATGTAATGTTGCTAAAAAAAGTGTTCTTGATATTCTTTTGGAAAAAAAATTCTCATTAAAGATTGATCATCATAAAAATACACCAAAAAATACACCGAACATAGCTGTTCTTTCAAATGGCGGAGGTTTGACTACGCCTTATGTCATTAAAAATTTAGCATCGCAAAATCAAAACAGCGTTAAGGCAATCGATTTCACATGTCCATTGGATTTTAATCACGCTGGTCTTTATTCGGAAGTTTTGAAAATTTTTGAATATATCGATCAAAACCGGGTGCCTGGTGTCAGTCGAGCTGAGAAGTTTATTACTGTTGCAAAAGATCAAAAGGCCTCTTTCCCTATAATTTTTGATATTATAAATAAGACAAGTAAAGTAGCCCATAACCTTGACTGCATTGTATTGCCCGGGGGAGAGGATATTCCGGAAATTTGGTATCGAAAGACAGAAAATGAAAATAGTTGTTCTAATTATCGAACGATTGTTGAATTAGCGTTAATACATGAAGCTCGTCAAAGAGGCATTCCTATTATGGGGATTTGCCGTGGACACCAGATCATTCAAGTTTATCAAGGGAAAGAGCTTAGAACCGTTGGTAATAAGTATAACAATCAAAAATTTAATCTCCTAGATCCAAGCCGAAGGGGGCTTGTAGCTCATTTATTCAAAAAAGAAGGTATAATCGGCAAGAGGATGCACCACCAAGGTGTTCATATTAGTGAATGGGAAAATGGAACGGGAGATTTAGAAGTGCTTAGTGCTGCAGATGATCTTGTTTATGCCTCTGAATCGAAGCATGGTGCAGCGTCTCCCGTCATCACCACACAATTTCATCCAGAAATGAAACTTGCCTGGGATGGTAATGAGCTTTCAAATAGCAATCAAGATTTTTTTAAAATTTTATATAAAAGTGCTAAGGCTTATAAAGTCAAAAAGTCATCCACTGCTTCTTTATTAGAGTTGTACGGGCAACTAAAAATGATCCAAGAGAGTCTTTATAACTGAAGAAACGTGAACAGAATCGGCTTACAGGCGGGATTGAAAGATGCCAAAAATCGGTTGTCATAAGGGGGGTAGTGTCGAGGCACCCTCCCTTTTTTTATGACAACCGATTTTCGGCGCTTCGAACCCGCCTATAAGTTGATTCTTCAGCTTTTTTTTGTAGAGAGCATTAGGTTTTAGATTTTTTTTTACTTCTTTCCGGCGTCGAGCCTTTCTGTTCCCCAGTAAAGATTTGATTCTTCAGGATGGATGATTCCAGAGCGGCTCCACCAAGCATCGTCTTGCTCGCTGGTAATTTGACCAGATTGAGATTCAATAGCCTTTAGGATAAAAGAGTGAGGGGCTATTTGCATAGTCATTGTCCAAAAATATAAAGCCTCTTGTTTGTGCGTCGCGAAATGATTGAAAAGTTTTCCAAAGAGATGCAATTCGTTAGGGTCGATTTTTCCATCTTTTGTAAATGGAGATGAGTTTACTCTTAGAAATTCCAAGTCTTTTCTTATGATGCAAAAAGCTTCTAAGCTCTTTGGATCTTCTGATTGGAGATTTCTGAGTTCAATCGCGTTTTTTTGCTGAAAGCAAAGAGCTCTAGCATCTTCAAATAGCTCGAAAAAAGATTCTGTTTTGGAAAAGAGGAATTTAAGCCGTATAACGGAAGCTTGCTCAATTGCTGCGTGCACGGCAAGGGCCGCTTCGAATGCAGAGTATTTGAGAAGTTCAAGTTGTAAAAGGCATATTATATGGATGATATGTTTCATTTCAACTTCGGACTGGCTAGCTAAGATCTGCCCTACGAGAAATTGGGTAATTTTATTGAAACTTTCTGCTTGGAAGAGAAGGGCTTGCCCCTTTGAAGACAAAACCAAGTCTTTCGTCGAGATGGACTGTCTAGTTTTTAAAATATGGAAGATCAGGCTGTCTCTCAAATCTTTGATGATGGTTTTCTTGTTCCACAGATCAAGGGGTTTTTCTGGAATCGCCTGGATAGATTTGCTTAGATTGAAGACAGGATTGCCAATTTCGGGCAAAGGGATTTCTTTGTTGGGCAGGCCCGATTGTTTGATCCTTTGAAAAAGATCGGAATTTAGACAGGGGCGCACTTCATTTTGCCTTTCCAAAGTGTCTATAAATGTCCGCCAAAGCAAGATCCAGTTTGGCTTTTTTAAAAGATCTTGATTTGCCGGGGCTTCTCTCCAATAGAGGATAAAAGATAAAAGCTGAGAGAGGGCGTCGGTTTCTGTGTTTGGTTCGGCGGCCAGATCGAGAGTTCGCCATAAAGCGAATTGATAAAGTTCTCCTTCGGGATCCCACTCTCTCGTTCCTGCAACTAAATGAGAGATGTTATCTATTTTGGGGAGTTCGGATTGAATCCAAAAAAGGAGAAATTGTAGTTCCTGTAGAGATATCAAGGAGCTGTTGATTTGTATTTTAGCTCTCAGCAGCAATTTTGCCGTTTCTGGGTGTTTATATTGAGTGAAATCAAGCTCGAAGATTTCCTTTGTCATTTTTTTGATTTCTACCGAGTCGAGTAATTGTTCTTTTTCAAAAGACATGAGAATTTTTAAGCTTAGCTGGATAAGAGATTCTTGTTGTAAGAGATCGAACTCGATTCGTTTTCTTTTTAAGAGGAAAAAGCGCGTTGACAAAAGAAAAGCGATTTGTTTGGCAAGTGGGGAGTTTTGGTGTTCGCATTCGATCTCTTTCAAAGTTTTTAGATCTTGAGGATTGAGAAGAGACTCAGTGAAAATCATAAGTCCCTTGTCAGCTAATTCAAAAGAGCTCTCTTCTCTTTTCACGCGATTTGAGGGGGCGTTTAATAGGATCTTTGTCCATCGGGCTAGATCTTCTATCTCAGGATTGGCATGAATGAGTTCAGAAAGATCGATCTCTAGAATTTTTTGGGCGATTTGATTGATTTCCTCCAGCTTAACCAATTCTTCTCCTTGGTCGGAAAGAAAAATATTTAAACATTTATGGATCAGCGATTCTTGTTCCAGATCATTGATACGCAGGGAATATTTTTTTCTTAAAAAGAAATCATTTACGGAAAATAAAAAAGCTTTCTCCTGGGCAAAATGATCGTGTTGATATAAACGTTGGATTTTTTTGAAATTTTCTATATCGGCCGAGTCGCGAATCAAAAGAGATAGATAGCTTAATCCCTCGTTTGCGAGTTCTTTGGAAGATTTTTGCTTTTTTTCATGTAAGACAAAAGCTGCTTTTGCTTGATAGATGAGTTCTTGAAATTTGGGACTTTTTAAATTTATGGCACTTGCGCAGAGAATATGGTCAATTTCTTGCTGGATTTCTTTTGAATGGATAAGAGGTTGGGTGCTTGGGTGGGCTATGATTCGAATGCCTGCCTCGATAAGGCGTCTTGAACGAACTAAAGACAGAAAGCTTCCGGGAGCTGTTAAACGAGCAATGCCTAAAAGAAAGGGTTTTAATAGAGCTTCTTTTGCTAAGCCTGCGGCAAGAATATGGCTATTCGACGAGATGAAGGCATACTGATTATAAGAAATTTGTCCTAGAATCTGAGAAAGCAGAGGAGGAAAATCTTCTCCTAAATAAGTTTCAATTTGTTTTGCAATCGCGTCGATGTCTAAGGGATTTATTCTGGGAGAGTAGTTGAAAGACGTTTGAAAAGCGAGCCTTTCTCCTTCTGTCATGATATGTGAATATCGGTTTGCAACGACACTTTTCATCTTAAAAAAAGACCCGGTTCGATCGCCGGAATCTCTTTTTCCTCCCCCTTCTTTTATTCCATGAGAATCGCTCCTTTTGATCCGCTCTTGTTTTTTAGGAGAATCCTTTTTTTTCAGAAGAAAAATGGGGGTTGTTGATTTTGAAGAAGATTGTGAGATGGAGCTCATAAAAACACCTTTTTTGATTTATGAAAGCTGATCTCCAACATCGGCTCAAAGAAAATTTGCGTCAAGAAAAAATAAAGAAATTGTTAAGAGTTTCGAGAGAAAAAAGAACAAGGGGTTTTAAGGGGGCTCGTCCCCTTGGCGGGTCTAAGGGCGGAGCCCTTTAGTTTGCAGCATCGGGCGTGAACGCTATGAAGGATAAACGGATTTAGATCCGAGTTCGTCTTCGATTTCTAAAAGACGGTTGTATTTAGCTACCCGATCGGAGCGGGAGAGAGAGCCTGTTTTAATTTGACCGGCGGCGTAGGCAACGCTGAGATCGGCGATCGTGGTATCTTCCGTCTCTCCGGAGCGATGGGAAAAAATTGTTTTAAAATGGTGTTTTTTAGCCAGATCAATGGCTGCGGCAGTTTCTGTGAGAGTGCCGATTTGGTTGACTTTAAGCAAAATGGCATTTGCCGCTTGGGTGTCGATTCCTTTTTGGAGAAAGTGAGTATTTGTGACAAATAGGTCGTCGCCGACGATTTGAATAGGAAGCGCTTCGGTGAGATGGCGCCAGCCTTCCCAATCATTTTGATCTAAGCCATCTTCAATGGAGTCGATGGGGTAGCGTCTAACAAGCGTTCGTAAATAAGCAATTTGCTCCGCGCTTGTTCGTTTGGTGAAAGGTAGGTTCGCGAGTTGTTTTTTCTTTTCAATGTAAAGCCCGTTTACATAAAATTCCGAGGCGGCTGCATCAAGGGCAATCGTGATTTGGTCTCCGGGACGATAACCGGCAGCCTCGATGGATTGGACGATGAGATCAAGGGCTTCTTCATTTGAGTCAATTTGAGGGGCAAATCCTCCTTCATCGCCAACAGAGGTGGAGAGTTTCCGTTGTTTGAGCAGAGTTTTGAGACTATGGAATACTTCCGCTCCCCAGCGAATGGCTTCTTTAAATGAAGGGGCTCCGAATGGTCGAATCATGAACTCTTGAAAGTCGAGACCATTGTCTGCATGAGCTCCTCCATTGAGGATGTTGATCATGGGGCAGGGAAGCAAAGTGGCCTTTTCTCCGCCGAGATACCGGTAGAGGGGCTGTTTTTTCTCATTGGCGGCAGCGTGGGCGGCCGCGAGAGAGACAGAAAGAATGGCATTGGCCCCTAGGTTTGATTTGTTTGGCGTTCCATCGAGCTTGATCATGGCTTCATCGATCAAGCGTTGTTCGAAGACCGAGGTTCCTACGAGCAGATCGTTTAAAGGTCCGTTGACATGGGAGATGGCCTTTAAAACTCCTTTGCCTTGGTATCTAATAGGGTTTAGATCTCTTAATTCTACAGCCTCATGCTCTCCTGTAGAAGCGCCTGAGGGGACCGCGGCTTTTCCGACAGCGCCACTGGCTGTATGAACAAAACATTCGAGGGTCGGATTGCCCCTGGAATCGAGGATTTCTATAGCGTGGATCTTGGTGATGTTCGTCATAATTTATCTCTTGTCCAATTATCGATATCCCCCAACGCTTCCGCTAGCAAACTGCGGTAGGATTCAAATCTCAGAGGAGAAATTTTTCCTTCTTCAAGGGCGGCTTGCACGGCGCATTTAGGCTCTTGGAGATGCATGCAGTCGGGGAATTTGCAATGAGGCGAAAACTGTTGGATGTCTATAAAATGGCTGGTCACATCTTCCTTGTCAAGCCCCCAGATGCCAAAACCGCGTATGCCGGGCGTGTCGATGCAATAGCCCCCTCCAGGCAAAGAAAGAAGTTCGGCTGTGGAAGTCGTATGGGCTCCTTTGGATGTTTTTAGGGCGAGATCCCCCGTTTTGAGAGATAAACCAAAAGCTGCGTTAATTAAAGACGATTTGCCGACGCCAGATTGTCCTGAAAAAACAGAAGATTTGTCTTTCATAAGGGAGCGAAGAGCTTCCACTCCAAGGCCTGTTGTCGTGCTGACGGATAAAATAGGGATGCCGAGCGGTTCGTAGGCCGAGAGGAATTCTTGAAACAGCTCTAGCTCTTCATCCGAAGCTTCTGAAAGCAGATCCATTTTATTGATGATCAGGATGGGGTGCATGCCGCCTTTGCGGGCTGCGATGATATATCGATCGATGAGGGCGGGTTTGAGCGGCGGATTGATGATAGACGTTGTGATGAGCACTTGATCGATATTGACGGCGATGAGCTGTTCTTTTCTTCCCGTGATATCTTGCCTCGATAAATAGGAGGTTCTTTTTTCTACATGAGCAATCGCAGCTTCTTTAAAACGGACAAAGTCTCCGACCGCAATGAGATTTTTTGCCTGCATCTTTTCTTTTTTTAAAAGGCCTTTTAAAGAGCAAAGGCAGCGGTGTCCTTCGGCATCTTCAACCATTGCCCCCTCTCCTGAGATGGCTATGACTCGTCCTCTGGGCAGAGTGGAATCGAGAGTCGGGGATTCTTTTTTGATATCTGTTTTTTTGAATTTTGAGCGGTCGGTTTCTTGCGCATGGCGTCTTTCTTTTCGGAATGCTTTCCGATCCCGCGCATGAAAAGCTTCTTCGTCGTCAAGTCGGTCGTGTGTCATGGGGTTTTTCTCAAAGCAAAAAGCAAAATAGCTCCAGAAGAAGCGACGTTGAGTGATTCAACGTGCTCTTGCATAGGAATGGTAATAGGAGTTGACGGCCAATCGCCGGCTCCGTGCGATTCGCTGCTTAAAATCAGTGCAGCAGGAGTTCGGGGAGAGAGGGTATCGATGGGCTCGCCATGTAGATCTGCTATGTAGAGGGAAGCTCCTTTCCTTTTGGCCCAATCGCAGATCTCTTTTTTGTCCTTCCAGGCAAATGGGAGCCAAAAGGTGGCGCCTCTCGCTGCGCGCATCGCTTTGTCATTGAAAGGATCCACGGTTCCGGGGGTGAGCCAAATCCCTTCCCACCCTAAAGCGAGCGCCGTTCGAAAAAGAGTTCCTACATTTCCTGGATCTCTCAGCTGATCGAGAACTAGAATTTTTTGCGCTCCTTCAAGATTTACTTCTTCTGGCATGGCGAGCGACGCGGCAAACCCGTCCGGTTCCACAAGGCCTGTAACTTTTTTTAAAATTTCGGCGGAGACTAAGTACTTTTCTTTAGCTTTAATGTCGGGTCTCTCTTCGAGGGTCATTAAAATGGAGAGCGACTTTGTTTGACTGAGTTCCCGTACAAGTTTTTCGCCCGCGAGCAATACTTCTTTTGCTTGTTCGCGCGCAGCTCGTTCTTTGCGCAATTCAACAAAATACTTGACAATTGGATGTTGTAAGCTGCTAATAGTTTTAGATGACATAAACACTAGTATGGCTGAACGCTTCATTCTAAAAAAGTCTGTTCGCAAAGGATCTTTGGTCCGCCGCATATTATGGGGGATGACGCTGTTTGTCGTCCTTCCCTTGGTGGTCCATACTGTTTTTCTCTATTTCCGTGAGTATCAAGGGGATATTGATACTGTAAACATTTTTCTTAACATTGTCAGGCGAGATAAAGTGGACTTTTTTCAACAAGTCATTGCTGAAAAAAAAGGGCTTTTATCGGAGTCGCCTATCGAAGATTTGCATCAATTTGGTGCAAAAAATATTCCTTCAGAACCGAATGTTCCGGTAGATGGGTTTTTTACTCGAGTGGATCTTCAAAACCATGCTTTTTGGGTTGGGAAAAACTTCTCTTCCGGAGAAGCTATTGGTTTTCCTGTCCATTTAGATGAATGGATAGAAAAATGGCGGTATCTGGAGAAGTATGAATATCCTTTATTTATGACGATACAAGATCAAAAAGGGGAATTAGTGGCTGGCCGGGCTTTTAATTCTGCCGAAAAACGGGTCGTCGTTCAAGAACAGATCGGGGATACGGGATTGATCTTAAAGCTTTCTGTTCCTGAAAGCGCGATTCAAGTGCAGGAATTGAAGTATCATGCTTTTAGTGTGATGTCTTTACTGGTCTTTGTGGGGCTTTTAGGCGGCGGCGGTGTCATCTTGTTTGCAAGGCGCATTGCCAAACCGTTTGAAGCTCTTTGTCATGTCATGGAGCGGGTTTCCGAAGGGGCTGTTCACGTGCGCTACGAGCCAGATAAAATGGGGTTTGAGATCAACACCCTTGGCAAGCAATTCAACCAGACTCTCGATGAACTTTTAAAGCGAACAGAAGAGGTTGAAAAAGAAAGGATTAAGCGAGAAAAGCTCGCTCAGGAATTGAAGATCGGCCACGCTATTCAGCTTAGCATGCTCCCCGCTTCCCTCCCTTCGTTTTCCGGACTTGATGTGGCTCCAGGTTACATTGCAGCTCAGGAAGTGAGCGGCGATTTTTATGATCTTTTTCAGATCGATTCCGATCGTTTGCTTTTTGTGGTTGCCGACTCGGCTGGCAAGGGCATTTCAGCTTGTCTCTATAGTTTGGGATTTCGGAGCGCCTTGAGAGCTTTTGCAGGCAGCTCCCGCTTTCTTGCTGAAATTGTGCAAAGGGCCAATGAGCTTTTGATGCTAGATACCGCTGATTCCGGTTTTTTTATCACGGCCTGGATCGGCCTTTACGACGCAGCAGCGGGCCGTCTTCAATACTGCAGCCAAGGACACCCTCCAGCTCTGCTCAAGCGAAATGGCTCCATTCAAGAACTCTCTACCGATGGCATCGCTTTCGGCGTACAATCTTTCTCCCAAAATGCCGTACAAGAAATAGCGATCGCCAATGAAGACGTTTTACTTCTTTACACAGACGGCGTTCTCGAAGCCCATCATTTTAAAGAAGCTTTTTTCGGGCTCGATCGGGTCAAACAGTTTCTCCTTTCCTCGTCCCAGCGTTCATCTGCTGCTTACATCTCCTCTTTTCTTCAAACGTTGAAGAATTTTGCTCAAGATACTCCCCAATATGATGACATTACTCTTTTGATGATGAAATTTTTCCGTTGAATAAAATATTTACTTATTGCAATGGGAAGAAAAGGCCTCAAAGAATTGTGCCTTTCAACCATGGAGAAATGTATGGCAGTAAAAAGAAAAGCAAAGAAAAAAACCGCAGCAAAGAAAAAAACTGTTGCGAAAAGAAAAGCAGTGAAAAGAAAATCTCCTGCTAAAAAAACAGCGAAAAGAAAAGTCGCTAAGAAAAAAGTAGCAAAAACAAAATCACGCCGCCGCGTTGCAAAGAAAAAATCTGCTTCTTGCGGACCTTGCCGCGAAGTTCAGCAAGAACAGCAGCAGTAATTTTGGGGAAGATGGGACTCCGTCCCATACCCTGCTAAAGGACTTCGTCCTTTAGAATCCTATTTTTTTTAAACGCAGGGTCGCTTCGGCCCTGCGTTTGCTCTTTAGATGAAGTGCTGGAGACTGAGAAATCTGTGTGCTGGACGGATGCGGTTAAAAGCTGAGAATGTTATCAGATTGAGCAAGCTTAATGTTAATGAAAAAAGCCCCGTGAGAGCATGTCTTGCTGTTGTATACGGTAGTTTTTCGATGGATTTGGGAAGATTTCCCCCGCAAAACTTAACTCCTTGAACGAAAAGAACAGAGAAAATGAAGAATATAAAACCTGCTGCGAGTTCGACTAAAGAGATGGTGATATCCACCGCACTTTGGACCATATCAACAAGAAAGCTTCCATCAGAAGCTTGTAGAGTTGAATGCATTTTGTCTGAAATTTCAACTGAATATAAAAATTTGTTTTGATAGTCTGTCATGCATTATATCTATTTTGGTTTGTTTGAGATTAATTGTATAGTTAAGGTTTGTTTAATTAAATCTGTTTTTGTTAGCGTTCCGGAAATATAATCGTAGATATTGACCCCCTAGACCTAGTTAAAAGCGCCCCATTGAGGCGGAACGGGTATAGAAATGAGCAGCAATTCCCGCTGAAAACAATCCTGAGTCATTGATAGATAATGACGATTCGAAAAAAAAGTTCGCTAAATCCATCTGGACTTTTCTCTCGAGAAAATGTCTCAGCGGGAATCGCTGAGAAATGAGCAGTTCTTTCCACAAATTTTTTCTCAAATACCTTCTAAAAAAAACTTTGCTCAGCTATCGTTTACCATTTGTCGCAAGAACAAGGAGTTAAATTGATGGTCATAGACTCGTTCACATTCTTTCTGCTTAGAAGCTTATTTTTTACAACGATGTTCGTTCTCCCTATTTGGGTTCTGATTCCTAAAACTGTTTTTTATTATTCAGAGTGGAAACGAACAGGAAAATCTAAATTCCTTTCAGCTGCTTCCACTTGTGTTATCTTGTCCGGCTTCTGTCTAGCAGGCGATTTCGCGATGTTCCTTTCAGCCTTTATCAGGAGTTCATAGATATGTTCAAAACGACATCTCTTTTATTTACTCTAAAGATTAGTTGCCTCTTCGCAGGCACGCGGGATATCCCAGAATCAGTACGAAAAGGGTACGCGGAAAAATTTAATGAAGCATTTGTAACACAGTGCAATGGTCAGTCTACAAGAGCCTTTTGGATCTTTAAAGAAGCCCACCAACGTGCTTTGGAAGCAGGAGAAGAAGCAGCGAAGGTGCAATTGATGAATTCTCTATTCATATGGTATAGAGAGCACGGATCTCCCATGCGTCTTTTTTTAATAGAACCGACCGGGAGAGAAGTGATTCAACCGCCACCAAGGCTACCAAGAATGCATATTGGTCCATACGGCTACCAATCTGAATACGGACGCACGCCAGAACAAGCCGCTAAAATAAGGGAATTCATGTATGGAGTTGGAAGCACTATTGCAGGTGTTTTTTTTGTCACTGTTGGTGGCGGCCTCCCAACACCACTTGGAGCAATTGGAGTAGGTTTAGTGTCACAGGGATTTTACTTAATGTTTACCTCTTTAAACAGTGCTTATGCTGATTATGAACGCTCACAACTGGAGCTAAAAAGGATCGAATCCCAGATGAAAAATGCATGTGCCGAGGATCGATAAAAAATCGTTAGGGTGTTAGCGTTTAGTTGAAATGTCCCCTTTCCGTTAAGTTAAAATGTCCCTTTTCTGGTATACCGTTCGTGACTCAAGAATCGGCTATTGGACGGGTTCAAAGCTGCCAAAAATCGATCGCAACAAAGTGAGCTAGTATTACTGAATACAACTCACTTTGTTGCGATCGATTTTTGGCAGCTTTGAACCCGTCCAATAGCCGATTCTTGAGTCACGAACGGTATAATCATAACCCATTGATAACCAACAAGGGGGCGACGCAATGAAAGGGCGTATCTATATGAGTAGCAAGGAATTTAAGTAGAGTTGAGGTTTTACACTGGAGTTTGGATTAGCCCAAACTCCAGTCTTCAACTTTCTTCGGTATATCTTAGACGATCCAAGATGATGGTTTTGTCTTGAATGTTTTCATTGATGGAGATCTTTTCTGCTTTTTTTAAGAGAATCCCCATCTCTGGACCGGGAGGTATGCCCAGCTTGATGAGATCTTGCGATGTGACGAGCGGACGCTGTGTTTTTATCCGTTCAATTGCCTCTTGCAATAGCTCAATTCGCTTTGCGTGATGATCGAAAAAGATGTGTCTTTCTTTTGTTTCCAGATGCGAAGCGATGAGTTTGAGGCATAGTGAACTGAGAGGATTTGCATAGAGGTGAGCCCAGTCGGCCAGCTCTGTGGAAGCGTCTTGATGTTTTTCTTTGATCAGAAACAAAAAGGCCACAAATTGTCGATCTGTTTTCGAAAGTTTGAGGTATTCAGTCAGCTTTAAAGTTTCGGATGCAGAGATGTTTGGAAAGAGCTCCAACAGATAGGCAATTAAAGGAGCTTCGTTGGGGAAATACTGCAGGGGCTGGAGCCTTTGTTTAATTTCTTCTGTGGAAACACCTTGAAGAGTAGGAAAAATAGCTTGTAAGAGTCCAAAGCTGTGGAGCCGCTCGAGCATCGGAGCTAGCGTATGAAACGCTAGGCCCTTCATAAGCTCTTGCCATATTCTTTCGATCGCCACTGCGGGGAAGAGCTCTTTTGCATGGGCGCGGATGGCTTTTTCTGTATTTGGATCGATGGCGAAATGAAATCGGCAAGCGAGCCTTGCGGCCCGGATCATCCGAAGGCGGTCTTCTTGGATTCTTTTATGGGGATCGCCGATGGCTCGGATGAGTTTGGCTTGAAGATCTGCTTTGCCCCCGACAAAATCCAGCACCTTTTCTTGGATCGGGTCGTAAAACATCCCATTGATCGTAAAATCCCGCCGATGGGCGTCTTGCTCTGCGGTTGAAAAAGCGACTCCCGTCGGCCTTCTGCCGTCTTCATAATCGAGGTCTTGGCGAAAAGTGGCCACCTCATATTGATGTCCTTCGACGATGACTAAAACAATGCCAAAGGCGATCCCTATCGGCACAGTATGGGGAAAAAGCTTTTGGATCATTTCCGGAGGGGCGTCTGTAGCGATATCGATGTCGTCTGACTCTCTTTGCAAAAGAAAGTCCCTCACCCATCCCCCGGCGTAATAAGCGACAAACCCCTCTTGAACCAGCCGATCGACGATAAAGCGGGCTTGGGGGTGTTCATGCATCAAAAAACCGCAATGGTGGATAGCGAGTAGGCAAATTCGTTGCGCACGCGCCGCTCAAAATTGACAAAGAACTTGGGCCCCAAAGAGAGCGTCGCTCCATAAAAGTAGCCGATCGTCTGTTCATTTTCATAAAAGATCGCAGGCGTGGCCGGCCCCTTTTGGATTTTCATCCTCGAGCGCAAATAATCGGCTCCCACATAAGGGGTCAAAATCCAAAACCTGGAAGCGAGCCCAACTCCAGCTTGCCATTCTTTCATAAAAAATCGTTGTTTTACAGCGGGCGCCGCCTCTTCCGATTGTTGAAAAAACTGAAAGTAGGATTTTGACGTCTCCGGCACTTCAAAATAAGTAAAGTCTGTACTGAAAAACGTTTGTCCCCATTGCAACAAAATGACCTTGGCCCCTGCACTCCAAGAAAAACTATGGCTGCTTTTAAAGTCAAAATAAATAGACAAAGGATCGTCTCTCATCGGCTGATCATGCCATTTTGCCCTCTCTTTCGTTCCCCCCAGCGTTCCCATAAATTCGAGCCGCTCTAACAAAATCAAAGAAAACGTACCCAGCTGCGAATGGAGCCCAAACTCCTTAAACGTGTCATTCGGATCAAAATTCTCATTTCCCCCGCTCGCGACATACCTTTTATTCGAAGTATAATCAGCCAAATACCCAGTCGTAATTTTAATCCAAGGATTGCGGCTTGTAAAAAAACCAGCGTTCATAATCCCAGGAGACCCCGGATTACCTTCATAAAACCCGTGCAGCAAAAAAGGAAAAAGAAAAAACAGCAACCATCTCATGCGAGGGAGTATACTCGAAGAGACTATTTCTGTTACAATAGACAGTTTACTGGGCCCTTGGGACTTCGTCCCAAACCCTACCAAAGGACTTCGTCCTTTGGAATCCTATTTTTTTTATATAAAATAGGATAAAACCATCACAAATACTAGGATTCCAAAGGACGAAGTCCTTTGGTAGGGTTTGGGACGAAGTCCCAAGAGCGGAAGACGATGACAAAAAAAATAGCTAGATTGCGATCGGATGTGATCAACCAGATTGCGGCGGGGGAGGTGTTGGAGAATCCGGCATCGGCAGTGAAGGAGCTTGTTGAGAATGCGATTGATGCGGGGGCTTTGCGGATTCGAGTGGAGATCAAAGGGGGGGGGCATCAGCTGATTCGAGTGGAAGATGACGGTGTGGGGATGGGGAGAGAAGATGCTTTGGAGTGCTTGGAGAGACACGCGACGTCAAAAATTCGGCAGACGGACGACTTATTGAGTTTGGCGACGATGGGATTTCGTGGAGAAGCGCTGGCGGCGATCGCTTCGGTGGCGCAGCTCGAGCTGCAAACGATGGATGGCGATGAGTCGACTCGGTTGGAAGTGGAGGCGGGAAGGGTGGTCGCCGTGGAGTGCTGCGCGAGAAATAGAGGGACGACGATCGATGTGAGATCCCTTTTTTATAACGTGCCGGCGAGATTGAAATTTCAAAAATCAGCGGCGAGCAGCAGCGCGCAGACTTTGAAGACAATGCAGATGATTGCACTCGCGCAGCCGGAGATTGCTTTTACGCTAGTGAGCCAAGAAAGGGTGGTGTTTGAGGCAGAGGCTGCTTTGGATTGGAGAGAGAGAGCAAAGGATGTGCTCGGGAGCTTTGCTCATGAGGTGAAAGGCGAGAGGGATGGATATGTGATTTATGGACTCATTGGCTCTCCTGAAGAGGCGAAAGGAAATCGGAGCGGACAGTATGTTTTTGTGAATCGAAGGCCCATTTTTTCCCCAGTGATTGCTAGAGCTTTGAAAGATGGCTATTCTACGAGACTGCCTGAAGGGAAACATCCGACGGCGGTTTTATATTTAGAACTTCCGCCCGATGAATTTGATGTAAACGTGCATCCCCAAAAAAGAGACGTGAGATTTCAAGACGATTCCAAAGTGTATCGGTTGGTCGAAAGGGCGATTGCTAGTGCTTTTGGGGCGGCGCCGGAGACGGCGTTTTTATCCCCGCTTGAATTTAAAGATGCTATTTTGCCTTGGGACCGAGAAGCTCCGGTCGCTGAGTCTGTCTGCAGAGAGGTTCAACCTGAGCTGTTGATTCCGAAGAGAGAGAAAAAAGTTCCAGTCGCGCTGATTGGCAGCTTGGCTTTATTTGAAGGCGATCCTTGCGTGCTTTTGGATTTAAAAGGGGCGGAGGCGAGGCTTCTTTTTGAAAATATCGAGAAGAAAACGCCTCATGTGCAAGCTTTGCTCTTGCCGATTGAGATCCACCTTTCTTCCGAAGAGGCTCGCCTTGGAGAGGAGTGGGTAGACGAGTGGAAAACATGGGGCATCGAGGCCCGTCTTTTGGGAAGTCGGACGGTGGCGATCGACGCCTTGCCGGTTGGTTTGGAGCCAGACGAGGCGGCCGACTTTTTTACTCAGTGGAAAACAGAGAAGAAAGCGGCATCCTTGATTTGCCGTCTTTGCAGAAGCCGCAAAAAAGTATATAGTCTGCAAGAGGCGGCTTTGATCGAAGAGAAGCTCGCGGAGTGCCAAGATGGGGTCTATGATCCTTTAGGGCGCGTGATCCGAAAAGAAGTTCGGGAAGAACAGATGATTGAATGGCTGTCTCATGCAACGTAAAATCGAGTCTTTGCAAAAAATTTTAAAAGAGCATCACCTCGATGCTTTGATCATAGAAAGTCCGATCGATCTATTTTATCTTACGGGACTCGAAGTGTCTAAAGGCTACTTGGTCGTAAAACCGTCTGGATCCACTTTATTTGTCGATAGCCGCTATATCGAGATGGCGCGAAAGCTTTCTTTTCTTCCTGTCGAGCTCAATGAGAAAAAAAGCTTTATGAAAGGACTCCATGGCTCTATTGGGTTGGATAGCGCGTTCATGACATACGAAGAATACCGGGCGTTGGAAAAAGGATTCCCCGATCTTCTCTTTGTAGCCGTCCCCTCGCCGCTAAAACACATGAGAGCTGTGAAAACCCCCGATGAAATGGCCGCTTTGAAAAGAGCGGCTCATCTCACCTATGAGGGACTTTTGCATATGAAAGGACTTTTGCGAGAGGGAATTTCGGAAGAGGAGCTTGCATTTGCCTTTGAGTGGTTTTGCCGCAACAAAGGGGCCTCTGGCCTTTCTTTTGAACCGATCGTCGCTTTTGGGCCCAATAGCGCCTATCCGCACCACCGCGCGGGGAAGACCCTTTTGCAAAAAGGGCAGATCGTGCTAATGGATGTGGGAGCTGTCGTAGATCATTATCACGGCGATTTGACCCGGGTAGCCTTTTTTGGCGAAGCGGATCCCAAACTCCTTTATTTTTTGCAAGTCGTGAAAAGAGCGCAAAACCAAGCTTTAGAGGCCGTTCGTCCTGGCGTGTCTGTGGGGCGGCTCGACGAAATTGTCCGGCAGGAGTTTCAGCGCGAAGGGCTGGAAGAGTTGTTTTTACATAGTTTAGGACATGGCATCGGCCTAGAAACGCATGAGTATCCTCGGATTCGATTTGATGGGGAAGATGCGGGGCTCATGTTAGCGCCCGGGATGGTTTTTACACTTGAAGCTGGCCTTTATCAAGCTCCTTTAGGGGGAGTGCGCTATGAAGAGACGATCGCCGTGACCGAAGACGGCTATGAAAATTTGTGTGGACATGCTGAGTTTTAGAAAAAAAGTTCTTTTAAGCGATGTGATCCTTCTTCTTTTGTTCATAGCGCTGCTTTTCCCTTTTGTTGGAAAAACAGTCGGCAACATCATGCGAAAATCGCTTGAAGACAAGGCGAAAACGCTGATTACGACTTTGCAAAGTACGCAGGATTTGCCAGGCATGCTGGCCATTTTAGAAGATCATAAGCGCCTTGTTTTCCATCAAATTGCGCTCATCGATCCGGAAGAGCGGATGCTTTATGTGACGCATGGCAATGAGATTGCCACAGAGTCGTTTGCCTCCGATTATGAGCTTGAACATCCAGAGCTTTTAGAGGCCCTTGAAAGAGGCCGTGGGTATGGAGATGGCTATTCGGAGTTTTATCAAGAGCAGTTTTCTTACATTGCGATGCAGTTTACAGCACAAGGACACGTGTATGTGCTTCGAGTCGGTTTTCCTTCGAATGAAGTGAGAACGCTGGCGGTCGATTTTGAAATGGGATTTTTGGCGCTCGGCATTTTTATCTTGCTGCTCTATAGCGTCATGACCTGGGCGATCATCCACCGGTTAACCCGGCCTATTCAACAAATCGTCGATGCCGTGGCCCCTTACCAAGAAGGGCGGGAAGAATTTTTACCAAAGATCATCTTGAGCGAAGCGATGCAGACGGATGAATTCGGCAAGCTAGCTTCCACTCTCAACTCGCTGAATGAAAAAATCCAAAAGCAAATCGAGCATTTGACCCGTCAAAAAAAAGAGACCGAAGACATTTTAGAGTCTCTTAGCGAAGGAGTGATCGCTTTTGATACAAGCGCTAAGGTCACATTTGCTAATCAAGTCAGCTGCCGTATGCTGAGAGCGCATCATGATGCGATGATCGGCTACATTTTGCCCCATCTTCCAGCAAGCTCGCCGATTGTTGAAGGCCTTGCCAAAAAATGCCATGAAGGGGTGTTGCAGGCCCTGCAAACCTCGGAAACGATCGTGCAGACCTGGACGCTTGGCGACGGAGGAAAAATCTATCTTGACCTCATCGCCGCGCCATTGGCTCATCAAAGCGGGGCGATCTTAGTGCTGCAAGATAAAACATCCGATTACAAAGTGGTTGAGATGGGCAAAGATTTTATTGCGAACGCCTCGCATGAGCTCAGAACGCCGATTACGATTATCCGTGGGTTTGCGGAAACGCTGCAAGATATTCCCAAACTATCTCCCACGATGCTTCATGAGATCACGGAAAAAATTGTCCGCACCTGCGGCAGGCTAGATCGTTTGGTCAAAAGCCTTCTTACTTTAGCCGACATTGAAAATCTACCTGAAACGAATTTTCGTCCTTACGATCTCTTGCCCCTGATTGAGCATTGCAAGCACATCCTACTTACTGCCCATCCCGAAGCGACCATTACCATTCGAGAAGACCTTCAGCGCGCCTATGTAGCTGTCGAAGGGGATTTATTTGATCTAGCGATCATGAACCTTTTGGAAAATGCCGTCAAATACTCTCCTTCTCCGGCTCATATCGAGGTGATCCTCCAAGCCGCTCCTCACCATCGCGTAGAGATCGCAGTCCAAGACCACGGGATCGGAATTCCAGAAAAAGACCTGCCCCATATTTTTGATCGATTTTACACGGTGGATAAAGCGAGATCGCGCAAATCCGGTGGCGCGGGCCTTGGTCTTTCGATTGTCAAAACGATCATCGATAAACACCACGGCACCATCAAAGCTTCTTCAGAGTTAGGCAAAGGAACAAGATTTACTATCAGCCTGCCGCTCCAAACCGAGCGGGGGTAAAAAGAAACAGCCCGTCGAGGGTAACCTCTGTAGGTTTTGATGTAATGATTATACCTAAAGCTGAAAAAATCGGCTTATAGGCTGGTTCAAAGAGCCAAAAATCGATTGTCGTAAAGGGGGGAGCAAGGCAATATTACTGCCCTCCTTACGACAATCGATTTTTGGCAACTTTCAATCTCGCCTATAAGCCGATTTTTCAGCTTTCTTTGGTATTTGTGGAATCAGAGGCCGGAAAAAGTGTTGGGTGCTTATTTTTAACTTCATTCAGTTTGTCTTCGAGTTTGTCTTTTTCTGTTGAGTTGAGAATGTTTAGTGTCTCATTGATTTTTCTTTGTAAGGCTTTAAATTCAGTTTTTTTCGCTTGGGTTATTTGCTCTGGATTAAGGTTTTTGAACTCATTAAGTTTTTCAAAATAAAAGTTAACAAATCTTGCATTCTCCCTTTTCTGATTTCTTGTTTTGGTCTCGTTTTCGGTGAAGAAACACTTTTCCAGTTTGTCTTTTATGAAAAAATCACCCCCTATCGTTATGAAGGCTGCCCCTGTTACTGCCCCTGCTAGAGCTCCTATTGCATTGCCAAGACCGGGAACAAGGCTTCCTGCGAAAGCCCCTCCGATCATAGATCCTAAAATGACGATAATAGGTAGAGCCAGATCGCAAAGGGTCTCTCTTGTTTCAAAAGAAAAATTGGAAATAATAAAATTTTCTTGTTGTTTGACTTCTGGGGGAGGTCCTGCACCCATAAAAACATCTCTTTTTATTTAGTAATAATATTCGTTTGTTTTACATATTTTACGTTTCTTTTTTTAATGTTTGATAAATTTGTGTGGATTATATTTTAACTTGTTGTAAGCGGTTGTTTTAGAGTGTGTTGCAGGATTTGCTTTTTCACTGGAGTTTGGACTAATTTTGGGCTTACAGAATGTAATATTTTGGCTTTTAGTGCGTTAGATCTGATTTTGCCTACCCGTTCGGGTATGGTCAAAATCAGATCTAACGCACTAAAAGTCAAAAGATTGGATTCTCTAAGCCTAAAATTAATCCAAACTCCAGTTCAAAGAAGGAGAGTGGTCTTGGCTCACGGATTGGGGTAGACTTTTTTTCTCATCGATGTTTTGGTCTGCTTGTCTTCTTCGAAGAGGGTGATTTCTGGGGGGGGTGGGTGTTTGAAGCGGGAGAGGTTGAGGAGTTGGAAGAGCTCTTTAGCAATAAGAGGGCCGTGGTGGGTGCGGCAGAGCTCTTCGATCCTCTCTTCTGTTACGGCGAGAGTTTTTCCGTGCATTTCGTCATAAATGGCCCCTGCGGCTTCTCCAAAGAAAACGGCGAGCATCCCGGGAGTGGCGTGTAACAGGCAGAGCTTTTCTTGGGGATCGAGGGGGCGGGCCGCTTTGATGAAATCGAGAAGCGGAGGATATTTTTCTTTAGAGCCTCTCAGCATGTTGTAGTAGAGAATTTGAAAAGAGCGGTCTGAAAAAGCGGCTTTTTCTAAAAGAATGGGTTTTCCCTTGGATGCGCCCGAGAGGTTTTTTTTCAAAATATCGAGCCAGGCGTCGAGAAATTGATATTCGAAATCGGATCTTTCAGAAAAAAAGCGAAACAGCGGCTTTTGATAATAAAGTCTTAAAAGTTGCGCTAGCTGCTCATAAAGAAGGGGGTGTTCTTTTTTATCTGCTTGAAGCAGCGGCCAAAGATTGAGCCGAGAGCATTCGGGGTTGATCGGGGGCGGCTCGGGGATTTCTCTTACGGTCTTTTCTTTTCGCTTAGACGAGGAGACCTCATGAGGGGATTTGATCTTTTTTGCAGCTTTGATTGCATCATAATGATGCTCTTCATAAGTTTTAAGCAGGCCGCGGGAGAGTTTGTTTTGGATGACGAACGTTTTATTCGTGCGATAGACGGCCGCTTCTTTTTCCAGGCAGGAATAAAATCCGAATGTCAAAATCAGCAAAATCGAGAGGACGAGCGGCAGGATGTTCATGTCTTTTTTTTAACTCCCTCGTGAGCTGGATAAACGATAGACGGTTTTGAAAACGGCAAAGCAAAGGCGAATTGCAAGAAGGGTTTTTGGTTTCCCTCTTCCCAAAGATCCAAACGGATGAGCGAAGGGATGTCTTCTTTTGCTTTTGCAGGCCTCTTACTTTCCCAGCTGATGGATTGATCCGTCTTTTGCGTTAAAAACTGAAACGCAAAGGTTTTGATGTTTTGCAGCAAGACCTCATGGCGGACGAGAGTTTTATCTTTTTCTCGGTCTTTAGGCCAAATGGCGAGGCAAAGTTCATGCTGTGGATTGATATAGATCCTTGCGAGACTGGGCCCGCTAAAAGCGGGATCCGGGTCGATGCCATGATCAAAATAGATCACAAGGCTAAGATTTTCTTCTTCAGGAAATTTCTGGGTGTATAAAGAAGCCGGCAAGCTTGGATCCGGAGTGGGGATCACAGAAGTTAAAATTGTTTGAAGCCTTTGATTGAGACGCTGCCTTTCCGCTAGCGCCGCTTCCGCTCGGCCTAGCTTCTCTTGCATCTTGGCGCTCGATGTAAAAAACGAAAAGAGGATAGAAAGAAGTCCAGATAAAAGAGCAAGCCCCACGATGATCTCAAAAAGGATCATCGGTCTTTTGTTAGTTATTTTGAAATAAGTCATACATTCAGATTCATCAAACAAAGTGACTATACCGTTCGTAACTCAAGAATCGGCTATTAGACGGGTTCAAAGTGTCAAAAATCGATTGCCGCAAACTGGGTTGTATTGCCTGATACTAGCCCAGTTTGCGGCAATCGATTTTTGGCAGCTTTCAATCCCGTCCAACAGCCGATTCTTGAGTCACGAACGGTATAAGATAGCACGAAAATCTTTATGCCGAAATGAATTCAAAATTTGACCGATAGGCGGGATTGCAAGCTGTCAAAAATTGATTGCGGCAAAGTGGGCTAGTATGAGGCGATACAACCCGCTTTGCCGCAATCAATTTTTGGCGCTTTGAACCCGTCCAATAGCCGATTCTTGAGTTACGAACGGTATAAAAGAAACTGTGAAAAATCGATGATATGTGTGAAAAAGGAACTCTCACGAACCGCTTCGGTGACTCCATTCACGTGGATTAAAACGGGTCTTATAGAAAAACATATCTTGGGATGGTAAAGAGCTTCAATTTTTTTTTGCACCTCTTTAACAACATCTAAGTCGATAGGTTTTGACGAATATTTGATTTCACAGAGGTAGAGGCTATTGTATTTGAGTTGAAGTAAGTAATCAATTTGGCAGCGGGAATGAGACCTTGTTTGACGTTGGATGTAAGGCCCATCATTGATGATTTGGTCAGGAGAAATATTTAAAATAGAATAAAGTTGCTTGAAATGATTAATGATTAAGTTCTCAAATTGCAGCCCCATAATGGCATCCCAAGCCGGATTTTTTTTTACTTTCCCTTTAGCAATAGCATCTGAATAGGGCTCTATATATTTTAGGTAAAATCTTATGTAATTGTCTTTGAGGCGGTACATAGCATTTTTTGTTTTTTTTCCGCTTTGGAGGCTCCATCCACAATATCGAGAAATATATTGAGTTTCCTCCAAATCAGAAAGATATTCGCTTATCTGGCCGCCTTTTTCAATTTCAAGGGCTTCGCAAATTTGTAATAGACTTGCATCGCCTTGAGCCAATCTCGTTACAATTTTTTTATAGGTCGCCGTTTTTTTAGAAAAAAGATCTGAAAAAATCCGTTTAAATTCAGAAAAAAGCAATCCTTCCTTTCGAAAACAAAAACGGTAAATCATTTCATCCGCAGGAATTTTTGGATCCATTTCCTCTAAATAACGAGGTATCCCCCCGGTAACGGAAAGGATTTTAAATTTTTCAAAAGAGGCGATTTTCTTTTCGAAAGGACGCCAAAAATGATTGCATTCAAAAAGAGGCAGTTCTTCCAAGGTTAAATCTAAAGAAATTCTTCCTAAAAATCCTGTGCTACTCAGAATGTTTTTCTCTATCCAGCCAGACATTGACCCGCTTAGAATGCAGATAAACTGAGGATTTTTCTTAAAGTATTTATCCCAAGCTGTTTTTAGTTTTCCTAAAAATGTGGGATCCTTGGAGCCCATCCAATTAATTTCATCCAGAATGAGAATGATTCTTCCTTTTTTTGTAGCTTGAGCTAAATGCCAAAAAAGATCGTCCCAATCATCTGTCTTGAGTCCCCTCAACCCCAATTCCTTTTGCAAGCAAGTCGCAAAATGAACTCTCTGGATCTGGGCGGTAATCGCCTCTTCATCCGGAGGCAGCCCCTCAATCGAGATCGTTTTAAAAGGTTTGCTAAACTCCTCAGCTAAACGACTTTTTCCAATACGCCGTCGTCCCTTGATGACAATTAAGCTAGCGATTTTCATATCCAATCGTTCTTTTAAAAGCAGGAGCTCTCTCTCTCGTCCGTAGAAGGGTGTACTCATTAGGTCCTCAGTTTTCTCCTTATTCTATTGAAAAATGTATCACCAAGTCAAAAAAAATCGATTTTGGTGATACTTTTATTAAAATTTCATCTATCACCAAAATGCACTTTTCTTGATTTAGTGATGTTTTAAATCTTAATCGATTAATAATCAGCGTGTTTGCATGTCTGCGCAAGAAGGGTTTCTTGAGTCACGAACGGTATAAAACCGCGCCTTCTCATTGAGCGCGTATTTAGCAGCGGCCCCCCTCTAAGCAGGCCCTTTATTTCGTAAGGAAAGCGAAGCGAGGCTCCAGCTGAGGAGGCCAAAGAGGAGCAGGCTGACCCAGTCGGGCCAAAAAGCTTGGGCGTGAAGGGGTGCGTAATGAAAGACGGCCATGAGGGCGATGACGATGCCGATGAACGCGTCGCCGCCGATGAGTCCGGAGGCGAGGAGGATGCCCCTTTCTTGAGAGACGGGGGCTTTGGATTTGTAATCGACGAAAGCGCGGGCAAAGCCTCCGACCATGATGGCTGTGGTGAGCGAGAGGGGGAGATAGATCCCGAGGGCGAAAGGGAGCAGTTGGAGCCTAAGCAGAGTCATGATGAGGCCGATGACCATGCCGACGCCGACGAGGCCGTAGGGAAGATTGTGGCTGATGACCCCTTCTGCGACCATGGCCATGAGGGAGGCTTGCGGAGCTGGCATGTTGACGGACCCGATCTCGTAGGCGTCATTGAAGGCGTAGATGATGTAGCCGACGAGAAGAGACGGTAGGATGACGCCGATGATTTCGGCGATTTGCTGCGCGCGCGGCATCGAGCCGAGGAGATAGCCTGTTTTTAAATCCTGCGAAGTAGTGCCAGCTGTACAAATGGCGCAGCAAGTGACGCATCCCATCGTAATGGCCGCAATGAGATACACCCTTTCCGTCCATCCTAAAAAGACAAAGATGAGACACGTGATGAGAAGCGTTGTGAGCGTCATGCCAGATACAGGACTCGCCGTTGTTCCTACAAGGCCGACTGAAAGACACGTGATGGCGACAAAGAAAAATCCTAAAACAACAAAGAGCAGCACGGTGAAGAAATTCATCGAGAAAGAAGGGATCAGCCAAAGCGCTAAAACGATGGCTAGAGCGCCTGGAAAGACCCAAGAGAGAGATAAATCCCTTTGCGCTCTTGGAATGTATTTTTTCTTCTTAAAAAGATCGAGAAGCTCTTTGACGCTCGCGTGAAGGGTTCGATAAATCAAAGGAGCGATTTGCACTAGACTCAATAAACCGCCGAAAACGAGAGCGCCTGCGCCGATGTAGCGGACGTAGTAGGCCCAAATGGCGTCGGCGTTCATATCCCCAATCGAAAGAGTAGAAGGATAGACCGTCTGCGGCCCGAGCCCAAAAATTTTGATCAGAGGAATAAATACCCACCAAGCCAGCATGCTGCCGGAGAGCATGAGAGTTGCAATGCGAGGGCCGATGATGTAGCCGACTCCTAAAAGAGAGGGAGTCGCCTCTATGAAGAATTGGAATTTTTGTTGAAAAAGGGTCCAGCTGGGGTTTTCTTTCCATAGAAAAAAAATGTTGGAACAAGTTTTGTAAAACATGCCGATGAGAAGGCCCCAAAGGGCGGTGATCGCCACTTTTTTGTTCGAAGTTCCCGCTTTTAAAATCGCAGCTGCAGCCGCCCCTTCTGGAAAAGGGAGTCTCTTTTTTTCTTCAATGATGATGAAGCGGCGCATCGGAATCATAAATAGCACTCCTAGCACCCCGCCTAGAGACGAAAGGAGAAAAATGCGGGTGATGGAGGGGGTGGCTCCCAATAAAAGCAGCGCTGGGATCGTAAACGCAACTCCCGCGGCCAATCCTTCTCCCATGGTCGCAATGGTTTGGATGGTATTGCTCTCTAAAATAGTCGCATCTTTAAAAAGCAGTTTCATCAGGCTCATCGCCATGATCGCGGCGGGAATCGAGGCGGAAATGGTCGTCCCCACTTTTAAGGCTAAATACGCATTAATGATAGAAAAAAGCGCGCCAAAGATAACGCCGATCCCGACCGCCCGAACGGTGAGTTCTTTGACGTGGCTTTGATGAGGCGAGGGAAGGTGGAGATGTTTTTCTGAAGGCATAGTCAATGTTTTCTATGCCTGATTCTGCTCTGAAAGTAAAGACTAACTAGGTAACTTTTTGACGACGGCTGAATAAATATACTGGATCGGAGGGGGCTTTTCCTTTGAGGAGGGGAAAGGAGCGAACTGCACTTCAATATCGAAAAGCCGCACAATTTCACTTTTCACGCTTACTTTTTCCCGTCTTAATTTGAGAATCACCCTTCTTTCAATCGACTGCGTTTCGCAGTAAGGGATATTCATCTCAGCAGGAGGCAAGGGGTACGCAATTTGCTTGGCGGCTTTAGAGGGGAGCTTTTTCCAAGGAATTTTGTGTGTGAGCAAAGCAAGTTTGACCTCCGCAAAAGTTAAGTCGGCCAGGCGCTGCTTTTCGATTTCTTTCAGTGCTTTCATCTGGGTTTGATAGAGCTCAATGGGCTTTCGCATCAAGGGGCCTGCCGCGGCGGTCAAAAGGGCACAGGCCAAGAGGATTTCTAGAAGAAGAGAGGCTCTCTTTTTCATTTCACGGGGCGATTTTTGAGGCAATTTTTGTATATTCTTTGACATTAGGTCTGAAATTGTATATTATTTAAACTAATTTATGAAGCTACAGACTAAAGCCATTTATAATTTATTGCGTTTAAATGCTCAAGAAACTTCTGGGGCCGACGTAGAGACCTGGGCTCTAGAGAATTTACGCGATCTTTCCATAGAGGTTCTTTTCCAAAGACTCTCTCCTTGGGGCATTTCGTTAGATAAAAATTATTTTATTTCTTTTGCCGGAGAGTGCGACACTCCCGAAGAATTGACGGAGCTTCTTCTTGAGGAATCCGTTTCTTTAAAAGAGCATGATCAAGTGTATTTGATCATTTTTGAGCTGTGGCGCCGGATTTTGCCAGAAAGGCAATCTCTTTCGATTTTTTGCGATGAGCTTGACCATCGAATTTTTTTATACGACCGGGGCGCTTTGGAAAGCGATGAGCCGATCCAAGATATTTTGGCTAACTTGCAAGAGATTTTAGATGAAAATCAAGATGAGGGAGAAGCTCCCGTCGAGATTTTTCTAGCAATTTCTGAATATTGCGCGCACGACGTCGAAGGGTTTATCTATGATTACATCACGGAGCTTCTCGATGGCGGAGATGTGAGTTATGCGCAGGAACTAGCGGAAGGTTTTTTCCCTTTTTTGCCGGAGTCGATTTGGCCCCCTTTCTTAAAAGCCCGCATCCTCTCTTTTTCCGATCCTTCCAGGGCGAATGCCGAAGTTGCGCGGATTTTGGATAAGCATCCCAACACTGAGACCTCTTTTCTTTTTGAAACGCTTCGTTTCCTCTCCGTCAGCGGAGATCACCGTTTATTTATCGCAGTGATTCAAAAGATCATCGCTCAGCTTCAAACGGAAGAGGAGTTTGAAGAGCTTTTAGAAATCGCCGCCGATTATTATCGCAGGCTCGATCAAGACGATGTGGAAATGGCCATTGAGCGTTTGATGAAAAAACGTTCTCTCAACACGTTTGCCTTCGATCCTCGAGATCCAGATCTAAAAGTTTTTGCCCAGTCTTTAAAATAAATTCCCTTTGTGTGCTATACGTCGGGTTCATGGATGATCACTGCTCATGAGACGATTGTTGTTTCTTTTTTGCCTCTTAGCCGGCTGTCATTTGGGTCCTCGCTATGAAGCGCCGGATCCGGCTGTTCCTTCAGACTGGAAAAGCGCTCCCGCGACGAGTCTAGACTCTGAATGGGACAACTGGTGGGAGATTTTTGGCGACGAGCAGCTGGCGTCCTTAGAAAAGCTAGTGATTGAAAACAACCCCACTCTCTACATTGCCTTGGAAAAAGTGGCGGAGGCCAGAGCGGTTGCAGGAGTGGCGAAATCGACTCTCTATCCTCAAGTCTACGCGACTCCCTCTTTCAATAATGTGGACGAGCTCATCAAGCTCTATGGCGTGCCAGAGAGTTTTGCTCCTCGACTCAAAACGTTGACTCGAGTCCAAGAGCAGATGTATCAACTGCCGATTGCGATGACCTACGAAGTGGATTTGTGGTGTAAATACCGCGGCACGTACAATGCGGCGGCGATCTATGCCCAAGCTCAAGATGAAGCGGTCCGGGTGACGATGCTGACCCTTTCCACGGAGCTGGCCAGCCATTATTTTAACTTACGAGCTTTAGATACGCAGATCGATCTGCTCAAGCAGATTGTCCAGCTGCGCAAAGAGTCTTTGGCCCTCGTCCATAGTAGCTACGAGTCCGGTTTAGTCAGCTATTTAGACTATTTGCAGTCTGAAAAAATGCTTGCCGACACAGACGCAGAATATCAAGAGAGCATCCGGCAAAGAGCTTTATTTGAAAATGCGATCGCTACTCTTTTAGGTTCTCTTGCCTCGGAGTTTCATCTCGACCCCTCTCCCCTTTGGCAAGAGCCTCCCACGATCCCTTCGGGCCTTCCTTCCGATCTTTTGATCCGAAGGCCCGATTTGGCCCAAGCAGAAAGAAACATGGCCTCCTTCCACGAGTGGATCGGTGTGGCCTATGCCACCTACTTCCCTGGCATCACTCTGACCAGCCACCTCGGCTACTCGTCCCCTGATCTTTCTAAATTTCTCACTTGGACAGGACGGCTTTGGCAAATCGGCGCCGATATCGTCCAGGTGATTTTTAATGCTGGCCGCAATCGTTCCTACGTCGAGGCCGCTTTCGCCAGATTCCATGAAGCCAAAGGCTCTTACGAGCAAGCTGTCTTAACGGCCTTTCAAGAAGTGGAAGACGCCCTAAGCAATGTAGAGCAATATGCTCTTCAATCAACCGATTTGCAAAACGCGTATCGCTCTTCTCAAGATTTCTTCACTCTCTCTCAGCTTCGCTACACAAAAGGCCTCGTCAATCACCTCGATACCCTCTCTGCCGAAAGAGCCGCTCTCGACGCTAAAAGAAGCTGGATGAACGCGCTCGGCAGGCGCTATCAAGCTTCCGTACAGCTCATCAAAGCTCTAGGCGGCGGCTGGGAAAGTTGTTCGCCGTAGCGCTTCTTGGGGCGTTGCCCCAAACCCCATTAAAGAGCTGTCGCTCTTTAAAATCTCATTGTTTTATATTGGAAAAAATTTTGGAGTTTTGGTTTGTGAAAGGACGAATTTTATTCGTTGCGGTTTAAAGTTTTTCTTTGATGGCATCTCGAATTTGGAAGAGTACATCTT
This sequence comes from bacterium, assembly GCA_021780355.1. Classification (GTDB taxonomy): domain Bacteria; phylum Chlamydiota; class Chlamydiia; order Chlamydiales; family SM23-39; genus SZAS-17. Next base: position 3,176 of record JAJXYX010000024.1, on the reverse strand, counting down.
GATCAACTGTGAATGACTTATCATACGGGGCGTAGTTTTGTCCCCACCGGGCATCTTTAAAAACTAGACCTGCGAATTCGCGCGGCTTTTGATAGCGAGGAATGAGGTGCACATGGATCTTCGGAGATGTATTGCTCAGCGCGGCATAATTCATTTTGTCCGGCTGAAAAAGAGTTTTAAGAGCGATTTTTACTTCTTGCCCTATTTTGAAAAACTCGTCTTGAGCTTCTTTTCCTATACTTAAGAAATCATCTATCCCTTCTTCTTTTTTTAGCTGGACAAAGGTTCTGCCGAGGTAGCCTTGGTTTTCATGGAGATATAGATCCCAATGTTGATAAGATTTGATCTTCATCTGCCTGTAATCCACACTATCCTCTTTTTTTTGTTCTTGAAAAACTTCTGCTCGAATGGGAGTCATTCCAATAATAGAAAAAATACTTAGAAGAGCAATCCACGTTGTTTTGAAATAATAGGTCATTATTTTTGCAGAATTAATTATAAAGATATCGTACTATATAGAGTGAATTTAAGCAAGATGGTAGAGGATTTGATTTTTAGCTCTCAGATATACCGTTCGTAACTCAAGAATCGGCTGTTCGACGGGTTCAAAGCGCCAAAAATCGATTGCCGCAAACTGGGTTGTATTGCCTCATACTACCCCAGTTTGCGGCAATCGATTTTTGGCGGCTTTCAATCCCGTCCAACAGCCGATTCTTGAGTCACGAACGGTATAAAAGAGCTGTCGCTCTTTAACATCTCATTGTTTTATATTGGGAAAAATTTTGGAGTTTTTGGATGAGATGGGTGGGAGTTTTGGTTTGTGCGTTGCTTACGATGAGTTATGCCGATTTTGTTGAGCTGCCTGAGGGGTTTGCTTCTTATATAAATGACCCTCAAGCTCTTGTTGTGGCTAGTCCAGGGCGTTCTGGAAGCACTTTGTTAGTGAAAGCTGTGGCTAAAGCGGCTGGGGGGCGGGCTGTTTTAAAGACGCACCAATTTGTTCCCAAAGAATTTCAGGGAAAGGCACTCTTTATTTTTTCTCAGCCGGATCGGGCGGCAGAGTCGGCTTTGCATAAATTGCTCGAAGACGAGGCGTTTGGAGAGCTCCATTTTCAACATTTATTTAGTTCTGATAAAAAATGGCTGGCAGAGATGGGCCATGATACGAGAAAACAATCTTTGTATCATAATTTGTTAGCTTACGACGCTTTGGGGACGGGGATCCATTTGCAAAAATGGTTATTTGATTGGGTTGTTCCCGCTCCAAAAGAAACGGCTCAGATTCTCGCCATTAAGTATGAACGTTTATGGGACGTAGAGACGCAAGAGGCGATTCGAACGTTTTGCCATCTGGACTCTTTCGAACTGCCTCAAAAGAAAGAAAGGGGCTGCGAGGAGAAAAAAATGAGTTCGTTAGAGCTTCTTTTGCGAAGAGTTTATAATGAAGAGCGTAAAAAACCTCCCGAATATAAAGCTTACGATTACGCAAGACAACTTTGGGAAAAAGCGCCTCCTTTTCAATTTTTATCTCAGATATGAGATCGTTATACCGAAGAGAGCTTAATGTATGAAGAGCTTCGTCCTTTTCCCTTTTTTTGAATGAGTCCTTTTTTCACAAGGGCATTTAGTTTTCGGCCAGCTGTAGGGCGGGTTAGATGTAGACGGCTCATGATATCAGAAATAGAGATTTCGTCTGAGGTTTCAAATAGCTCCATAATGGAGTCGAAATCATCTATCTCTTCTGTTTGGGCTTTGATTCGAGGGAGAATGCACTTTACAAAACCTTCTCCTTCGATGATTAGAGGTGTTTTTAGTCCCCACTCTTTATAACTTTTGAAAATGGTAATCAACCCTGACCCAATTTTTTCAATATAATTCGCTTCGCGAAAAACTTTGCAAATAGCGATGTTTCTGATGTAACTGAAGCCTGATTGCAGATTATGAATAATGGTCGGATTAGAGAAAATCCCAGGACTAAAAAATTCAATCCGATCTCGATAAATCGCTATTTTGCTAGGACTGTTGTAATGATAGTTTCTATGCACGAGTAAATTCAAAAGAGCTTCTCGAATGGCTTCAGCTGGGATTTCGAGTTTTTCCTCGCGTTTAGGAGCTTTGATGACAAAAGACTTTGAGAGGCGGCTTAAGATAAACTCATAGGCGGTCTCAAATTGTTCAAATAGTGTTCCCGTGCAATCTGTTGAAGCAATAGCTTCGCGTCCCTCGGTTCCTTTAAAATGGGAACAAATGATCATCGCTTCGCTAAAAAAATGTTGTGGACGTTTGCCAAATAAAAGGATGCCTGCGGTTGTTGCATAAGTATGTGTATGCTCTTGAGCGATTAGATAATAAGATATAAGTGTATCTTGGGTGATCTTATCAGAGTTTCTATCTCTTCTTTTTTCCAAAAAGGATTTTATTTTTTTGGGATCCAAATCATTTTCATTAGTTTGATAAACGGACATGCAATCAAAAGATTTTCCGTGAGTCTGCCATTTTAGTTCTTCAATCAATTCCACTGTTGCTCTTACGGTGGATCTCCCTAACCTAATATAGGTTCCTTTTTCTAAGCCTTCTTGCTTTCGAAAATAGGGTTTATTAGAGCCGGAAGAGACTTCAATGATGAGAAGTATTTTCCCATTGACCGTTTGGGTGTAGACATTAGGCAAAATGGGGGGAGTAGAGGCTGTGTAAATGGAGTGATTGAGATATTCAATGGCTGAAGCTGCTTCAGTTTCATGGATTCCAGTGATCGTTCCATCGTCGGCTACCCCTATAACCAACTTGCCACCGCTTTGATTCGAAAAGCCGATGATTGTCTTTACGATCTGGTCGTTTTTAGGTAGCTCTCTTTTTAGCTCTAGTGTGGAGGATTCTGTCTCAGGATACTTCATTTTGCCTTTTTAGGAATTGACTCAATGATACATTTATGAGTCATTTGAGTCAATTACGAGTCGAAATTGTTTCAATTGTTTCATATTGACTCGTCGGCAAAAAAATCACGTCATTGATAATAAGCATCTTAGTAAATACAAATCAATTTAAATGGGGTTCATCCGGCTAATTGGTACCTCTGCTCATGAAGGTGGTAAAGTCGGAGCTTGAAGTACTCCATGTCCCTGTAGCCATATGCCTGCCTTTTCAGAGTTTTAATTTTATTGTTGATGCCCTCTGCC
>JAJXYX010000031.1:51492-90402 GCA_021780355.1 bacterium | reverse complement strand
ATGCTGAGGGCCGTGCGGATGGCGATTTGGCAGGGAAATTTAATTCCAGGGAAGGCAAAAATCACCCCTTCCTGGGGAAATATTACACCTGACATGGCGGAATGGGCCGAGGTCATAGTAAAGCGGGCGCTGCGGGCGGCTTGAGCTAGGCAATTAAAAGTTGCAAAGTCGAGACAAAGAAAACAACTTGGAAAGCGACGCTTGTAGAAATTCTTCTAAAGAAACGCCCTCTCTTCCGATAAGCAAGCATTTTTGAGGTTTAAATTCAGACGAAAATAGATCCATGCCAGAGCGTCTAAAAAATTCTGATCCCGATTTTACCTCTAGGGCAATGAGATGTTTTTTATCGTGAACGACAAAATCCACTTCCTGATCTTTTTCCCTCCAATAAAAAAGCTCTGACCGCGAGGAGCGGATCTGATTTAAAAGATGGGCGCCGACTGCCGATTCGACAAGCCGTCCCCAATAAGCTGAATCGGATCTGGCCTCTTTAAATGTTTTTCCTGTTTGTGCGCTCATGAGAGCGGTATTATACACCATTAATTTGGGACTCGAATTTTTTTGTCGAACCGGTTGATTTGCAAATTTTTGCAATCCGCATAATAACCCTGCTCCCGATAGAAGATCTAGATAGTGAGCTAATGTTGTCGTATTGCCTGCATCTTGTAAAGGCCCTAACATTTTGGAATAGGAAAGAATTTGTCCAGAATATTGGCAGCTCAATTGAAACAATCTGCGAAGTAAAACAGGCTTATTCACTTGGGTCATCAATAAAATGTCTCTCGATATCGTTGTTTCAATGAGAGAATCACTAATATAATTCATCCAGCGAGTAGGATCTTCTTTGTCAATGAGCGAAGCTGATCCCGGGTAGCCTCCAAAGTAAATGTATTCATCTAAAGACAAACCAAAAATCTCTTTCATTTCTGGATAAGACCAGTGAGTGATCGGGATGATTTCAAAGCGACCAGCCAAACTTTCAAAAAGACTTTTTTGCACTAACCAAGGAGAAGAGCCTAAGATCATCACCGAAAGATTGATTTTTTTTCTTGTGTCTTCATCCCATAAAGCTTTCACCACTTCAGACCAATTAGGGATTTTTTGTATCTCATCGATGACAAATAACGCTCCATGGGTGGAGTCGACTTTGAGTCTTGCTATTTCCCATTGCTGAACCAGCCAGGATAAATCTTGCAGTGAGGCTAAATCCGCTGAGGCATAATGGCTTGGTTGATGGATTTCTTCTGCCGCTTGAAGGGCTAATGTTGTTTTGCCCACCTGCCTAGGCCCTAAAAGAACCTGAATAAATTTTCGAGGTTGTTGTAAACGTTCAACGATCTCGCGAAAGACGGGTCTTTTTTTCATCAATCTACTCACTCACTGTTATGAGTGATTTTACTCAATATACTGAGTAAAATCACTCAAAATGTGCAGAAGGTTAGATAAAGCTCTAAAAAAGAGAGGGTTAGGGCAAAAAATGATTTACTTTTTTTAACAAACCGGCTGAAGGGTTTTGGCAAAGTAGTTTGCTACATAGTCTTGAAATAAGGAGCGCAGCTTAGCCGAAGAGGGCCCCGGTTTACCTGTCCCGATCACAATGTCATCGATTTGCACCAAGGGCGCCACTTCTTTGCGACTTGAGCATAAAAAGGCCTCTTGGCAAGAAGAGACTTCCGAAAGCGGCAAAGAACGATATTCTATAGGGAAATGGGGCTCGGCGAGCCGAAGGAGAATCGACCGAGTCACTCCTTTGACTATGCTATTGGAATCAGAAGTGATGATTTTTCCGTCTTTAAAGAAAAAAACATTAGAAATGGTTCCTTCTAAAAGCTCTTGTCGGTCACTTAGATAAATCGCGTCATCGAATCCACGCTGTTTTGCTTTATTCATCGCAAAAATAGCGGGCATATAATTCGTTGTTTTAACGGAAGGAATAATTCTCAGAAGGTTGGTCGTGACAGCTTTCATTCCATGAGTGTAATATTTTTCAGGAGGGGGAGTATAAGGATGAAACAATAAAATTAGATGAGATCCAGCATCAGGAAGGAGTTGATCTTGACCACTAGGACCTCCTGTGACAATCAAGCGGACACCGGCATCGATGGATGGATTTTTGGCGAGCAGCTGTTGAACTAATTGATCCAATTCTGCAAGACCCATAGGTAAAGAGAGTTCGACTTGTTCAGCAGACCATTTTAAACGCTCTAAATGATCCTGCAAGTGAAAGGCTCTACCTTGATAAACTTGCACATAGTCAAAGACGCCATAGCCTCTCAGTACGCTTAAATCAAGAGCGCTTACATAGGCCTTCTCTTCCGGGACAAAGGCTCCATTTACATAGTGAAAAGTTCCCATTTTTACCCCACATTAAAAACCATTATTTCCGTATATCAGCGATTCCCGCTGAAAACGATCCTAAGTCATTGCTAGATAATGATGATTCGAAAAAAAGTTCGCTAATTCCATCTGGACTTTTCTCTCGAGAAAATGTCTTAGCGGGAATCGCTGTCCGTATATTATATCGAGGACTTCCTTGCAGGCAATGAGTATTTTTCTACCTTATCTCTTTTTGATTCACGATCGGTAGATGAGGTCAGCTGCCAATGCAGCAAACCAGTTGTTCAAATGTTATTTTCTTTAAAATCTAATCTTGTTATGATAACTACCTTTTTAAGAAAATATGTTGGTTTCATGATAGATAGCTTTGTTGATTTATGCCTTTCTCCTGATGGGAGGCTTTATTTCAGCTTTTCCTCTGAAGAACACCTTCTTCCTTTTAAAACTGTTCAGTCTTTTATCGATAAGCCTGAACCTCTTGCTATTTTACATCTGGGTATGTTGGCTATGGGCACTTTGCCAACTCACGTGCAATTTTGGCGAGATTTTGCTAGAGGGCTTGTCATTCAAGCTTGTAAATTAGGTCCATTAGAAGATCTACCTTCCCTAGCCCCCCCTTCGGAAGAAGCCCTCCTGGAGATGATTCAAAGAGCGCCTTTTATGAAGGGGGCCGATTATTTAACTCCTGAAGTCTTTTTCAATTTGTGGGTTCGTTTAGAACAGGCTTTTAGAGATGAACTAAAAGCTTTTCCAGGTTCTTTACAGCAATATTTACAACAATATGATCCCCAATGGAATTTGGTTGGAAGAGTATGTTTTCATTTGGCAGAAAACAAACGGGATGAAGCTCGCCCTTTTGCTTTTCTTGCAACATACACTACGCAATTGTCTCTCCAATCTGCTGCGCAGCATTTGCCTTTAAAACGGGCTTTGCTCGATTACGCAGGAGAAAGTCATAGAGAAGCTTTGCTGGCTCTACTAAAACCCGTACAAAGGGCCGCTGAGACCTGTCCCTTTATTAAAGAACTTGTTGATTCTGGAGCTGTTTTTCAGGCGCTGCCTTGGAGTGTTCATGAAGCGCATCGCTTTTTGCAAGAGATCCCGACTATGGAAGCTAGCGGAATCGTAGTTCGAGTTCCCAATTGGTGGAGCTCGTCCTCACGCCCAAGACTTAAAGTTCATGTTCATTTAGGGGATCAACCTACTTCTCAACTAGGACTCAATGCTCTCATGGATTTTCATGTCAGTTTGGCTCTTGGAAATGGGGAAAAGCTTACCATGGCCGAGTGGCAAGAGATCCAGGCTACTTCTGGGAATTTTATCAAGATCAAAGGACAATGGGTCGAAATTGACCGAGATCAATTAAATGCTGTCTTATCAAAATGGGAACATCTTAAAAAAGGAGCTCGGCACGGGATTTCCATGGCAGAGGGGCTTCGCCTATTAGCTAGCGGCGGCGCAAAAATGACAGAAGAAGTTGAAACAGATGTTTCGGCAGAATGGTCTTCTGTTAAAGCAGGCCAGTGGCTTAAAAGCGTTTTGGATCAACTTAAACAACCGAGGGAAGAAGTCGATCCTATTTTAGAGACACATCTTAAGGCCAAATTAAGATCCTACCAGAACAAAGGAGTTCAATGGCTTTGGCTGCTTTATCAATTAAAATTGGGCGGCTGTTTGGCAGATGACATGGGTTTAGGAAAAACGATCCAAGTGTTGTCCTTTCTTCTCTTAATTCGACATCGAGCCGTTTCTAAAAAACCTCACTTATTGATTGTCCCCGCTTCTCTTTTAGGCAATTGGCTTTCTGAATCTGCCAAATTCGCCCCCTCTCTTCGTATTTATGTAGCCCATCCTTCCTTCAATGACTGCGCGCAAGGCGGCCTCAAGGACGTAGATCTTGTCTTGACGACCTACTCGTTTGTAGCGCGCTTGGATTGGCTGCAAACAACGCAGTGGGATGTACTCATTTTGGATGAGGCCCAAGCGATTAAAAATCCAGGAGCTAAACAAACGAGAGCTGTTAAAACGATTCACTCGGAAGTGCGGTTTGCCTTAACTGGAACGCCTGTTGAAAATCGGCTTGGCGATTTATGGTCTCTTTTTGATTTCACCTCTCCAGGTCTTTTGGGGTCCAGCAAAATTTTTGCAAGTTTTACGAAAAGGCCTAATCATATTGAAGTTTTGCGCTCTTTAACCCAGCCCTATATTTTACGAAGACTCAAAAGCGATAAGAAAATCATCACAGATCTTCCCGATAAAACAGAAATGCACGCGCATTGTACGCTCAGCAAAGAACAAATTCGCTTGTACAGCGAGACAATCAAAGAGCTGGCCGAGCAATTAGAAAAAACAGAAGGGATTCATCGACGAGGCCTTATTCTCTCATCGCTTATGAAACTCAAGCAAATTTGTAATCATCCAGCACAATGCCTCGGGTATGGGGAATACGCTGAAAAATCAAGCGGCAAATGGATGCGTCTGCGTGAAATTTGCGAGGAAATTTCGGAAAAACAGGAAAAAGTCTTAATTTTTACACAATTTCGAGAAATCATCCCCCATCTGTCTCACTTTTTACATCAAATTTTTGGCCAAGAAGGATTGATGCTTCATGGAGACACGCCCATTGCCCAACGAAGTGAACTAGTCACGAAGTTCCAAGAACCTCGCGGCGCTCCTTTTTTTGTTTTGTCTCTTAAAGCCGGGGGCACAGGACTTACCTTGACAAGAGCCTCCCACGTCATCCATTTCGATCGCTGGTGGAATCCTGCCGTAGAAAATCAAGCCACAGACCGTGCGTACAGAATTGGACAAAAAAATCCTGTCCTTGTCCATAAATTTATGTGCTTGGGAACTATTGAAGAAAAAATTGATGCCATGATCTCTTCGAAAAAAGCTCTTTCGCAAGAATTGCTGGAGGGGGAGGGGGAAATTTCCCTCACAGAAATGAATAACGAACAATTATTACAACTCGTTTCGCTAGACATTCAGCGAGTCATTACATAAAGGAATAACTATGAGATACGGTGGATGGGCGCCTTATGTGCCTGTTGCAGAAAGAAAAGCAAAAGCGAAAAAGCTAGTTGAAAAATTGGCCAAAAAAGGACAAAAACTAAACCCTATTGTCATCGAAGGAAAAAAAATCGCCCAGACATTTTGGGGGAAGGCTTGGTGCGATCATCTAGAGAGTTTTAGCGATTTTGAAAATCGGCTCCCCAGGGGCCGTACCTATGTTCGCAATGGGTCTGTAATCGACTTACAGATCACCAAGGGACAAATCAAAGCAAAAGTCATGGGATCAGATCTTTACGAAATCAGCATTGATATTCAAACCATGATAGAAAATAAATGGCAAAGTTTGGTTCAAGCCTGTTCAGGAAAAATTGATTCGCTCATTGAGCTATTGCAAGGAAAATTTTCCAAAGGGGTCATGACTCTGCTCACTGAAAAAGAATCTGGCCTTTTTCCAAAACCTAAAGAAATCAAAATGAGCTGTTCTTGTCCGGATTACGCTGGCATGTGCAAGCATATCGCTGCTGTTTTATACGGTATTGGAGCCTCTTTAGATACCAAACCTGAATGGCTCTTTACCTTAAGAAACGTGGACCAACTGGAGTTGATTGCCTCTGCAGGAAAAGGAAGCTCCCTCATCGCGCCGGAATCTCCAGACGCTCTTGCTGAAAACGACCTTTCAGCTCTCTTTGGTATTGAAATGGATCCAGGAGCTGATCTATCCGTAAAAGAGGTGAAAACAAAGCAAGCAATAAATAAAAAACATACCGAAAAAAAGAAATGAAACAAGTCCAGAAATTAGGAACTGATGAGTCAACACCCCTTAAGAATGAAGAAAGGAACAATGTGCGGATCCTTTCTCCATTCAGACCTTAATGGGCGAGAGCCACTGTTTGAAATCTTCTAAAAAGCCATCCACGGATTTAGTTGTTTGGGGATGAATAGCCATGGTTTCAAAAAACTTCATGTTGGCCGTCACGATATGAGCTCCTGCTTGCTGTGCATCGGAAATATCCCTAGCATGACGAATGCTACCAACGATGATTTCAGCTTGAGAATTTGTTTTTTCTAAAAGCTCGCGGACATTAGAGATAATCGGGAGAGGATCGGCTCCAATGTCTTTTAGACGTCCCATAAAGATTGAGACATACTTCGCTCCTGCATTGGCAGCTAGCATACACTGCGCTTCATTGAAAAGACATGTGCAATTCACTGGAATACCTTCACGGCTCAGACGATAAATCACTTCTAATTCCCCCCAGCCGATAGGAATTTTGATATTGATGTTTTTGTAATCGATTGTTTGAAGCAGCTCGGAAGCCTGAGCGTACATCTCAGAGGCATTTGGTGTGAAAATCTCTACGCTAAGGGGCAAAATCTGATTATAGTTTTTGCAAAGATCTGCCATTTTTTGGATGTGCTTGACGAAATTCGTTTTCGGCTCTTTGCTAATAATCGATGGATTCGTAGTAATCCCTCGGACGATTCCTCGTTTTAGACAATTTTCTAATTCATTTAAATTTGCAGAATCTAAAAATATTTTCACAATAAGCCTTTATTATAAAAAAGTTCTGTTTGTTATAAATGCCAAATAAATGCAAAAAAATCAATGAATACGAATCATGGCAAATATTGAAAAACATCTAGTAAAAATAAAAGACTCTAAAAATCATCAGTCCATTCCTGGAATTGACGCGATTTATCTAATCAATTTAGATCAACGTCCTGAAAAGCTAAAAAGGTGCATAGAACAGTTACAATCTTTTGACATAACCGTTCAAAGACTACCAGCCATCTATGGATGGTCTTTAACGCAAGAAGCATTCAATGATATCGGAATGAAATTCGACCATCCCATGGATTTTACTTTTGATAGACAGGTGTTTTTTCGTTTAGCTTCCGACCAACTAGACCAAGGGGAACCTTTAAACGCTTCTTCTTATGGAAAAACCTGTGTCCATCGAAGTGTCAGTGCGGGAGCCATTGGATGTACGTTAAGTCATCTTTCTTGTCTTCAAGATGCTTTAGATAAAGGACATGAAACAATTTGGATATTGGAAGACGATTTCACTCTTGCGCGAGATCCGCATCTTTTAAGTAACTATATCGAACAACTCGATCAATTGGCCCATTGGGATATGCTGCATACAGATGACGACATGCACTTTAAACCTTACGGACACACCTCAATCCATTTACGCCCTGATCGAGCAGTTTTTACCCACCTTATGCAACACTCGCCGCTTGGAAATGAGTTTTTTAAAATTGGCGGAAGATGGCAATTACATTCTGTTATTTATAAAAATCAAGCGATAACAAAAATATTAAATTATTTTAAAGAGTTTGGTTTATTCAGGAATATAGACGAAGAGATCAACTTTATCCCCGGAATCCAAATTTATAACTTGCGATGCGGACTCGTCCACGGCAGGGACAGAACGACTTCTGATACACAAAAGAACTTTTTTGCCCCGTAAAAGGGACTGATCTTACCAATAGATCAGTCCTTTTGTTAAGAGCCTGAAGGAGCTGTTTTTTTGACGTTCTCCTCGGACAAGGCTCCCATTTCTTCCTCGACAAACTGTTCTAAAATTTCTTCGAATTTATTTTCTGGCCGAAACAAACAAAAAAGGGTACACCCTTGCAGAGAAAAAATTGAAAAAACAAAAAATAAAAAAATAGATTTTATGATGATTTTATTCATTACCAATCCTCATCTTCCAGATCATCCTCTAAAAACTGATCTTCATCGTTGATCGCATTCGCAATATCCGCGACAATCGTCGCCATATGCATGCCGGCAAACTTCATTGCCACGTCGCAAAGAGTCGTTAACGCTCTTTCCATTTTCTCGTCGATCACAATCACTCTTCTTTTGCGCATAGAACACTCCTATTTTTAATTAAAATCTCTCAACCCATGTAAGATTAGTATTAGCAGTTCGAGCTCCAGCATTAATTCCTATCCTGGCTACGCTTAAGACATCTCCTGGATTTAAATATATATCATATGAAGTTAAATCTATATTCTGTTCTCCTTGTCCTTCTATATAAAATACAAAAAGAGTCCTGCCTCCGACAATTGTCGCTGTACTTGTATTATCATATTGGACGCAACTTTGGTTGGCATTCACGCTAACGTAAGTAAATGCATTCGTTGGATTTAAAATAAGATAAAATTGAATAGCTCTAGTAGAGTTTCCTCCAACCACACTCATAGAGATCGCCGATAACACAACAACCTTAGCGTTCACTATATTATTAAATGTCGTTACATTTCTTATTGCCAGCAAACTGACAATATTTGACACATCTCCATTACCACTATTAGAAATAGAATAAATAATATCATTTTGATAAATCGGTCCCTCAATAAACATAGCCATCGAAGGAACTTTAACGACCATATTCTTGGTGTTCGTCGAGTTGCTCGCTGCAGCCCGCAAGGGTAAAGAGGAATTCAATACAGAGGTATTTGTATTTAAATTTGGATACAAAATTTTATGAACAAAAGTCAACCGCCCATTATTTGGATTTTCTATAAAAAAATTAATATCTCCAAAGCCTAGCCATTGCATTTGGATTTTATAAACATTTCCCTTGGTAGGATCTAGAACCACGCCAGATACGCCAGTTCCATTAAATGGATCTTGATTCCAAGACACTTGAGGGATCCACGTATCGCTTACATTAACTTGCGTTACCGTGACTCCATAAGTTGCTTGACGGTATAAAATTCCAAAAACATCCCCGTTATACCCGAAAAAAAAACCATTTTGACTATCACCAAGCCCAACATATTGAACACTTCCCGCTGTACCGCTGGTGAAGATAGAGGTAAAAACAACAGAAACCCCTTCTCCCGTTCGATAATGAGACGAACTGTTACTTTGAAAAAAAGCAGATCCTGTAGGAGAGAGCCCGGTAGATACAACAGCGAAAGGAGGAGAAGAAATGACAGTGCCTGAGCTAGCGGTTGTCACAGAAACAAGCTCAGGATTCAAGTTATACGGAAACTGCAATTGGGTCTCGCCGTTGGGCTGAGCGACCAAAAACTCTCCAAATGCACTCGTATTTAGATTTTGTCTCTGACCAAGATAAGCCACAAAAACCTCAAAATTGTTCCACCCAACTAAAGCTCACGCTCACCGTCGCTGTCGTAGAGCTTAGCGCCGTCACACCTAAAGTGTCTCCGGGATTAAGATTTAAATTAATAAAATCGATAAACACATTGTCATAAGAATTAGCTCCTATATACTGAGTTAAAATCGTTCTTCCTACAGTTGAAACGGAACTCCCAACTGCAAAAGAGGTAATACTCGACCCTGTGCTCGTATTCACTGGAAAAAAAGTCGCAGAAACCGAAGGGTTTAACATATAGGTATATATGACATTGTTCGTTCCAGTGTTAGCCATGGAAATAAAATTAGGCTGCACTACTTTAGAATTCGGATTACCGTTGTACGTTAAGTTATTTAAAATGGTTAAGACAAGCGTTGTTACGTTCGCCTGAATTGATCGAGCCCCTACCACTGCGTACCGGCTATTGTCGTTAAAAACAACTCCTTCGATCATGGCTGCCATACTCGGCACTTTAAGCTGCACCAACGAAGCGGCGCCGGTGCTTTCGGCCCAAGCCAATAAGGGTAAAGTTGGATTCGTTAGAGAAGTGTTTACATTTGCATTTGTATATTGAATCTGATGTACTAAAGTAAACTGGCCTGTATTGCCATTCTCGATAAAGAAATTAATTGCCCCAAAGCCGAGCCATTGAAATTGAATTTTATAGACATTGCCCTTGGTAGGATCTAACGTCACTCCTGACTCTCCTGTCCCATTAAAAGGATCTTGATTCCAAGAAGCTTGATAAATCCAAGTATCGACAGCATTATTCCTATACAAAATCCCGAAAGTACTCCCATTCCATCCAAAGAAAAAGCCATTTAAGCTATTTCCCGCTCCCACATATTGCTTGCTGTTGGCAATCCCGCTATTAAACACAGAGGTAAATAACACAACAGCCCCTTGTCCTGGCCTATAATGCAATTTATTAAGGCTCTGAAAAGATCCTGACGAGCTAGCGGACGCAGGTACCGAAATCAGTGCAAAGGGAGGAGAAGAGGTAACAGTCCCCGATCCTGTAACCGATGGCAAGACTAACTCTGGATTTAAATTATAAGGAAACTGCAGCTGAATAACGCCCGACACTTCGGCGCACATCACCTCGCCAAAGGCACTTTGATTTAACGTTTGCGGCTGAATGCTCATCTAAACCTCTTATTGCATACGGTTAAAATTCTTCTGTCCAACTTAAACTACTAAAAACGCTCGTTACCGCTGTAATGCTCGTAACGGAAATCGCCAAAACATCACCTGGATTTAAAACAATGCCAAAAGATTCTAAAGAAAGATTTACCTGTCCTGTAATTCCCTGGGTCATATAAACAATCGATCTTGTGTTGCTTTGACGGGAAAGCGTCACACGAGTATTACCTGGACTATAGTATTGGACGACACTTGTTCCCGCACTGACCAAAAGATAAGAAGAAGTTGATAACACCGGATTCAATGAAAATCGGTACATAACAGGATTGGTATTGTTATTGCTCCAGAGCGAGACAAAATCAGGTAAAACAGCTTTTTGGTTGGCAACTCCATTGAATGTATAAATATTTTGGATACTTAAAACCAGATTATCAGATACAAAACCATTATTTGTTCCGGCGGCTGAATAGCGAATATTATTCGCATAAATCAGCCCTTCAGTAAAAGCGGCCATACAAGGCACTTTCATCGTTAAATTAGTAGTATTGGTCGTATTTTTAATCGTAGCCCCAATAGGCAAATTGGGATTCAAAACTGAAGTATTCGTAAACGTATTCGGATACTTGATCTGGTGCACCTGAAGCAACGTTCCTGTATTCGGATTTTCTATAAAAAAATTAAGAACCCCAAACCCTAACCATTGTATTTGAATTTTATAAACATTTCCCTTTGTCGGATCTAACGTCACCCCCGAGCTGCCTGTTCCATTAAATGGATCCCCATTCCATGACGTTTGATAAATCCAAGTATCTACCGTTGTGATGCTTGAAACGTTCGCGCCATAAACAGAGGAGCGAAATAAAATCCCAAAGGTACTTCCATTCCATCCAAAGAAAAAACCGTTGAATGCATCGCCAAATCCTACATATTGCTGACTACCATCGACTCCCGCATTAAAGACCGCGGTAAATAGAACCATGCTTCCTTCGCCATTTCGGTAATGAAGCCGATCTTGAGATAGAAAAGCAGCTGATCCAGTGGCAGATATCCCCGTAGAGAGCACAGCAAAAGGAGGAGAAGAGATCACAGTTCCAGAACTGGCTACCGTTACATTCACTAGCTCAGGACTTAAATTCACAGGAAATTCTAATTGAATTTCTCCAGTCGGCTCCGCAATCAATACTTCGCCGAAAGCAGCTGTATTCAATGTTTGAGGTTGTCCACCATAGGCCATAAAGCACTCCTAGAATATTTGATATACCGTCCCGTCAAATAAAAGCTGAATTGACGCATAATTTACATTAATTTTATACGTCGGACCACCATCAATAGTTACAGTTCCACTTGTAGCTTGAACAGTAATATTATTACTTTGAGCATTCCCCGTCCGATCTTTTACAACAACAACACGACCTGTCGTCGTCGTGGCGGCCAGAGTAATCGTTCGAGCGATATCAGAACTAACAGAAAGAAAATAATCTGTAGATGATACAGCATAAGAAGTTCCACTCGTGACAAAGGTAATCGGTAAAAGGGGCGTAGCAGCGCCAAAAACAGGAGCTACACCCGTTCCTTGAGATTGTAGCACCTGACCTGAGCTTCCTGGACTTAACGGTACCAAAGAGGTTCCATTAAAATAGATAACACTACTGATCGTGGATCCAAATGTTGTCGCATTCGTACCGCCATTGGCAATAGAAACAGGAGCATTCAAATCGATATTCAAACTTCCGTGGCCAAATGCAAACGTTAAAGAACCCAATGAAGAGGTGATCGTATTAAATTTCGGATCGCCGGTCGAAGAGCCGATCAGCACTTGGCCATCAGTTCCAGCTGCCGTTACGTTGACGTTATTCGATCCTTCGCCTAGCAAAACGCCAAAAGCTGTAAGCGCTGTGCGCCCGGTGCCGCCATTGCTGACTGGCCATGGGTTAGCAAAGGTAAAGCCAGGGGCGCTTACTTCGATATTGAGAGAGTTGGGGCCAAAGGTAAATGTTACCGTGTTACTAGAAGATGTAACGGTTACAAATTTCGGGTCGCCGGTCGTCGAAGCAATTAACAACTGACCGTTTGTTCCAGGAGCCGTCACATTGACGTTATTCGATCCTTCGCCTAGCAAAACGCCAAAGGCTGTAAGCGCTGTACGACCTGTGCCACCATTGATGACCGGCCATGGGTTGGCAAAGGTAAAGCCAGGGGCGCTCACTTCGATATTGAGGGAGTTTGGTCCAAAGGTAAATGTTACCGTGTTACCAGAGGATGTGATGGTCGTAAATTTGGGATCACCGGTCGTCGAGGCGATCAAGACTTGGCCATTCGTTCCAGGAGCTGTGACGTTGATGTTGTTCGATCCCTCGCCAAGAAGTACCCCGTAGGTCGTAAGAATCGTGCGGCCTGTACCTCCAAATCCAACAGTGACAGGAACATTCAGATCTACGTTTAAACTGCCATGACCTACGCTAAAGGTTAATGTACCCAAAGCAGAGGTCACCGTATTAAATTTCGGATCGCCGGTAGAAGAGCCAATCAGAACTTGGCCGTCAGTTCCCGCTGCCGTCACATTGACGTTATTCGATCCTTCGCCTAGCAAAACGCCAAAAGCTGTAAGCGCTGTGCGCCCGGTGCCGCCATTGCTGACTGGCCATGGGTTAGCAAAGGTAAAGCCAGGAGCGCTTACTTCGATATTGAGGGAGTTTGGTCCAAAGGTAAATGTTACCGTGTTACTAGAAGATGTGATGGTCGTAAATTTCGGATCGCCGGTCGTCGAGGCGATTAAGACTTGGCCATTCGTTCCTGGAGCTGTCACATTGATGTTGTTCGATCCCTCGCCCAGAAGAACGCCATAGGTCGTAAGAATTGTGCGGCCTGTACCTCCAAATCCAACAGTGACGGGAATGTTCAGATCTATGTTTAAACTGCCATGACCTACGCTAAAGGTTAGTGTGCCTAAAGCAGAGGTCACCGTATTAAATTTCGGATCGCCGGTAGAAGAGCCAATCAAAACTTGGCCATCAGTTCCCGCTGCCGTCACATTGACGTTATTCGATCCCTCGCCAAGCAAAACGCCAAAAGCTGTAAGTGCTGTGCGGCCTGTGCCGCCATTGCTGACTGGCCATGGGTTGGCAAAGGTAAAGCCAGGGGCGCTCACTTCGATATTGAGGGAGTTTGGTCCAAAGGTAAATGTTACCGTGTTGCCAGAAGATGTAACGGTTACAAATTTTGGATCGCCAGTCGTCGAAGCAATTAACAACTGACCATTTGTTCCAGGATCCGTTACGTTGATGTTATTCGACCCTTCGCCCAAAAGAACGCCATAGGTCGTAAGAATCGTGCGGCCTGTGCCTCCAAATCCAACAGTGACAGGAACATTCAGATCTACGCTTAACGTTCCGTGGCCTACGCTAAAGGTTAATGTGCCTAAAGCAGAGGTCACCGTATTAAATTTCGGATCTCCGGTAGAAGAGCCAATCAAAACTTGGCCGTCAGTTCCAGCTGCCGTCACATTGACGTTATTCGATCCTTCGCCTAGCAAAACACCAAAAGCTGTAAGTGCTGTGCGACCTGTGCCACCATTGATAACAGGCCATGGGTTGGCGAAAGTAAAGCCAGGGGCGCTTACTTCAATATTGAGAGAGTTTGGTCCAAAGGTAAACGTTACCGTGTTGCCAGAGGATGTAACGGTTGAAAATTTTGGATCGCCAGTTGTCGAAGCAACTAACAACTGACCGTTTGTTCCTGGAGCTGTTACGTTGACGGAGTTCGAGCCCTCGCCAAGAACTACTCCATATACAGTCAATATCGTTCGGCCTGTTCCTCCAAATCCCACAGTCACAGGAATGTTCAAATCAATATTGATCGAACCTGATCCAAATAAATAGGAAAGCGTCCCGTTTGATGAAGTTAAAAATCCAGCTTGAGGATTAGAAGAAGACGAACCAATCAAAAGTAATCCACTTTGATTTAAAACAGAACGATAATTCCACGTATTATTTAGCATAAAATGTACTACCAAGTAAAATGTGAGGTTTATCTAAAACTTAAAAAAAATACAACTAAACAAGAGAACGTAAATCAAACCAACACCACAGAAACAAAAGTAAAAACAAAACCTTAAAAATAAAAAAAACCACCAAAAACCATAAATATCAAAACAGAAATAAAGGCTAAAGATTTAAATAAACAGAAATGAACACAATAACAAAAGATATTAACAAAAAACGACTAAGAGCAACTCCCAAGAAATCTAGGATATATAGTAATTTAACTGAAAGGAGCTACACATTTTTGAAGGTTTAATTTTTGAAATATTTTATTTCGTTTACCATTCTGAGATTATATGGACACGATAAAATAGTTGAAAATTGAATTATTACAAAGGAAAGATTGAATGTTATCGACGTAAAACTTATTCAATAAAACTTTAAAGTTCCAATATTATATATAACCATCCATTGTGATAATACAGAATCGGTACAGACAAGAAAAACTACATCTCCTTGAAGAGAGCTTTGCAAGATGCCACCGGTCCCTGTGGTTGTCGTTAAATAACCAAATCGAATCACTTGCGTTCCAGATAGAACAATCGACCAGCTTGAAGCGCCTGATAAAGCTAAAGTCACACCTGTTCCAATAACAGGTGCTGGGGGAAGAGCAAAAGTTAAAGCCCCACCTCCTACGCAAATATATCCATTACCGCCTTGTAAAGTAGTGCTAGTTGAAATCGTAGACCAACTCATTCCAGAAGGGTTTGTCACTTCAAGATTCACCGAGTTAGGACCGAATGCAAAGGTAATCGTTCCTCCACTCGATGTAATAGTCGAAAAAGCAGGATCGCCGGTAGAGGAGCCAATCAAGACTTGGCCATCAGTTCCAGCTGCCGTCACATTGACGTTATTTGAGCCCTCTCCAAGAAGGACTCCAAAAGCTGTAAGCGCGGTGCGGCCTGTGCCACCGTTAATAACTGGCCATGGGTTGACAAAGGTAAAACCAGGAGCATTCATTTCGATATTGAGAGAGTTTGGCCCAAAGGTAAACGCTACCGTATTACCAGAGGATGTAACGGTTGCAAATCTGGGATCGCCGGTTGTCGAAGCAATGAACAACTGACCGTCTGTTCCAGCTTCTGTTACATTGATGTTATTCGATCCTTCGCCGAGGAGTACGCCATAGGTCGTGAGTATCGTGAGACCGGTGCCGCCAAATCCAACAGTCACTGGGGCGTTTAGATCTATATTCAGACTGCCGTGGCCCGCACTAAAAGTCAGAGTACCTAAAACGGAAGTCATTGTATTAAAATTCGGATCGCCGGTGGAGGAGCCAATCAAAATTTGGCCGTCAGTTCCAGCTGCCGTCACATTGACGTTATTTGATCCTTCTCCAAGAAGGACTCCAAAAGCTGTAAGCGCTGTGCGGCCTGTGCCGCCGTTAATAACTGGCCATGGGTTGACAAAGGTAAAACCAGGAGCATTCATTTCGATATTGAGAGAGTTTGGCCCAAAGGTAAACGCTACCGTATTACCAGAGGATGTAACGGTTGCAAATCTGGGATCGCCGGTTGTCGAAGCAATCAACAACTGACCGTCTGTTCCAGCTGCTGTTACATTGACGTTATTTGATCCCTCTCCAAGGAGCACGCCATAGGTCGTGAGTATCGTGAGACCGGTGCCGCCAAATCCAACAGTCACTGGGGCGTTTAGATCTATATTCAGACTGCCATGGCCCGCACTAAAAGTCAGAGTGCCTAAAACGGAAGTCATTGTATTAAAATTCGGATCGCCGGTGGAGGAGCCAATCAAAATTTGGCCGTCAGTGCCAGCTGCCGTCACATTGACGTTATTTGAGCCCTCTCCAAGGAGCACGCCATAGGTTGTGAGTATCGTGCGACCAGTGCCGCCAAAACCTACAGAGATTGGTCCATTTATATCGATATTAATAAAACCTGGACCAAATAAATAAGAAAGAGTTCCACTTGAAGAAGTTAAAAAAGCAGCCAAAGGGTTTCCGGTAGAAGAACCAACTAAAACTTGACCATTTTGATTCAAAATAGAACGATAATTCCACGAATTATTTAACATAAAAAACGTCACCAAAAATGTCAGAATAATAAAATTTAGATTTTTTTATAAAAAACTACAATAGAAGAAATATCAAAAAAACCAATTAACATTATATATAAATAAAAAAACCACTGCACCTAGCGTTGTTGTATAAATTTTGACGTAACAATAAAAAAATTAGAACAACTCATAGCGCGAAGTAAGAGTATCATAAGAAACATTCAAAGAACCGAAAGGAACATTTAAATTAAAAGCCGTTTCTCCATCAAATGTCACCGTTCCTAAAACGGTTGTCAGAATAATAGGATACACAGAAGAATAACCCGTACGATCTTTGATCGTCCAAAATTTACTCGAAGAAAGAGGATTAGGGAAATTCAAGGTCACGGTACCACCGCTCGAATCAATCGAATAATATGCATAGTTAGCTGTAATTGCTGTCGTTCCGGCGCTTATATTAAGGATCGTATAACTAGCGGCTCCAGTGAAAGTATCAATATTTAATCCATTCGGGCCAAAAGCAAAAACAAACGAGCCTCCTGTCGAAGTCAGCGTCGCAAACTTTGAATCGGCTCCCGTTGCACTCAAAAGCAATTGGCCGTTTGTGCCCGCTGCAGTGACGTTGATAGGATTCGACCCTTCTCCCAGCAGCACGCCATAGCTCGTCAGAAGAGTACCCCCTGTCCCTCCATTACTGATAATCAATGGGTTAAAAAATGCAGCGCCTGAAAAATTCACAGCAATATCCAGAGAATTGGCGCCAGGCGTAAAGGCTATCGAACTTCCTGTCGAGGTAACAGTGGCAAAAACAGGATCGCCGGCTGTGCCCCCGATGAGCAGCTGGCCGTTTGTCCCAGCCGCAGTGGCGTTGATAGGATTAGATCCTTCGCCTATTAAAACACCATAAGTGGTTAATAAAGTCCTACCTGTGCCGCCAGCATTAACTTTAGCAGCTGAAATGAAAACATCCATATTCAAGGAGTTTGGGCCAAAGGTAAAACTCAGCCCGTTGCCTTGAGCAGAAAGTGAAGTGGTGATCGTCGCAAAGGCAGGATTAGCGCCTGTGGCTGCAATCAATAGTTGGCCGCTAGTTCCGGGAGCTGTTACTTGAATACTATTCGATCCTTCTCCTAGCAAAACACCGTATGTAGTCAGAACCGTCCGATTCGTGCCGCCCCATTGGATGTTCAGAATTCCATTGAGATCAACATTTAGGCTATGATGGCCATAGGTGAAGGATAAAGTCGCTTGAGAGGAGGTGATCGTGCTAAATTTCGGATCGCCGGTTGAAGAGCCAATAAGTACCTGCCCATCAGTTCCTGGCGCCGTCACATTGATTGCATTCGAGCCTTCTCCTAAGAGCACGCCATAAGCTGTCAGCAGGGTACGGTTGGTCCCTCCACGGAGAATAGGAAGAAGCGTGGTTCGAACCGCATCAATATTTAATGAGCGCGCTCCAAAAGCAAAGGTTAAAGTTCCTCCAGAAGAAGTGATTGTTCCCCATCTGGGATCGACGCCCGTTCCTGCCAGCAACACTTGGCCGTTTGTTCCGGCTGCTGTCACATGAAGATTATTCGATCCTTCGCCAATCAGCACACCAAACGTTGTCAAAAGGGTTAGTCCTGTACCTCCATTGCCGACAAGCAAAGGATTAAAAAACGTGCTGGTAAAAACATTGGAACTAAGAATGATAGAATTAGGGCCAAAAGAAAAGGTAATCGTATTTCCAGTCGATGTGATCGTTTTAAATACAGGATCTCCCGTCGTGGAGGCAATCAGAAGTTGACCGTTCGTTCCTGGCGCCGTTACGTTGACACTGTTTGATCCTTCGCCCAGCAGCACGCCAAAGGTTGTCAAAACAGTGCGGTTAGTTCCCCCCTCATCTACCGAGTATAGCTCAAGTTCAACTCTTTCAATATTCAACGTATTGGCGCCAAATGTGAAGGTAAATGTGCCCCCGACAGAGGTGAGGTTGACAAACTTCGGATCGCCGGTCGTTGAAGCAATCAGCACTTGGCCATTTGTCCCCGCGGCTGTAACATTGATATTGCTCGATCCTTCGCCGATCAGCACGCCAAAGGTCGTCAAAATCGTCCGTCCCGTGCCTCCATAACTGACTTGCAAAGGCTTGAAGAACGAATAGTTCGTGAGCGTCCAATCGACATTCAAGGCGTTAGGGCCAAACACAAAAGTCAACGTACCGCCGGTCGAAGTGATGGTGGAAAATTTAGGATCGCCAGTCGTAGACGCGATCAGCACTTGGCCGCGGGTTCCTCGAGCTGTGACATTGATATTATTGGATCCTTCACCCAAAAGAACGCCAAAGGTTGTGAGCAAGGTTCGGCCTGTTCCTCCATTGCCCACTAGCAAGGGTTTAAAAAATGTGCTCGCAAAAATCGTCGTCTCGATATCTAGAGAATTCGGACCGAATTTAAATGTCAGCGTATTGCCCGTCGAGGTGATCGTAGTAAATGTTGGATCGCCGGTCGTAGACCCGATCAGCACTTGACCGTGAGTTGCCGCAAGCGTAGTATTGAGCGCATTAGATCCTTCGCCAAGAAGGACTCTTCGGGCTGTAAAAATCGTTCGCCCTGTGCCTCCATTGACGACTTGCAATGGGTTAAAATATGTCCCATTAAATAAGTTGATCACATCGATGTTTAAAGAATTAGGACCGAATTGAAAGGTTAACGTAACTCCCGTGTACGTAAGAGTTGAAAACTGAGGATCTGCGCCTGTTGCCGCAATCAGCAACTGACCATGCGTGCCCGCGGCGGTTACATTCACATTTCTCGATCCCTCGCCGATCAGCACGCCAAAGGTTGTAAGGATGGTCTGCCCCGTTCCCCCAAAAGCCACGCGAAGAGCGCCATTCACATCGATATTGATTCCTGAACCGCCTGGAGAAATAGTAAAGGTCAAGGTAGCTAAAGAAGATGTGATGGTATTGAATTTCGGATCGCCCGTTGATGAGCCGATCAACAATTGGCCATTCGTCCCCGCGGCTGTCACCCGAATTTGATTGGACCCCTCTCCCAATAACACTCCAAAAGCCGTGAGAACCGTGCGGCCAGTTCCTCCCGTGACAACCCTTAAAGGATTAAAAAACGTATGATTATAAATATTTGTAGTGATATTGAGCGAATTGGGGCCGAATGTAAAAGTAAGAGTGCCTCCCGTAGACGTAATCGTAGAAAATTTAGGATCTCCGGTTGTCGAGGCAATCAGCACTTGGCCGTGCGTCCCTTTCGCCGTGACATTGACTTGATTCGAGCCTTCTCCAAGGAGCACGCCATATGTTGTCAGCAAGGTTCGTCCTGCCCCCCCCGTATTCACTTGCAACGGATTGAAAAAAGTTTTATTAAACAGGGCTGTTGCATCGATGTTCAAAGAATTCGGGCCGAATCTAAAGGTAAGAGTACCTCCCGTAGACGTGATCGTAGAAAATTTAGGATCTCCGGTTGTCGAAGCAATCAGCACTTGGCCATGTGTCCCTCTCGCCGTGACGTTGACTGCATTCGAGCCTTCTCCAAGGAGAACGCCAAACGTTGTGAGAAGAGTTCTCCTCGTTCCGCCATTGCTCACGCTGAGAGGATTAAAGTAAGTACCGGTAAATAAATTGATCACATTGACATTTAAAGAATTGGGGCCAAATCTAAAAGTGAGAGTGTTTCCGGTCGATGTAATGCTAGCGAATTTGGGATCGCCAGTCGTAGATGCAAGGAGGGTTTGACCATGAGTTCCTCGAGCGGCGACATTGATATTATTGGAACCTTTTCCGATCAGCACACCAAAGGTCGTGAGAAGAGTTCGCCCCGTTCCCCCGTTAACGACTTGCAAAGGATTAAAATATGTGCCAGTAAATAAATTGACCACATCGATATTTAAAGAGTTGGGGCCAAATCTAAAAGTAATCGTATTTCCTGTCGATGTGATCGTGGCAAATATCGGGTCTCCCGTTGTGGAGGCTATCAACGTTTGACCATGCGTTCCTCGAGCGGTGACATTGAGATTATTGGACCCCTCGCCGATCAGCACGCCAAAAACGGTCAACACCGTTTTCCCTGTACCGCCGCTTCCCACTTGCAAAGGATTAAATATCGCAGTGCCGAAATTCACATTCATAGCTAGGGCATTGGGACCTGTCGTAAAGGTAATGGTCCCCCCTATAGATGTAATGGTAGCAAATTGAGGATCACCGGTCGTAGACGCAATGAGCATCTGGCCATGGGTTCCAGGCGCTGTGACATCGACTGCATTCGACCCTTCGCCGATGAGCACGCCAAACCTAGTAAGGAGGGTTCGTCCTGTGCCGCCGAAACTGGCTTGCAAAGGATTAAAAAATCCCAAACTCGAAAAAGGAAGATCTGTAATCCTTAAGGAATTGACGCCAAGCACAAAGGTCAGTGTACCGCCGGAAGAGGTGATCGTAGCAAAGGCAGGATCCCCTGTCGTCGAGGCGACGAGTAACTGGCCATTCGTTCCAGCGGCCGTCACGTTGATGCTATTGCTCCCCTCGCCAATGAGAACGCCAAACGTAGTAAAAACGGTCCGGCCGGTACTGCCTGTGCTCACAGAGAGAGGGAAAGTTGTCGAGGTTTCAATGTTTAAAGAATTAGCCCCCCACGTGAAACTCAGCGTTTGGCCTACCGATGTAATGGTGATGAACTTAGGATCTCCTGTCGAAGACGCGATCAGCGCTTGACCATTTGTCCCCGCCGCTGTGACATGCAGAGCATTAGATCCCTCCCCAATGAGCACTCCATATCTTGTGAGAAGAGTCAATCCTGTGCCGCCATTGGCCGCAGGAGCTACGCCCAGCTGGATCGTGAGTGTAGAGGCTGAGCCCGCCGTTGAAAGCGGCGAGCTGCTAAATAGATTCAGCAAACCTCCTAGAGGCGAGGCGGTACCGCTATTCGTTTGAAACGATGTCGGAGTGCTCACCACATCCATATTCAAAAAATTGGGCCCTGGCATAAAAACTAGCGTTTGTTTGCTAGAAGATATCGTCGAAAATTTTGGATTAGCCCCTGTCGCAGCCATCAGCACCTGGCCATTTGTACCAGCAGCCGTCTGACCAATATTATTCGATCCCTCGCCTAAAAGGACGCCATAGAGAGTAAGAAGCGTAAGACCAGTTCCTCCATTGCCGACAAGCAAAGGATTAAAAAACGTGCTCGGCGTAAAAATCGCCTCCATATTCAGCGATCCTACTCCATAGGTAAACGTCAAGGTCCCGCCCGTTGAGGTGATATTCATCCATTTTGGATCGCTGCCTGTCGAAGCGATGAGCGTTTGCCCACTTGTCCCCGGAGCCGCAGCATTCACACTACTAGAACCTTCCCCAAAAAGCACCCCAAAAGCTGTCAACAAAGTCCGGGCGGTTCCGCCCCAATTGATAGGTAAAACCCCATTGAGATCGAGATTTAAACTGCTGTGGCCAGGAGCCAACAAAATCGTCGATAAAGAAGATGTCAACGTATTAAATTGAGGAGAGCCTGTAGAGGAACCGATAAAAAGCTGACCGTCTGTACCAAAGGCCGTGACATTGACTCCTTTAGATCCAGACCCTAGCAAGACACCGTAGAGGGTTAAAAGAGTTTCTCCCGTACCGCCAAAACTCACCTGCAAAGGATTAAAAAACGTATGGCCATACACATTCGCTTCCACATTGAGAGAGTTAACTCCAAAAGTAAACGTGATGGTACGGTTCACAGAGGTTAAAGAGGAAAAACTCGGATCGCCTGTCGTCGAACCGATGAGCATTTGACCATTCGTTCCTGGAGCCGTTACATGGACGCCATTCGACCCTTCGCCGAGGAGGACGCCATAGGTTGTGAATAACGTGGCGCCAGATCCGCCGAACCTCGTAAGCACAGGAACTCTAAGATCTGCATTTAAACTGCCGTGACCCGCAGAAAATGCTAACGCTCCTAACGAAGATGTGACTGTATTAAATTGAGGATCTCCTGTCGACGAACCCAAAAAGAGCTGACCATCCGTCCCAGCGGCGGCGACGTGGATCTGGCTCGATCCTTCTCCAAGCAAAACGCCATATACAGTCAAGACCGTTTGCCCCAAACCTCCCTTGTTGACAGGAAGAGGATTCCACAAGGTGGTTTCCGAAAGATTCACCTCGATATTGAGCGAATGGGGACCGAACGTAAACGTTAAAGTATTCGCTAAAGATGTGATCGAGGCAAAAAGAGGATCTCCTGTCGAAGACGCGATCAGAAGCTGGCCGCTAGTTCCCGAAGCTGTCGCTTGAACGCCATTTGAACCTTCGCCGAGTAAAACGCCAAATCTCGTCAGCACAGTCTCGGCAGTGCCTCCGAAAGGAAGGATTAAAGGACCATTCACATCTATCGCTAAACTGCCGGGGCTAAAAGCAAAACTCAATGTTCCTAAAAAGGAAGTCACTGTCGAAAAGGCAGGATCTCCCGTGGACGAGCCGATCAACAATTGACCGTCTGTTCCCTGAGCTGTGACATTGATCGAGTTAGAACCTTCACCGAGTAAAACGCCAGATGGAGAGAGAACTTGTTGTCCTGTTCCTCCATTGCCTACTAGCAAAGGATTAAAATAGGTTGTGCCATAAAAATCTGCCTCTAGGTTCAGCGAGTTAGGACCTGGCGTGATCAATACGGTAGCCCCTGTCGAAGTAATCGTTGCAAAAGCAGGATCCGAGCCCGTTGCAGCAAGAAGCACTTGGCCATCGGTTCCAGGGGCTGTGACATCAAGAGAATTTGAACCTTCGCCAATGAGAACTCCAAAGGTCGTAAGGGTCGTTTGGCTCGTACCGCCCCATTGAATAGGAATAGGAATGTTCAGATCTACACCTAAACTATTAGGGCCTGCCGACCAAACGAGCGCACCTAAAGAAGAGACGATCGTGTTGAAGATAGGGTCTCCAGTCGAGGAACCCAAAAGCACCTGGCCATCCGTTCCGAAAGGCGTTACATGAACACGGTTCGATCCTTCGCCAAGGAGCACGCCATTAGTAGTCAAAATCGTACGTCCCGTACCGCCATAAATGACTTGCAAGGGGTTGAAAAGCGCAATGTTAGAAACATTCAGATCGATATTTAAAGTGTTATTTCCTCTCGTAAAAACGAGAGTGCCTCCCGTCGAAGAGATTGATTGAAAAGCAGGGTCCGCCGCTGTCGCTCCTAAAAAAAGCTGGCCATTGGTTCCAGGAGCTGTGACATGCACGCTATTGCTCCCTTCCCCTAAGAGGACGCCATAAGCTGTGAGCGCCGTACGCCCTGTGCCGCCGATAGGAACAGACCAAAACGTAGGAAATGTGAAATTAGATGAAGAAACCTCAATATTGAGCGAATTGGGGCCGGCAGTAATCAGTAAAGAGCCTCGGCTGGATGTCAGCGTCGCAAAAATGGGATCGCCTGTTGTCGATGCAATGAGCAGCTGGCCATGGGTCCCTGCAGCCGTTACATGAACTCGATTGGAACCTTCACCTAAAAGGACGCCAAAAGTCGTTAAAAATGTCCTTCCTATGCCGCCATAAAGAACTTGGAGAGGGCCAAAAAATCCCCCCGAACCATTAATCTCCATGTCGATCGCCCCAGGACTCAAAGAATAAGTGAGGGTAGCTCCCGTTGAAGTCAAAAATGCAGCTTGTGGATTCGAACTAGAATCCCCAATCAGCAGCAAACCGTTTTGATTTAAAATATAAACGTAGTTCCAGGAATTATTAAAATTAGGCACAAACACCCTTAAGACAAAACAATATTAAAAAAACAGATATCACAAAACATTCATAAATAAAACCAAGAATCCATATAACTAAAAAAGCTGTTTTTTAGTTTTCTATATTACATGTTATAAAAAGGAATTTTTCTAGAGGTTCCGTTAATATTTACAACTAAATAATTAGCGACCTGCGAAGGCACCGCGCTTACAGTCGCCGTCCCGCTGATCGCGCTTCCCGAAGTAGAGGTATTGACTAAACTAAAACTCCCTCCATTGAGGAGAGTTAATCCTTGAGGAGCAGAAAAGGCATTGAGATACGTAGCTTGAGGACCGCAGTAGGTATCTATACGAACCAACACCCCGGCAGAGCCAGCCGCCTGATAGAGATAACGTCCGTCAAACGTTCCACCGACACTAAAGGTATACGCCGACAAAATTTGACTTAAATTGGCAAACAGATAGCTTGTAGATGCAGTAAAAGGAAGAAGGGTGTCATAACGGACTAGCGTCTGCGTATTCCACATCAGAAGATACAGAAAACGTCCATCAAAGACAGTCCCTATAGGGGACGCTCCACTCGTATAATAGGGGGTTATATTAAAAATCGCATAACTAGAAGCAGAAGTAAAAGGAAGGGTTGTATCATACTGTATCAATTGTCCAGGAATGGTTGTAGCATTAAAGGGACAAAAATAGACATACCTACCGGTAAATACTAATCCGTTCATCTCCACAGGAGTATTGCCTCCGAGCGAGACCAAATTAAAGGTAGTATAGCTTGCAGATACAGCGAACGTCGCAAATGTATCATAACGGATAGCATTATAAACAGCTCCAGTCGCTGTGCTTTGAGGGACAAAATACATATATCGCCCGTCAAAAGTTCCTCCCCCATACCCATTATTCCCACGAATTCCTATGGAACTAGGGGGATTCAAAAATACCTGATAACTAGAAGATAAGCTAAAAGGGAGGTTTATATTATAACGGATCAATGAAGGTGGTGTACCTCTTGGAGAAATATAAAGATAAGTTCCATCAAAATATGTACCATAAGCATTTGAAACGCTCGCATTCAAAGCCGTTAAATTAAAAACCTGATAACTATTCGTGTTTGTAAAAGAGAGCGACGTATTATATTTTATAAAATAAATCACACCTACTTGTTGATAAACAAACATCCCATCAAATCCCAGCGCTGAACCAGCAGCCACGGACGCACCTATGAGACGGCTCACATCAAATGTCTGATAGCTAACGCTGCTACTAAAGGGAAGAAACGTATCATATCTAGTCAAAATCGCCGAATTTCCAGAAGCTAAGTAAACATATCGCCCATCATAAGTCCTATTTCCAAAACCGCCGCTCAAACTGGGAAAACTCGTTTGAACACTGAAAATGGAACATGAAAACGTACCAATCCCTTTATTCATGCCGGGCATCCCCCCGCCGATATTCTGATCAAATCCTGAAGCGAGCTGAGCCATTTGACTGACACGCGTTGTTTGCGGCGAGAACATTTGTCTAGCAGCAGCAATACCATTCACATCCACGAGATAAGAGGGGGTAGCCGTAGCGATCCCCAAAGCGCCAGAAATTACGAATTGAGAAACCGTCGAGGTAATCGCTCCAGCGTAAGTGCCCACAGACATCGTTCCCGCCACATCTAAAGCGCTCACCGGAGTGGTCGTGCCAATTCCGACCGATCCTTCAAAATACGCCGTGAAATTATTCAAAACAGTTCCTGAACCGCTAAAGGGATTGACATATAAAGAATAGGCATTTGAGATATTCCCAGCTAAAGCCTGAGGGCCGATGACATTGACAGCATTCAATTGAGTAATCGTTCCAGAGCCTATGTTGATGGTTGGAGTCACAGATTGACAGTATAAATTAACAATCGATCCTGTCGAATTGATATTAATAATGGGATCAATATACGTACCAAACAAAGAATTAATACTGCCAGAAAACGAAAATGTTGGGTTTATGCTGTCAGCATAAGCCGAATTCGTATTCACTGGTTTATTAAATAAAGTAGAAACTCCTGCATTATATGCCATAACGTACCAACTATTTAATTGTAATAAGGAATTTTACGAAATACATACGGCGCTGACTGCAAAATGATATAACCAACAGGAAGAGACGGGATTTGTATCGTCCCCGCCGACACGGTAGGCGAGAACGTCGGATTGGTAATGCCCGTGGCTAAAGTAAAACCATTCGATGCCTGATTCGAAGCAAATAAGCTAGATAATGGATAGCCTCGATAGGCATCAATACGAATGATCCATTGATAAAAATTAGGCGGCAAATAAACGTAGTTCCCATCATAAACAGCCCCTGAAAAAGAGATCAAATTACTATTTACTGCAGGAAACTGTAAAAAAGTAAACCCTATGGTGATGCTAAAGGGTAATAGTGTATCATATTGCGCCAGAACACCCAATCCTAATGCTAAGCCGTTGTCAGAGGGGATAACATATATATATCTGCCATCAAAAAAAATCCCTCGCCAACCTGTATTATTATATCCTTGATAACCTTGCATATCAACAAATGCATAGCTTGTCGAAGAGGTAAATGGAAGGGTTGTATCATATCTCAAAAGCTGGCCGCTGAAAAAACCCAAATAATTACCTAAAGGAGCAAAATACATAAATCTTCCATCAAAAGCCATCCCCTGAAACAAATCAGCATAAAACCCATTTATATTAAAAAGACTAAAACTAGAATAACTAGAAAGCGAACTAAAATCCTTTGTTATATCATACGAAACAATAAAATTGCTCGTATGACTCCCTTGTCCTGTTATATAAAGGTATCTCCCATCGCAACCTAGAGTCTGAACGTTTTGCATGCCCGACACAAGACTAGAAACATAAAAAACTTGATAACTGGATGAGGATGTAAAAGGGGAATCGATGGAATAGCGAACCACTGCGGTAGCTAAAAGAGATCCAAAATAAATGTAAGAACCTTCAAATATGGGAGAAATCAATATATTCAAACTGCTATTGACTAGCCTGACATCAAAAGTAGAATAACTAGAAACTTGATTAAAGGTAGACCATGTATCATACCTTATAAAAAGATAGTTAGCGACTAAAAAAGACGTATCATACGTGCACATATAAATATATCTGCCGTCAAAACAACCGCCAAAAATGTTCGTGCAATTGCTGTTCACGATCGTCATATTAAAATAAGAATAGCTAGTCGAGACGGTAAAAGGTAATGTGGTGTCATATCTAATAAAATTACCTGGATAAGTATCATTTAAAAGTTGCGAAGGAGCATAATAAACATATCGCCCATCAAATCCAGCTGAACTCCAGTTATTTCCGAAGCTAATACCAAATGGTTGTATGAGCTGCGGAGTATAAATAGACACCGAAAGAGTAGTGATCTGTTTACTATTGCCAACAGTGCCTCCGCCCAAAGAATTCCATCCTTGAGATAGCGTGCCTTTTTGTTGGATCCCCATCGGCATCCATCCATAAGCCGCACCAGCTTGCATCGTCCCTTGAATGTCTGTATAAAAAGTAGGATGAGGAGTTCCCACTCCCATGTAAGGAGTGGTCGCCACAAGGCCGCCGACAGCGACGATGCCAAAAGAGATCGTTTGGGACCCTGCAAAACTGCCCAAGGACATACCGCCATAAACATCTAAAGCGTTCGTTGGCGTCGTAGTCCCCATGCCCACGCCGCCTTGGTTTGCACCTACCGTGGGCAATCCAAAGTAAGCTGTATAATTATTAGCAATCGATCCTGCCGTTTGCGTTGGAGCAGTAACATATAAACTATAAACGCTCGAAACAGTTCCTCCTGTGATATTCACACTGGCATTGAGCCCATAAACATTGGAAATCGTAGAACTTGAGCTGATCGAACCGAAAATCTTTTGCCCATAAGCAAAAGAAACTGTCCCTGCGGAAGTCGTCAATAAAAGCGGAGAGATCGATTGACCGTAAGCTGAGGTCCACCCAAAAGCAGCCTGCGGTCTATAAAACACCGTATTATTGTGCGTAACATAAAGATTCGCAGCCGAAGAATTTTGGTTAAACAGGGATAGACCGTTTGCATTATAACCCATAGATAAAAACCCTAAAAATAAGGAATACGTTGATTCGTTCCATTGATATTCACTACTAAAAAACCAGAACTTAAGGTAGGACACAATGTGCCGCTTCCGCTCGTCGCTACAACATCTGTATTTCCTATCAAAGACAAATTCCCCGTCACAGTAAAGTTGCCTACGGAATAACCAATAGCAAGAGCTGTTGCAGGAGGCCCGGGATTAGCCGGCATTTTAGTCACGATTCCCGAGCTTGTCGCTCCTGAAAAGAAATACATATTGGCTCCATCAAAACAAGTTCCTCTAGAAAAGCTATTTGTAATTGTCAATGAGCTATAGCTTGTTCCATAGGTAAAAGGAAGACTCGAGTCATAGCGGGTAATCAAACTGGGACCTACCAAATAGAGGTATCTTCCATCAAACCCCCCGCCCCAGGAATTGGCAACGCCTATGTTCATGACTTGATAACTGGAACTCGAGGAAAAGGAAGCAAATGTGTCGTATCTGGTTAAATAATTAAAACTCGAATTGCAAAAGTAGATAAATCTCCCATCAAAAACAGCTCCTTGAAACCCTACGCAATTAGAATTGACTAAAGTCAAATCGAATGTACGATAACTCGTAGAGACTGAAAAAGATTGAGTCGTATCAAACTGCGTAACGAGGCCGGAAGGGACTCCAGAGCTTTGAAGGTAAGGAGCCAAATACAGATATTGGCCATCATAAGCTGCGCCGAAAAAACCCCGACTGTTGACGTTGACCAATGTCGTATCGAACACAACATAACTCGACGCACTCGTAAAAGGTTGCGAGATATCATATCGCAAAATGGTGCCAAAATAGGTAATCCCTTCAAGGCCCTCTGCAATAAAATACACATATTTCCCATCAAAAAAGGAACTCTTATATCCTCTTTTATCCCCAACTACACCCTGGGCCCCCACAGCAAATGTGCTGTAGCTAAATGTCACTGTAAAGTATTGCGTCGTATCATATCTTATGATCCGGGATGTAAAAACTGATCCGTTTGTATAAGACATAAAATACACATACCTGCCATCGAAACTAGCAGTCGAAAATCCAATGTCATTAGCATTCAAAACACTTGTGTTAAATACAGCATAACTAGAAGAGGAGGAAAAATTACCAAACGTATCATATCTTGTAATTTGACCATAGTAAGCTCCATTATTGTACGGCACCATGTAAATATAGCGGCCATCAAAAATACCCCCAGAAAAACCTTTGCTCGAGGCAATCACATTTGCAGCCGTGTCGAATGCAAGGGTGTTGGTGGTGCTCAACGTCAAATTGGTACCAGGGAGACCCACGCCGTAGCCCTGATCAGTCCCTTGCGCAAGATACATAGATTGGTTATTGATCGTTGTAGCTGGAGCCAAGATTTCAAGCGTATTGATCAACCCCTCAACATCGAATTGATAAGTCGGGGTCGTTGTCCCTACTGCGACGCCGCCGCTGACGAGCATCCCGCTATTGCCTGGAGATTGAATCACTCCAGCATAGGTCCCTACCGCCACAGGACCTGCTACATCTAAAGCATTCTTCGGAGATGCCGTCCCGATCCCCGTAGCCCCTCCGATATAAGCAGAATACAACTGCTGGCCAAAAGCTGAACCGCCGCTATTGACAGGATCAGTCACATACAGGGAGTACACGTTGGTCAATGTACCCGAGGAAACAGAAGGGGGCTGGATAAATAAGGAATACGCATTGCCCACTCTTTTGCTAGCAGCGTTCATCGTCAATCCGACAGAGAGCCCATAGACATTTTTAATTGCACGATTTTGCACCGAGGGAGCTAAAAAACTAGCATAAACGTTGGTATACTGCACCCCAGCTGGAGGCGAAATCTTCGGCTTAATCAATTGGCCATAAATTTGCGTACTCGTCGTGAACCCAGTTTGAGAAAATAAACTAAAACTGCCGCTATTATAAGCCATATACAAAAACCTTATCCGAAAAAATTCATTTAAAAAATCTCATAAGCCGAGCTATTACTGTTATAAATAATATTTAGAGCGCCATATGGATTGATTAAGTTAAATAACGTCTCTCCATCAAACGTCAGCGTTCCTCCGGACGTTGTTATGATGATCGGGTTGATGAATGAGTAACCTGTACTATCTTTGACAGTCCAAAAATAATTCGAAGTGAGGCTGCTTGGGAAATTGAGCGTCACCGTACCTCCGCTGGAATCGACGGAATAATAAGCAAAACTTGAAGTGATGGCCGTCGTGCCGGCGGTCACCCGGATTATGCTATAAGACGCCGCTGCCGTAGAAGTCTCGAGATTGAGGGAATTCGCACCTGCTGTAAAAAGAACAGTCCCTCCAGAAGAGGTGATCGTCGCAAATCTAGGATCCGCGCCCGTCGAGCCGATTAGCATTTGCCCGTTCGTTCCTGCTGCCGTCACGTTCACACGGTTCGACCCTTCGCCGATGAGCACACCAAACGTGGTCAAAATCGTACGCCCAGTTCCTCCATAAGACACTTGCAGAGGATTAAGGAACGTACTGGTGGTAAAGGACGTTTCCATATTCAGCGAATTGACCCCAAAGGTAAATGTAAGGGTTCCGCCCGCCGAAGTAATTGTAGAAAATTTAGGATCAGCGCCCGTCGCTGCAATCAACACTTGACCATTCGTTCCCGCTGCCGTGACGTTGACATTATTAGAGCCTTCGCCAATCAACACGCCAAAGGTCGTCAAAATTGTCCGTCCAGTGCCGCCGCTTCCAGAAGGAATGATCACTCCGGCTAAATTGACTTGAATATTGATGGAGTTGGCTCCAAACGTAAAGGAAAGCGTACCCGCACTCGAAGTGATCGTTCCGAATCTGGGATCAGCTCCTGTTGCCGCGAGCAGAACCTGGCCATTCGTCCCTGCAGCCGTTACATTCACGCTATTCGACCCTTCGCCAACCAAAACGCCAAACGTCGTCAAAACCGTTCGATTCGTCCCGCCAAACTCCACATTCACAGCGCCATTGAGATCAATGTTTAAACTGTTATGGCCTCCCGTCAATAGCAAAGATCCTAAAGCGGACGTGATAGTGCTAAATTGAGGATCTCCCGTCGAGGAACCGATCAATACCTGCCCGTCGGTGCCGGCTGCGGTGACATTAACGTTGTTTGAGCCTTCGCCGAGAAGTACGCCATAGGTCGTGAGAATCGTACGGCCCGTGCCTCCAGTTCCTACTGGCACTACGTTCGCTGTCGGCAAAACATCAATATTTAACGAATTGGCTCCGAAGGTAAACGTGACCGTATTGCCCGTAGACGTAATCGTTGCGAACGCCGGATTGGAGCCTGTGGCTGCGAGAAGCATTTGTCCATTCGTTCCGGCTGCCGTCACATTCACATCATTCGAACCTTCCCCGATCAGCACGCCGAATGTTGTGAGAACAGTTTGTCCAGTGCCTCCATTAAACACCTGCACGGGATTGAAAATGGTGCTGCCCGAAAGGTTGACATCGATATTGAGCGAGTTGGGTCCCACAGTCAAGGCAATCGTACTTCCCGTAGAGGTGATCGTTGAAAATTTCGGATCGGCTCCCGTCGCTGCGAGCAAGACTTGACCGTTCGTTCCTGCCGCTGTCACGTTCACATTGTTCGATCCTTCGCCAAGGAGAACACCAAAAGTGGTCAAAACTGTACGTCCCGTTCCGCCGAGATTCACAAAAGCAAAATCAATATCGATAGATTCTATGTTCAGCGAATTGGGCCCGAAAGAAAAAGTCACGGTATTGCCCGAAGAGGTGATCGTTCCAAAGGCAGGATTTGCATTTGTCGCTGCGAGCAGCACCTGACCATTGGTACCGGCCGTGGTCGCACGAATGCTATTAGAGCCTTCGCCCACCAGTACGCCAAAGGTGGTCAAAATCGTATTGCCAGTGCCTCCGTTGCCGACTTGCAAAGGATTAAAAAAGCTGCTTCCGGTTAGATTCACGTCGATATTGAGCGAATTCGGACCAAAAGCCAAAAGGACCGTTCCTCCCGTAGAAGAAATCGTCGCAAATTGAGGATCCCCAGTTGTCGAGGCGATGAGCACCTGGCCATTCGTACCCGCCGCTGTGACATGCACGCTATTCGATCCTTCGCCGATGAGCACGCCATATGTCGTCAAAAGCGTTTGTCCCGTACCTCCATTGCCCACTTGGACAGGATTAAAAAACGTACTGGCGGCAAGGTTCACATCGATATTGAGCGAGTTGAATCCCGCGGTGAAAACCATCGTATTGCCCGTCGAGGTGATCGTAGCAAATTTGGGATCACCCGTTGTCGAAGCCACAAGCACCTGGCCATTCGTGCCAGCCGCCGTGACATTGATGTTCTTCGAACCTTCGCCGATGAGTACGCCGTAGGCTGTCAAGAGCGTGCGCCCCGTCCCGCCATTGCCCACTTGGAGAGGATTAAAGAATGTGCTGGCGGCAATGTTGACATCGAGGTTCAGCGAATTCGGGCCAGAAGAAAAAATAATCGTTCCTCCCGTAGAAGAAATCGTCGCAAATTGAGGATCCCCAGTTGTCGAGGCGATGAGCACCTGGCCATTCGTACCCGCCGCTGTGACATTCACACCATTAGATCCTTCTCCCAAAAGAATGCCAAAAGCTGTAAGAATCGTCCGATTAGTTCCCCCGAATTCAGGGTTCAAAGCCCCATTGATATCGATATTTAAACTGCCATGACCTGCCGTAAAAGCTAAGGAGCCCAAAGAAGATGTGATCGTACTGAACTGAGGATCTCCTGTCGAAGAACCCATCAAGACTTGCCCATCGGTTCCAGCTGCCGTCACGTTGATATTGTTCGAACCTTCGCCCAAAAGCACCCCGAACGTAGTCAATATCGTACAGCCAGTGCCGCCATTGCCCACGAGAAGCGGATTGAAAAATGTGTTGCCAGCTAGATTCACGTCGATATTGAGCGAGTTAGGCCCTGATGTAAAGAGGAGCGAGCCGCCAGTCGAAGAGATCGTCGAAAAACTAGGATCTCCTGTCGTCGAGGCGATCAATATCTGTCCATTCGTTCCAGCCGCCGTCACATTTACATTATTCGATCCTTCGCCGATGAGTACACCAAACGTCGTCAAGACCGTATTGCCAGTCCCCCCGTTGCTGACTTGCAAGGGATTAAAGAAAGTACTGCCCGTAAAATTGACATCGATATTGAGCGAGTTGGAACCGAACGTAAACGTCAGAGTGCCGCCTGTCGAAGTAATCGTTGAAAAACTAGGATCGCCTGTCGTTGAACCGATGAGTACTTGCCCATTCGTTCCCGCCGCTGTGACATTGACGCCGTTCGACCCCTCGCCGATCAGCACGCCATAGGTTGTCAGCAAAGTTCTCCCTGTACCGCCGTTGCCTACCTGCAAAGGATTGAAAAACGTACTGCCATCGATGTTCACATCGATATTCAGCGAGTTAAAGCCGGCGGTTAAAGCAAGAGTTCCTCCCGTCGAGGTGATCGAGGCAAATTTGGGATCTCCTGTCGTCGAGCCAATCAATACTTGCCCATTTGTTCCCGCCGCCGTTACGTTGACGCCGTTCGACCCCTCGCCAAGCAAAACGCCAAAGGTCGTCAACACAGTTCTTCCCGTACCGCCGTTGCCCACCTGCAAAGGATTGAAAAACGTACTGCCAGCGATGTTCACATCGATATTCAGCGAGTTGAAGCCGACACTTAAAGCAAGAGTTCCTCCCGTCGAGGTGATTGTCGAAAATTTAGGATCTCCTGTCGAAGACGCAATCAACACCTGGCCGCTCGTTCCCGCCGCGGTTACATTCACGTTATTAGACCCTTCGCCAAGCAGCACTCCATAGGTCGTCAGCACCGTTCTTCCCGTACCTCCGTTGGCCACTTGCAAAGGATTGAAAAACGTATTGGTGAAAATATTCACTTCAATATTGAGCGAATTAGGCCCGACCATAAAAGTGACCGTTCCTCCGGTCGAAGTGAGGATCGCAAATTTTGGATCCCCAGTCGTCGAAGCTAAAAGAATTTGCCCATTCGTGCCTGGCGCCGTCACATTGATATTATTCGATCCTTCGCCAAGCAAAACGCCAAACGTCGTCAGCAGCGTACGTCCAGTACCACCATTGCCCACTTGAAGCGGATTCAAAAAGGTATTGTTATACAGGTTGATATCCATGTTCAACGAGTTGACCCCAACCGTAAAGGTGAGAGTGCCCCCCGTTGAAGTAATCGTGGCAAATTTTGGATCTCCTGTCGAAGACGCGATGAGCACTTGACCATTTGTACCGGGCGCTGTGACGTTGAGACCATTGGATCCTTCGCCAATCAGCACGCCAAACGTCGTCATCACCGTACGGCCAGTGCCTCCAAGAGACAAAGGCAGAGGAATAGGAATGCTAGGCAAGGCCTCAAGATTTAAGGAATTAGGACCGAACGAAAACGTTACGGTATTTCCAGTCGAGCTAATCGTAGCAAATTTGGGATCTCCCGTCGTCGAGGCGAGTAAAAGCTGTCCGTTGGTTCCAGGAGCTGTGACGTTGACATTATTCGACCCTTCGCCAAGCAAAACGCCAAAAGTGGTCAACACCGTCAATCCTGTGCCGCCATTGCCAACGGGCACAACGTTTAATTGGACCGTTACCGTAGCTCCAGATCCTGTCGTCGTAATCGGCGAAGAGCCCAAAAGATTTAATACGCCTCCGGAGGGAGAGGCGAGTCCGCTATTGCCTTGAAAGGCCAAACCGGAAGTGTTTACTACATCAATATTTAACGAATTGGCCCCCCAGCCAAATGTGAGCGTTTGATTACTCGACGTGATCGTAAAAAATTTGGGATCGCCCGTCGTCGAGGCGATAAGGACTTGTCCATTCGTTCCAGCCGCCGTTACATTGACCCCATTCGAGCCTTCGCCGATGAGTACGCCAAAAGTCGTCAAGAGAGTGCGCCCTGTCCCTCCGTAGCTTACCTGCAAAGGATTAAAAAACGTGTGTCCAAAAATATTTAAATCAATATTTAACGAATTGACCCCCGAGACGAAAGTAAGGGTACCTCCCGTCGAGGTGATCGTAGAAAATTTAGGATCTCCCGTACTCGAGGCGATAAAAACTTGACCATTCGTTCCAGCCGCGGTCACATTGATTCGATTCGATCCTTCGCCAAGCAAAACGCCAAAAGCTGTGAGCGCTGTGCGACCTATTCCGCCAAACCCCACTGCGACAGGAATATTTAAATCGATATTTAAACCATTATGGCTCGCGCTGAATATCAGCGTGCCCAAAGATGAGGTCATGGTGGAAAATTTAGGATCCCCCGTCGATGACCCGATGAGCATCTGTCCATCGGTTCCGGCTGCCGTAGCGTTGATTTGGTTCGATCCTTCGCCAAGCAAAACGCCAAATGAAGTAAGCACAGTGCGGCCTGTTCCTCCGTAACTCACTTGCAACGGATTGAAAAATGAATAGCTGGAAAGATTCACTTCAAGATTTAAAGAATTGACGCCCCATGTAAACGTGATCGTGCCTCCCGTCGAGGTCATGGTAGCGAATTTGGGATCTCCAGTCGATGAAGCAATGAGGACTTGGCCATTTGTGCCAGCCGCAGTCACATTGACCCCATTCGAACCTTCGCCTATCAAGATGCCATAGGCGGTCAGAAGCGTCCTTCCCGTGCCGCCAAATCCCACAGCGACAGGGACGACTAGATCGATATTCAAACCACCATGCGATACGCTAAACGTCAAAGTGCCGAGAGACGATGTCAGAGTATTGAATTTCGGATCACCAGTGGAAGATCCGATCAAGAGCTGTCCATCCGTTCCTGCAGCCGTTGCATTGATTGGATTCGAACCTTCTCCTAAAAGCACGCCAAAAGTTGTAAGTGCTGTGCGACCAGTGCCGCCGCTTGTGACTTGCAAAGGATTAAAGAACGAGCTGCCATACAAATTCACTTCAAGATTTAACGAATGCACTCCAAAGGTAAAGGTGATCGTGCCGCCCGTCGAAGTGATCGTCGAAAATTGAGGATCGCCAGTCGAGGATCCAAGAAGCACCTGACCATTGGTTCCGGCTTCTGTCACATTCACATTGTTAGAACCTTCGCCAAGCATAACCCCATAGGTCGTCAAAAGCGTACGACCCGTTCCTCCAAATCCCACAGAGACCGGAACATTCAGATCGATATTTAAACTATTATGGTCCACGCTAAAAGTTAGCGAGCCGAGCGACGAAGTAAGAGTATTAAATTGAGGGTCTCCTGTTGAAGAACCTAGTAAGACCTGGCCGTCGGTTCCAGCAGCTGTTGCATTAATGGGATCAATTCCTTCACCGAGCAAAACTCCGGAAACTGTGAACACAGTGCGACCTGTTCCTCCATAGCTAACCTGCAGAGGATTGAAAAAGGTATTGCTAAAATAAGCTACATCGATATTGAGAGAATTAGGTCCAAAGGTAAATGTAAGCGTCCCGCTAGCAGAAGTCACCGTAGTGAAAGCAGGATCTCCGCCTGTAGCGGAAAGGAGCATTTGGCCATTCGTTCCGGCAGCTGTCACGTTCACACTGTTGATGCCTTCGCCAATCAGCACACCAAAACTTGTCAAAATAGTTTGTCCTGTACCGCCAGAAGTCACGGCGACAGGGATATTCAAATCGATTCCTAAACTGCCGTGGCCAGCGCTAAACGTCAACGTGCCTAAGGGGGATGAAAGAGTATTGAATTGAGGATCTCCCGTTGAAGAGGAGAGAAAGAGCTGTCCGTCGGTTCCAGCCGCTGTGACATTCACGTTATTGGATCCTTCGCCGAGAAGCACGCCATAAGCGGTCATTACAGTAAGACCCGTTCCCCCATAGCCTACCTGGAGTGGATTGAAAAAACTATTGCCAGACAGGTTGACATCGATATTGAGCGAACTGGCTCCAAATGTAAACGTTAATGTGCCGCCTGTCGATGTAATCGTAGAAAATTGAGGATCTCCTGTTGTTGAAGCAATGAGCACCTGGCCATTCGTCCCAGCAGCAGTTACATGAATGGGGTTGGATCCTTCGCCTAAAAGCACGCCGTAAAGAGTCAAAACCGTTTGACCTGTTCCTCCGGAACTAACGGATAAAAGAGCAGGAAATGTTATATTAAAGTCGCCTACCTCGATATTGAGCGAATTGGGGCCAAAAGCAAATGTGACCGTCCCGCCCGAAGAGGTGATCGTCGCAAAAGCCGGATCTCCCGTCGTAGAGGCAATTAAAGTTTGCCCATTCGTCCCAGGGTCTGTCACATGAATATTATTCGATCCTTCTCCGAGCAAAACGCCATACGTTGTCAACAAAGTCAAACCAGTTCCGCCGTAGGCCACTTGGATAGGATTAAAAAATGAACTGCTGAGATTCACATCAATATTGATCGAACCTGGACCGAACGTATAAGAGAGAGTGCCTGAAGAAGAAGTCAGAAAAGAAGCTTGAGGGCTACCGCTTGAAGCTCCGATCAAAAGCAAACCATCTTGATTTAAAATATAACCGTAATTCCAAGAATTATTAAATTCAGCCACAAGAAACCTTGATATAAAAAAATGTAATTATAGAGAACTACAATCGAAAAAATACATATAACCAAAAAAAAGAAATATTACAAAGTCATTCAAATAAAAGAAAAACCCCGCTTCTATTTTAATAAATAAAAGCGGGGCGCAATCGAAGTTATTTTTTAAGTAACTGTCAGATTGCCTTGAGCAGACAAGACAAACCATGTCTGATTCGCCGTTACGCAAAGAAGCTCGACAGCGTCTCCTATTTCCGTTGACGCTAAAGGCGTGCTGCTACTTGATACGACATCGCCAAAGTTAATCACTTGGCCTGCCGTAGTCGGACTTGTAGCAATCTGCCATCCACCAGTTCCCATGCCGCTTACCCTGATGACAGAACCGCGAGGAGCCGTCTCAGGAAGGGTCAGCACAGCCACAGTCGGAGTGGAGCTGTTCGCAATAATCCCGGTATTATTCGTAAAGTAAGTGCTCGTTGTCGTGTAGATCCAAGGAAGACCTCCGCCCACAACATCGATACTTAAAGAATTAGGACCAGGGGAGAACTGGATACTGCCGCTGCTAGAAGCAAGGGTAGTAAAGGCAGGATCAATAGATGTACCACCAATCAAGACCTGACCATCCGTTCCTGCGGCTGTCACATTGACATTGTTCGCGCCTTCTCCAAGTACAACACCGTACGTCGTCAAAGTGGTTCGACCTGTTCCTCCGAAACCTACGATCACTGGCACGACTAAATCTGCAGTGAGGCTGTTATGCCCTACTCCAAATGTCAGGGTACCTAAGGGCGATGTAATCGTTCCAAAGGCTGGATCGCCTGTTGATGAACCGATTAACACCTGGCCGTCAGTTCCGGCAGCTGTCACGTTGACATTGTTAGAACCTTCGCCGAGCATAACGCCATAGGTCGTCAGAACAGTACGGCCCGTTCCCCCT
>JAJXYX010000031.1:48990-51392 GCA_021780355.1 bacterium | reverse complement strand
TGCTCAACGTACACAAACTCTACATCCGAAGTCACTTCAAGATTCAGTGAATTAGGACCATAAGAGAAAGTAATCGTTCCACCCACTGATGTAATGGTTGAGAACGCAGGATCTCCGGTCGATGAACCGATGAGCACTTGGCCATTGGTTCCAGCAGCTGTGACATTCACACTGTTCGTTCCTTCACCCAGAACAACGCCATACATCGTCAAGATGGTCTGACCTGTCCCGCCGAATTGCACTGCCACAGGGACAGTCAGATCAACAGCCAAGCTATTGTGGCCCGGAGTTAATGTCAAAGAACCTAAGGGCGATGAAATTGTTCCGAAAGCTGGATCGCCTGTCGATGAGCCCAAGAGCACTTGGCCATCTGTTCCGGCATCTGTCACATTGACATTGTTAGAACCTTCGCCGAGCATAACGCCATAGGTCGTCAGAACAGTACGGCCCGTTCCCCCTTGCTCAACGTACACAAACTCTACATCCGAAGTCACTTCAAGATTCAGTGAATTAGGACCATAAGAGAAAGTAATCGTTCCACCCACTGATGTAATGGTTGAGAACGCAGGATCTCCGGTCGATGAACTGATGAGCACTTGGCCATTTGTTCCAGCAGCTGTGACATTCACACTATTTGTACCTTCTCCTAAGAGAACTCCATAGCTTGTCAATATCGTACGCCCAGTTCCCCCAAAAGGAACAGATAATCCAGCTGAAACATCAATATTAATACTACCCGGTCCGCTTACTATAGATAGAGTTTGGCTGGTAGAGCTTAGAAAGGCCGCAATAGGGCGTCCTGTCGAAGATCCAATCAGCAACTGACCATCCGAGGTAAGGTACGGGGTATTCCATGAGTTATTAGTTGTCATTCTTATATTTCCTTAAAAATTTCAATTAAAATATTTGTATATTTCCAATACTATCCACAACAAGCCACTGCGGAGATCCAGCGTCAAAACAGACGAGGAAAACCACATCTCCTTGTGAAGAACTTTGCAACCCGCCTCCAACGCCTACACTGGTTGTTAAATAACCAAAGCGAATTTCTTCCGAACCAGATAAGTCAATCTCCCAACTTGTGGCTCCAGAAAGGGCCAAAGCCACTTCAGTCCCAATCACGGGAGCTGGGGGGAGAGCAAACGTTAAAGGATTGGATCCAATACAAAGATATCCATTGCCAGGTTGCAACGTAATGCTCGTAGAAATCGTGGACCAACGGAATCCTCCTGGACTAGCGACATCAATATTTAACGAATTCGGACCGAACGTAAAAGAGAGCGTTCCGCCTGTCGACGTGATCGTTCCAAAAGCAGGATCGCCTGTTGACGAGCCAAGCAGCATCTGACCGTTCGTTCCCGCCGCCGTCACGTTCACATTGTTCGATCCTTCGCCAAGCAACACTCCGTACGTTGTCAAAAGCGTTTGTCCAGTGCCTCCAGATCCTACGGGAAGAGGAATAGCAAACGTAAAGCCAGCTAGCGCAGGAACATCTATATTGATTGAATTTGGACCAAACGTAAACGTCAGCGTTCCGCCTGTCGACGTGATCGTTCCAAAAGCAGGATCGCCTGTTGACGAGCCAAACAGCATCTGACCGTTCGTTCCCGCCGCCGTCACGTTTACATTATTCGATCCTTCGCCAACCAACACTCCATACGTGGTCAAAAGCGTTTGTCCAGTGCCTCCAGATCCTACGGGAAGAGGAATAGCAAACGTAAAGCCAGCTAGCGCAGGGACATCTATATTGATTGAATTTGGACCAAACGTAAACGTCAGCGTTCCGCCTGTCGACGTGATCGTTCCAAAAGCAGGATCGCCTGTTGACGAGCCAAGCAGCATCTGACCGTTCGTTCCCGCCGCCGTCACGTTTACATTATTCGATCCTTCGCCAATCAAAATGCCATACGTGGTCAAAAGCGTTTGTCCAGTGCCTCCAGAGCCTACGGAAAGAGGAATAGCAAACGTAAAGCCAGCTAGCGCAGGAACATCTATATTTAAAGAATTCGGACCAAACGTAAACGTCAGAGTTCCGCCTGTCGACGTAATCGTCGCAAAGGCAGGATCTCCAGTGGACGAGCCAAGCAGCATCTGGCCGTTTGTTCCAGCTGCCGTCACATTCACATTATTCGATCCTTCGCCAACCAACACTCCATACGTTGTCAAAAGCGTGCGGCCCG
The DNA here is from genome assembly GCA_021780355.1 of bacterium. Classification (GTDB taxonomy): domain Bacteria; phylum Chlamydiota; class Chlamydiia; order Chlamydiales; family SM23-39; genus SZAS-17. The sequence continues at coordinate 49,212 of JAJXYX010000031.1, read as the reverse complement.
TGCCGCCATCCGTAACAGGCCAAGGATTGGCAAACGTAAAGCCTACCGCGTTGACCTCTATATTGATCGAATTAGCTCCAAAGGAGAACGAAAGGGTTCCGCTGCTCGATGTAAGCGTTGCAAATTTTGGATCCCCGACTGTCGATGCGATCAGCATCTGGCCATTTGTTCCGGCCGCCGTCACGTTCACATTATTCGATCCTTCGCCAACCAACACGCCAT
>JAJXYX010000031.1:0-48890 GCA_021780355.1 bacterium | reverse complement strand
GCCAAGGATTGGCAAACGTAAAGCCTACCGCGTTGACCTCTATATTGATCGAATTAGCTCCAAAAGAGAACGAAAGCGTTCCGCTGCTCGATGTAAGCGTTGCAAATTTTGGATCCCCGACTGTCGATGCGATCAGCATCTGGCCATTTGTTCCGGCCGCCGTCACGTTCACATTATTCGATCCTTCGCCAACCAACACGCCATAAGTCGTTAAAATCGTGCGGCCCGTGCCGCCATCCGTAACAGGCCAAGGATTGGCAAACGTAAAGCCTACCGCGTTGACCTCTATATTGATCGAATTAGCTCCAAAAGAGAACGAAAGCGTTCCGCTGCTCGATGTAAGCGTTGCAAATTTTGGATCCCCGACTGTCGAAGCGATCAGCATCTGACCGTTTGTTCCAGCTGCCGTCACATTCACATTGTTCGATCCTTCTCCAACCAACACTCCATACGTTGTCAAAAGCGTTCGTCCTGTGCCGCCATCCGTAACAGGCCAAGGATTGGCGAACGTAAAGCCCACCGCGTTGACCTCAATATTGACCGAATTGGCTCCAAAGGAGAACGAAAGGGTTCCGCTGCTCGATGTAAGGGTTGCAAATTTTGGATCCCCGACTGTCGAAGCGATCAGCATCTGGCCATTTGTTCCAGCCGCCGTCACGTTCACATTGTTCGATCCTTCGCCAACCAACACGCCAAATGCTGTTAATAAAGTTTGCCCTGTCCCACCCATTGTGACTGGTAAAGGATTGGGAAAAGTAAAACCTGCTAATGCAGGAACCTCGATATTCAACGTATTCGGACCGAATGTAAAAGTAAGAGAACTTGAAGTAATCGTTCCAAAGGCTGGATCTCCACCTGTTGCGGCCAAAAGCACTTGGCCATCGGTTCCAGGCGCCGTCACATCTAAATTATTTTGTCCTTCGCCGATGAGCACTCCGAAAGAAGTGAGAAGAGTAAGTCCAGTACCCCCCATCATAACTGGAATAGGATTGGGAATTGTAAATCCGCTGATGGCTACTTCCACATTGATAGAATTAGGACCAAACACAAAAGTCAGACTACCGCCGGATGAAGTGATCGTTCCAAAGGCTGGATCTCCGCCTGTTGCAGCTAAAAGCATTTGACCATCGGTTCCAGGCGCTGTCACATCTAAATTATTTTGTCCTTCGCCGATGAGCACTCCGAAAGAAGTGAGAAGAGTAAGCCCAGTTCCCCCCATGGTAACAGGCAAAGGATTAGGAAGCGTAAATCCGCTTGAGGCCACTTCAATATTGATAGAATTCGGCCCAAACACAAAAGTCAGGCTGCCGCCGGATGAAGTGATCGTTCCAAAGGCTGGATCTCCGCCTGTTGCAGCCAAAAGCATCTGGCCATCGGTTCCAGGCGCCGTCACATCTAAATTATTCTGTCCTTCGCCAATGAGCACGCCAAAAGCTGTGAGAAGTGTCAGCCCAGTTCCCCCCATATTTACAGGCAAGGGAGTGGGAATGGTAAAGCCGTCAATGGCTACATCGATATTCATCGAATTTGGGCCAAAGAAAAAAGTCAATGTCCCGCCAGATGATGTGATCGTTCCAAAAACAGGATCAGCGCCAGAGGCAGCCAAAAGCACCTGGCCATCGGTTCCAGGGTCTGTGACATCAACATTATTCTGCCCCTCTCCAATTAAGACACCAAAAGATGTTAATACTGTAAGCCCCGTACCGCCGTACGGAACTGGAAGGGGATTAAAATAGGTGAAATCTGAAGCATTGACATCGATGCTCAAAAAATTGTTTCCGACACTAAAAGTCAGCGTCCCCCCCAATGAAACGATCGTTCCAAAAACTGGATCTCCTACGGAAGAAGCGATAAGAACCTGACCATCTGTTCCTGGATCTGTAACATTTACATCGTTAGAACCTTCGCCCAGAAGAACACCGGATGTCGTCAAAACCGTTCGGCCTGTACCGCCGTATCTCACTTTCAAGGGATTAAAAAATGAGTTGTTCGTATTGAGCTGAATATTTAAAATCGAGGTCGTTCCCACTGTAAGGATGAGACCAGATCCCAAAATACTGAGCATATTACCAATTGGAGTCGCGCTTCCCTGATTGGCTAACACAGTTAGTCCGCCGCCATTGACAACCTCAATATTCAAGCCCCAAGGCCCATAGCTAAACGTTAAAGTGTGAGCGGAAGAGGTAATAAAACCAAATTTTGGAGGATTTCCTAAAGCGCTAAGGAGCACCTGGCCATTCACTCCGGCAAACGTAAACCCGACTGAATTGGTCCCCCTGCCATAAAGAACACCGTTTGGAGGAGAAAAGTCAGAAACCCCCGTGCCTCCATAAGGCACACTCACGACGTCGGAATGGATTGTCACGGTATTGCCAGACGCTGTCGAATGGATAAACCCGTGGTCTGTCGCAATATTTAAAATACCACCAACAGCAGAGGCAGATCCAGAATCAGCGTCGAAGGTCAAAGAAGAACCACTGCCTCCCGTTCCACTAATAAAAATAGTAGCCGAACCGCTGACAAAGGTCGTGATAGGAGAAACTCCCAAAAGAGAAAAAGCGCCGGAAACAGAAACGGATCCACTATTTGTCTGAATGAGAAAATGAGCTGGACCTGTGGGAGGTGGAGAAGCAGGAATTTGGTGACTCATTATTTTACCCTTGAAATGAAAAAATTTAGAAAAGAATAAAACAAACTAAGAAACAGTTTTATTTATATTTTACGAAAAAAGTAATCGAATTAATACATTGTCAATTTGCAAGAATTTTCCAAAAACCAATCGAAACCAAAGAATAAATAAAAACGCATGCAATTATGGAAAAAACTTTAAAAAACGAACAAAGCCAAAAAAAATACACATCAACTTTTTTGGTGTATAAAAAAAATAAATTAATTAGTCAAAACAGAAAAGACAAAGAAATGATTAGATATTAGTCTTCGGAAGACAAAAACTTCTTAGATAATTCAACTAAATCAGATAAATGATCAATCAAAGAAAGCAATCTGCGTCGATGTTCCGCATGTAAATTCTCAGGGGAAAGGAGAACTGCACCCTTTTCAAGAGAAGAGAGAATCAAATCATTCGACATTTTGCGAGTCATTTTGCGAGAAGAGCCCAACGTATCCCGAATCACAGAGATTAGCGTCTGGGCCGTTTGTCGAGAATGGTTTTTGACTACTTCAATTTTCTTATCGAGAGGAGCTCTATGAGAAGCGAGGACATAAACCGCCTTGGCCGGCATGTCTTTCAGACGCATTTTAATTTCTTCCGGCACAGAGACATAAAGATCGTAAAAGGCGAGATAATTGTACCCCGTTTTAAAAGATCCAAATGTCAACTGCATCCAATCTCGAAAAGATCGATCTTTATATTTTTTAAACACTTCGCGCGCAGCGGATACTCGCTCGCCAATCAAAACAAGTTCTTGTCTGCGAATGGCGCGCAGTTCCTTTGTTAACCGCTTGACCTCATGCGCGTCAGTTTCTATTCCTTCCAAAGGAACGTCGATCTCCACGCCTGCTCGTAAAATCGCTTCTATCGCCTGATCTTCTTCTGCATGCAGCTCTTGGACAGAAAAAAGGGAATGAAACGCATTAATGATCCCGGGAGAAGTGGGCGGAGGCAAAGAAGTGGGCGCTTGGTTTTTTTGCAAAAAAGCGACAGCTAAATCTTTCGTTTTCATAAAGAGAGCCTTTGCAAAAATTCTCTTGTTAGCTCTTGATAATCAAGAGAAGCTCTCGACTTTTCTTCCGTTTCAATGACAGGCTTGCCCTGCAGAATCGCCCGATTGACGGCAATATCTCTTCTGATTTTAGCTTGATAGAGCAAGTTAGGAAAAGATTGTTGGATCGCCTGCATGAAGACGCCATTGGCAGCGCCCCTTTCATCCCAAAACGTAATGATGACACCCGCATTGGTTAAAGGATGCCTTTCTTGAATGGCTGTATGGTACTCTTTGAGACGGTTCATGGCGAGAATCGAATAAGGCTCAGGGACGGCGCATATGATGCTTCCCTCTGCCGCGTAAAAGGCGGACTGAGTCAGCCAGCCCAAAGAGGGTGGGGTATCGATCAAACAAAAATCGTAAGGAAGCCCAACCAAAGCTTTCCGAAGACGTTCATGAGCATAAAGGTCGGCAACCAAGGGAGAGCTTGATTCAATGCCATCTAAAAATGTATTGGCCGCAATGACGTCAAGGCCCCGAATGCAGGTGGGCTGAATGACCTCGGCCGCTTTTTTCTGCCCTCTCAACACCGGAACCAGGGTTTCTAAACTATCAGGACCAATGCCTAGACCTGTAGATAAATTCGCCTGGCTATCAAAATCAATTAAGAGAACCCGTTTTTGATGGTATTTTGCAAGGCAAGCGCCCATATGAAGAGACGAGGACGTTTTTGCCGTTCCTCCCTTAAAAGAACAAAAAACATAGGTGCGCATGATGCACTTTTCTGTGGTTAATCCCCGATTCTACTGCGAATCAACAGATGTGTCAACAAGTGAATTCAGTGTAACGGTTACACACAATTTAAAAATTCAATTCTACTCGAGCGAAAGGCCCCTGCAAACTCATATCTGAGCCCAAAGAGGTCAAGCTAGGCTGGTTAAATCCATTCATTCGGCTTAAATTCCACCAAAATTGGGTTTCCCAACCAAGCATAATTTCGGCGGATCCTTTTCTGCCTAATCTAAATTCTTTGGCAAAAGCCCCCTGGATTTGCACCATCGTAAAAGAGCCTGCGACATTCACTTTAAGAACCTGGTCATAGGGATAAGGAGTTGTGATAAGAGTTTGAGGGATCTGACCGTCGGATACCGTTCCCAAATTTTCAGTATATTTCATCGTAGTGTTGAATCGGCCAAACATGCAAGCAAACACACTCTTTAAAAAGAGGCGGAAATTTTTGGGGATCAAAAAACTCATTTCCGCGCCGAATTCAGGTCCAACGCCATAGACTTCGTTTGCGCTGATAATTTTTTGGGCATTCAAAATAGGAATCGGATCGCCCTGCGGGAATATCCCCCCGTTGACAATCCAAAAATTGCCATAATGAACAACAGTGCGCTGTTTGATTTCAGTCAGCTGAATGCCGATAATAGGCTTTATTAAAAAAGAGCGGCTGACAAGACAAACCCGCTTGAGTTCAAGATTCAGCGTATCCATCTTTAAACGCCAATTGCCTATGACCTCTCCGCACTGCACATTGGAAAAGTTATTGACCTGAGGGAAAAAAGATTGGGTCAGCACCATGAATAAATATTGATTCTCATCCGTTTTATGCACGGTCGGCATCGTCGGATGGAAATAGGTATAAGCCGCGCAAAGATCCCAATCATCATAACGAAAAGGAATCGTTAAAGCGCCTCGGACTCCCGGCTCATAGGTAAACTCCTGGCCAATATTATTGCCGGGAGGAGAAAAGGACATCGAATTTGTTTGGGCATATTTTAAGCTGTCTTGAATCGGCTTGAAATAAAGCGCATCGACAGTCACTCGCAAACTGCGCGTCGGCTTTGCAGCCAAAGGAATAGGCGGAGGCTGCACTTTCTTTTTAGTCGACCAATTGATCCGGTCAGGAAACCATCCTGCCGTCGTGGATGCAGCGATCTCTTCCCCGCTTAACAGCGTATGCTCCGAAATGGAAAGCAGTTCTGCTAAAGACTCTTCCGTCAAAGGTTCAGCTTCTACGACAGGCTCTTTCTCCAACATCTTTTCAATAGAATAAGGAGCTTCTTCAGTCAAAAGAGCCATCGATTCCAAAGCCTCTTTTTCCTCTGCGTATAAAAAAGAGCAGCTCATCCAAAGAAGACAAAACGGCAGAGCAGCCTCGTGGAGCGGCTTTCTTCTTTTTTTTGTTGATTTACGCGATCGCACTGGCTCGACCCCTCAGTTCTGTACAAATGACACTTCAAACCACATATCTCTCTTTTCCACAAAAACAGCAAATAAAAAATAAAAAAAATCTTTAAAAGGCAATATAACCGTTTCATGAAATGTACAATCCGACTACACTCCAAGCAGGAGAATCGTCTATGTATTATCTACTGATCTTGGCTGATCGAAATTTACGCCCCCTAAAACAAAAATTCCAAGAACTTGGGGCTTTTTTTACAGGCATCGGATACGCGATTGCGCAAGAAAAAGAAACGGAATTGGCCTCTTTTTGTCAAAAAGCCGGCCTTAAATATCATAAACAGCCTATTCCAGAGGGGCATACCTTCGCCTCGTTCCAGCAATCCCATAAAACTTCGTTTTTTCGAGACAAGCTGATTTCTTTAGAAAGAGAGATCGACCAATTACAAAAAGAACTAGAAACTTCTCCTTCCTTGCCCGATGGCAAAACTGCAAGAGAGCAGCTTCTTCAGCAATTGTCTGAAGAGGCGGAAGAGATCAAAGGACAGATCAAAAAGGCTGAACAATTTGAAAAAGCGCTCAGCGTCTCCACAGATCCCTTGCACATCAAATTCATCTCAGATCTACCCGTCAATTTTCTGCTCGAAGAAGCGCCGGATATTCCAAGGCTCATCAATGTCGAAGAGGGAAAGATCCAAAAACCTTTTTTGCGCAAAGGGATTTTAGCGATGCTGGTCGGAGCTGGCGGCGTGGGGAAAACGCACGCTTTAGCCCAGCTGGCGCTCTCTTTAGCGACCGGACATCCTTGGCTTGATGTCTTTCCGATCGAAAAACCGGGGCATGTGTTTTTAGGACTGGGAGAAAACAATTTTTCCGATATTCATCGTCTTTTGCGAAAAATCTCCAAACATTTTCTTCAGCGATTGAAAAGCGATCAGTTTGTCTTTTTCGATAAAGATCCTCTTTTAGCTGCGATGGAGCGAATCGCTCCCATGGCTTTTTCCGGGATTGATGCAGCTTTCATCCACCAAGGACTCCCGACTCCTTTTTTCAACAATTTGCTCGCAAGCCTCAAGCGATCGGAGCCTGAAGAAGGATGGTCATGCATCATTTTAGATCCCATTTCCCGCTTTATCGGGATGGACGCAGAAACAGATAACGCTGCCGCTACGCAATTTATCGCTCTTTTAGAAAAACTCTCGCTCGAGCTCAAAGGCAATCCCACCATCATTTTCGGCCATCACATGAATAAAGGGGGAGTTTCCGGTTTAAACACGGATCAAGCTGCAGCGCGGGGCTCATCGGCCATCACAGATGGCGTTCGCTGGCAAGTCAATTTAGAAAAAAGCAAACAAGAAGAGATGGATTCGAGCAAAGATGTCATTTTCCGCCACGTAAAATCGAATTTTACAGCGATCCTTCCCACTCGCATCCTGAAAAAAGATGAGTCTGGGTGTCTTTCAGCCGCTCCGGAAATACCTTCTCTTCGAGTCAAACTAGAAACGTCTAATAGAATGGTTCCCTTAGGAAAAATTGGAGGATCTCATGATCGATCATGAAGAATACAAACTCACCCCCGTGATCGTCGAGGATGATGAACCCGTCACGAATTTCATGACAGCTTCTCAATATGAAGTAAAAAAAGCCGTTGAAACCATTTTAACCGATAAAAATAAAATCGAAGACAATTTTTACAAAACGATTGATTCCAATATTGAATTCGGCATCAGCAGGACGATCTCCGACAAGCTCTACCATCTACCCAAACTCCTCTCCAATCCAGAGCTCATCTGGCAAGAAGGCACGACGTCTTATATCATCAAATCTTCCACTCCCGATTCTTCAGGCCATACGATCACTCTCGAGCACCGTCTTCAAGCCTCATCTCACGAAGAAGCCGAAAGGATCGCGGCCATTGTCGCCGACCGGCTTCGCGGGGTTCTTCATAAAATCCACATGGCCGCTTGGAAATTGGCCAATGAATTAAGGCAATTTACCTTCACGTGTCAGATGACAGAGCTCATGAGGCTTTGCTATCCCAATCGGGAAGCTCGGTTCCAAAACCAAGAAAAAATCGAGTTTTACGAACATCTGCGCGCTCTAGAAAACACCAAAATGATCTATTCACGGAAAAAAAATACCTCCAAAGAAGGGAAGCAAACCATCGAGTCGATCGAAATCCGCCTCATCGAGATTCACAACAAAATCGGAGAAAAAGAAGAATACCCTCAGGCCATTACCCTTTCCGTCTTCAATGCCCCCGCTCTTCAAAATGAAAAGCTCGCCTTCGTCGGAGCTCGGTTTAAAAACGCCACCCTAAAACTCCACGCCGAGGTCATCTCCGTCGCTGCCTGGCTCCAAGCCCGCAAGGCTCAGCACAACGACAACAATAAATCCATCTCCGTCGATGAAGATTATCTCATCCGGGTAGCAGGCCTCGAAAAAACAGCGCAAAAAAATAAAAGCATGGCCCGAAAACGACTCCAAGAAAAACTCTTGCGCTGCGTAGAACAAGGCATCATCCTCGCCCCCATCGAAAAACAAGGCGGCAATTTAATCATCCGCTATGCTTAACTCATCAGCTTTTTTTTGGGGCTCCGCCCCAAGCCCGCTAAAGGACTTCGTCCTTTAGAATCCTTTTTGTTTTTGTAAAATAATTAATCTGCTACGTAGATAAAGCCAATATCAAGAGTGTTATTAGGAACAGCATAAGTTCCTGAAGGAGGCTCCCATGGAGATATTCCATCCCACTCAATAGCATTAACTATCTTATTTGTTTGCTTTTCAACAACTACATATCTCATAAACCACCTAAATAACATCCGTTTCATTTCTGATAAAAACAAAATTTTTTATAACACTTCTGCAAAATAAAGTTAAAAAAAACACACTTCCTTCATATTAATACAAAAGCAAAAAGGATTCTAAAGGACGAAGTCCTTTAGCGGGGTTTGGGGCGGAGCCCCAACCTCTCATGAGTGAAAAACGGTTAAAATATCGGGGCGATATTGTTCTGGAAGGGAGGGAGTGGATAGAAGACGTTTGCAGGCTTTTTTAGCTTCATGTGTTCGGCCGATGGCATAGGCGCTTTTGACGAACTGTAAAGGAACGCCCCATTCGTACATCCATGGCTGAACGTAATGCGCATCGCTGGGAAGAGGGATCGCAACGGCTTCTTTGGCTATAAGATAGGCCAAGTAGGGACATTGGATGGCCAGATAGTGGTTGATGAGAAAAAAGAGGGGCTCGATGCGGGAAGGTCGGTATTGAAAAGCGGTGCAATAGCTGCGCAAAAAGATGTCCGAAGGGTAGTTTAGTTGCTGCTGAAGTTGGGCGATTTGATAGAGAGACCAAAAAACTTCCTGAGCGGGGGAGCCGAGCGCGACTCTTTGTTCGTAGCGCTGAAGGGCTTCAGCTTTTTGATCTAAGAGAAGATGCGCCTCGGCAAGATAAAAAACATACCGAGGATGATTGGGTTCTTGGGCGAGAGCTTGTTGAAGAGTGCGAAGATCTTTTTGAATTTTTTCTGGATCTTGAGAACGATGCCCCTCTTGCGTGCAGATCGAGACGATGCCGGGAATAAAACCTGCCGATGTTTTGATGGGAGCTTGAGGCTCTTCATGAATAGCGCCGACCCAAACCCAAGGAATACGATTGTTCAGAAGAAATCCCCTTTGAAAATCGATGCCGCCTGAACGGTAGATAATGCCATAGACATCCTTTGTCAGACGGGGCAAGGAGAACGAGGAGGGATAATCTAGCCATTCATCGGCGTCCATGAGGAGGATGTAATCCCCCTTGTCTTTAGAAAGGGATAACACCTCATTGCGATTATGCGCAAAATTGACCCAGGGACGCTCATGAAGCTCTCCCGGAATATGCTGCAGCTGTTCAAGGATCAGCTGCTGCGTTCCATCTGTCGATCCCGTATCGCAAATCACCCAATAATCGATAAACTTCATCACAGAAGCAAGACAGCGCTGAATCACCTCAGCTTCATTTTTTACAATCATATTGAGACAAATTTTCATGACGCGACTCCTGGAAGCGATTGACGGATTTCTAAAGGGAGGTCTTTTTGTAAAAGATTTTGATAAAGCAAAGAGGCCTCGACAGAAAATCCTAAAGCTTCTGAGCATTCAGCTAAAATCAACTCTAGCGCATAATCATACACCCAAGCATGAAAATATCCTGTGCACTGCGGTTTTTTAATCGGCATGCCCAATTTTGCAATCGCATAGCCGATCAAAGGCTGGCCTATAGAGTAAAAATAACGAGCAAGCTGCAAAAGAGGCTCTGCTCGGGTAGGATCTAATTGATAGGCTTTTGTATAACTGGCGATCCACTCTTTAGGATCAGATTGGATGTGCTGATGGATCATACCCATGCAATAAAAGGACCAAAACACCTCTTCCTCATCCCCCTTCATGCGAGTGCGACGCTCATAGAGCTCAAGAGATTTGTCATAGTGTTTTGCATTGCCGTAGCTTTGCGCTAAATAAAAAACATAGCGGCTATTTTCTGGATCATTAGCCAAAGCCCCTTCGATCCATTGAGCTTCCTGTAAAAATTTGTTGGGGTTTTTACTCTGGTTGCCATCCTTTGTGCATCCATATTTGATAATGCTCTCCAAATTTTTCCCTGCCATCGTCTCCGATGAATCGATCGCCTCATGGAATAGACCGCGCCAAAACCAACAAGGGAAATCCCGAATCAACGAGATCCGATAAAAATCGGTAAAACTCCGCTCAACCAAACGAAATAGGTAAAAATCTTGATCCAACTCCGATTTATCAAACGTATCATCGATCGAAAGAGTCTCATCGGCGTCCATAAACAAGATATAATCTGTTTTTCCCCTTGCTAAATCCAAAGCCTCATTTCGGTTATGAGAAAAATTGACCCAAGCCCTCTCATGAAGCTCGCCAGGAACGTTTTCCAAAATTTTTCGAATGAGCTCTTTTGTCTCATCAGAGGATCCCGTATCGACAATGACCCAATAATCAATGATCTTTTTCACGGAAGACAAACAGCGCTCGATGACATCGCGCTCGTCTTTCACAATCATATTTAAACAAATCGTCTTCATGTTTTTTCCTATTTTGTCATGAATTGCCTTAAAGAGGAGGGAAGAGAAGGAACTTGTCCAAGAGAGTCGAGAGCTTTTGCGCACTCTTCGCTTTTGCCTAAGAGCTGACAGCAAAGTGCGTACTGCCATAAAAGCCCCCACTCGTAGACCCAGCGGGAGACAAAAATCAAATCTGGAGGTGCGGGGGTAGACGCATGAGTTTTAGCTAGCTCGTAGGCTTTAATCAACTCGTTATTTTTTCTATATAGAAGAACCAAGTCATAAATCGGCTCCATTCTCGAAGGGCGCTCCCGGTAGGCTTCAAGATAAAGCGACTCAGAAAGAAAAAGGTCGGCTCCCAACTCTTCTTCGAGTTTTGCAATGGAATACAAAGACCAAAAAATCTCCTCGGCAAACCCTCCCATAGCAGCTCTTTTGCGGTACATAGCGAGAGCTTCACGATAATTTTTGGCTCCTCGGTACGTTTCAGCCAAATAAAAAATCGACTTTGTATCTGTCGGATGAAGTTTTTGCTCTTCTAAAAGAAGGTCGATGACTTGCTGATGTTTTTCAGGATTTTGGGAGCGGTGACCATCTTGTCCATACACATTGACAACACCTCCCAGCAAAGCGCCCGAAGTTTTTTCCGGACACACGAGAGCTTCATGCGCAACACCCTCCCAGCGCCAAGATAAACGGCTCGAGGCTAAAAGAAGACACTGCGTTTCGACCTGCGTAGCTGCATCTCTCTGCACGATGACATAAATATCTTTGATGAAACGGGGCATTTGAAAATCATCAGAAAAAACCAAGTAATCATCTGCATCGATAAATAAAAGGTAATCCCCCTTCTCTTTGGCTAATTGAAGAGCCTCATTGCGGTTATGGCCAAAATTCACCCAAGGCCTTTCAAAAAGCTCTCCGGGAATGTCCAAAAGCGTTTGCCGAATGAGCTCTTGCGTTCCATCTGTCGACCCTGTATCGACGATCACCCAGTAATCGATCAGATGTTTTACAGAAGACAAGCATCGCTTGATCACACGCGCTTCATTTCTTACGATCATATTCAAGCAAATCTTCATAGAAAAATCCTAGCAGCCGCCGTCTCAATCCATTGCCGCATGTCCTCTGGAATAGGGCGGGAGAGCAATTTGTGATAAACGGGCAAAGCTTCTTTTTTTAACCCAAGATCATCTGCCGCTTGGGCGAAGACAAAATCAGCTGCATAATCATAAACCCAAGCATGGCAATACATAGCGCATTCAGGTTTCGCGAGAGATGAAGCGATTTTGCCGCATGCGTAGCTGATGAGAGGCTGGCCGGAGTCGTAAAAAAAACGAGCCAGCTGAAACAAAGGCTCTGCGCGGCTCGAGTCGGCTTGATGCGCTTTCGTATAGCTATCTATCCATCGAGAAGGATCGGATTTTATGTGCTGATGGATCATGCCCATGCAATAAAAGGACCAAAACACCTCTTCGGGGTCGTTTCCCATCTCCGTTCGTTTCTGATACCAGGCCAAAGAATCGAGGTATTGGCCTGCATTGCCATAGCTTTGAGCTAGATAAAAAGTATAGCGGCTATTTTCAGGTTCTAAGGCGAGCGCCTTTTCTAAAATGACTGCATCTTTTTCAAATTTTTTAGGATCTTGCGTCCGCTTTCCATCTTCTGACGAAGCTTGTTTCTCCAAAGATTCCAATAGGCCTACCGACACAGGCCGAGAAGCATACAAAGCTTCATGGATGACGCCTTTCCAAAACCAACAAGGATCATTTTTAATCAAACAAATCCGATAAACATCCGTGAAACTTCTCTCGATCAGTCGCACTTTGTAGCCATCCAAGCCAAGCTGAGATGGATGAAAACAAGAAGCTATGACCAATGTCTCGTCGGCGTCCATAAACAAAACATAATTAGCTTTCCCCCGGGCCAACCCAAGAGCTTCATTGCGATTATGCTCAAAATGCACCCAAGGCCTCTCATAGAGCTCGCCCGGAATATCCTTTAGGCATTCTTGAATAAGCTTTTGCGTTCCATCAGTAGATCCCGTATCTACAATGACCCAGTAATCTACAATCGCCCGCGCAGAGGTGAGGCAGCGAATGATGACGTCTCTCTCATCTTTCACAATCATATTCAAACAAATCGACACAAGGACACCATTAAAATGTTTTTCAGACGACAATAGTATATACAATATAATTACATTTTAAGCCGACTAATTAATACAACTTTAATGGCTCTGCCAGCCAAGGGGACAAGTCCCCTTGGACCCCCTTTTGTTTTGGTGGAATAAAAATAGATTCAAAAAATGAGTAAGGATTTCCGTTAGGGGAACGTAAGGGTTGTTGTTAGGGGGGCTGGTAAGGGTTTTTGTTAGGCCGAAGTAAGGGTTCGCGTTAGGGGGGCGTAAGGGTTTTCGTTAGGGCTAAGTAAGAGTTTGTGTTAGGGAGTATGTAAGGTTTTTTGTTAGGTCAAAGTAAGGGTTCTTGTTAGGCGAAGTAAGGGTTTCTGTTAGTTAAAGTAAGGGTTTCTGTTAGTCAAAGTAAGGGTTTCTGTTAGCTTTTTCTCTATGAAAATGAGCTCATTAAGTTATTAAGACATTAAGTCATTAATAACCCTACTAGCGACTAGGAAGGTCGCGAGTAGGGTTTTTGAGAAAGTGGCGGCGGATCTGGTAGGCATCATGCAATTAAATAAGATATTCGGTGATGATGACAGTTCCAGCAGCTCCGTTGCCGCCGGCAGCTCCTGTAGCGGCAATTGTGCCGTCCGTTGTGCTGGCAGCTCCGCCTCCTCCTGCACCACTCGCAACTCCATTATTTCCTGGAGTAGAGCTTCCTGACAGTGCGCCAACAGATGAGGCGCCTGCTTGAAAATAAGAGCTTCCTCCCGCCCCGCTGATAGACATATTATATTCGTTAGTGTCGATACTTCCAATACCGGCTGATCCTGGCTGTCCTGTGGCGATGAGATTGACAAAACTGCCAGGAAATCCGACGCCTCCCGCTCCCCCTGTAGTCACGCCCGCATTATTTGCATTGCGAGGGTAAACGATACTTGCGCTTTGACCTCCGCTTCCACCTTGCGCAGTCATTAAAACACCTATGCTGGTGTTGTTTCCTGAAGATCCGGGAGTTCCTTGGTTGGTGCCTCCCAAACCGCCAGCTCCAATGTTGATGATTTGGGGACCTGTGATCGCTGTGTAGGGGAATGTTCCTTTGCAGTAGCCGCCGCCGCCTCCTCCTCCTCCGACGCCAAATAAGGCCGCATTCGCGGTAGCTCCTCCTCCTCCTCCTCCTCCTCCGATGCACTCAAAGGTGACATAGCGCATATTGGGAGAGGGATTATAGATGCCGCTTGTCAAAAAGTTTTGTACGCTCACTTGCGTAAAAGAGGTGACAATCGTTGGATTTTGAAAACTAGGCAAGACTCCAGGTCCATTGCTGGTGAGGACTTGGCCTGCAGAGCCCGCTGAAGCGACGGGTTGCCAGGCTGATGTGCTTGTCGCTCCACCGCAAATTACAGCGTAAGCTGGAGAGAAAGATGTGTCCCCTGTTCCTCCTTGGCTGACTTGCAACGGGGAAAAATAATTAGAAAGGTTCGTTTCGAGATTTAAACTATTGTTGCCAGCTGTAAAGGCGATGGTATTTCCAGTTGAAGAGATCGTGGCGAAAGCTGGATCTCCCGTTGAGGAGCTGATGAGGATTTGCCCATCCGTTCCCGCCGCTGTTGTATGGAGGGTCAAAGATCCTTCTCCGATGAGAACGCCATAAGCAGTAAGGGTCGTCTGCCCTGTTCCGCCTTTGCTTACAGGGAAGACAAAACCTCCGTTGAGAATATTTACATCGATGGCCAGAGCATTCGGGCCTGGTGTAAACATCATCGTTCTGCCCGTAGATGAGATCGTGGCGAATGCGGGATCTGCATTGGTCAATCCTAGAAAAATTTGCCCGTTGGTTCCGGCTGCGCTCACATTGATGCTGCGAGACCCTTCTCCAATCAGCACGCCATAGGCTGTGAGAAGGCTTCGGCCGGTTCCTCCATTCGCTGGCGGAAACCCATTGAAAAAGGATCCGGAAAAACTAGCGTCGATATTGAGCGCATTCGGACCAGCTAAGAAAGCAAGGGTGCCCCCTGTGGACGAGATGGTGGCAAATAGGGGATCTAATCCTGTGGCAGCCAGGAGAGCTTGGCCGCTGGTTCCTGCAGGTGTGACATGAACGGACTTAGAGCCCTCTCCAAGAAGAACGCCATAGGCGGTGAGGACTGAAACCCCTGTGCCTCCATTGCTGACAGGAATGGGACCGAATCCTGTGGCGCCCGATAAACTGATTTCCATGTTTAGCGAATTGGGCCCGAAAGAGAAACTGAATGTGCCTCCCGTCGAGGAGATGGTTGCAAATTTGGGATCAAGCCCCGTTGCGGCAATGAGAGCTTGTCCATCCGTTCCAGGCGCTGTCACATTGACGAGACCGCTGCCCTCGCCGATCAGTACGCCATAGGTCGTTAAAACAGTTCTTCCTGTTCCCCCTTGCGATACAGGGAAAACAGCAGGCAGCGTGATTGATAAACTAATTTCGATATTGAGCGTATTGGGGCCAGCGATAAAAGTGAGCGTTCTTCCTGAAGAGGTAATGGTAGCAAATTTAGGATCCGCGTTCGTAGCTGCGATGAGGACTTGGCCATTTGTTCCTGCTGCCGTTACATGGACGGGCAAAGAACCTTCGCCAAGCAAAACGCCATATAGTGTCAAGACAGTACGTCCTAGCCCCCCATCGAAAATAGGAAGAGGAGTAGGATAGGTCATTTGAGAGGGGTTGATATTGATGTCTAAGGTGTTGGGTCCCACAGTGAAACTTAGAGTTTGGCCTATCGAGGTGATGGTGGCAAATTGAGGGTCGGCTCCTGTCGTCCCCAGAAGGAGTTGCCCGTCTGTTCCTGGCAAAGTGACGTGTACGCTGTTCGATCCTTCCCCGATAAGTACGCCGTAGGTTGTTAAGATGGAAACTCCTGTCCCTCCATTTTTCACTTGTACTGGATTGAAAAATGTACCACTTGTATCCAGTTGGATGTTGAGCGTCGATCCAGACGCGATGGTGGTGATCGGCGTGCTTCCCAAAAGATTTAAAAACCCTCCGGCTGGAGTAGCCGTTCCCGTGGTGGCCAAAATCAAGAGGGGATGAGTTTGGACGATATCGATATTCAGTGAGTTGGGGCCAAATGTAAAAGTCAGCGTGTTTCCTGTGGAGGTAACTGTGGCAAATTGAGGGTCCGCTCCTGTCGCTCCAAGGAATAGCTGTCCATTAGTTCCCGCCGGCGTCACATGGATAGAGGAAGATCCTTCTCCAATCAAAATTCCATGGGATGTAAGCACAGTTAAACCTGTTCCCCCATTGCTCACTTGCAAGATATTAAAAAAGGTGATCAGTCCCACGTTGACATCGATATTGAGAGAGTTAGGTCCCGCTTGAAATGTGAGAGTGCCGCCAGTGGATGTGATTCTCGAAAACAAAGGATCTCCTGTGGCGGAGGCGAGTAAAATTTGTCCGTTTGTTCCAGCGGCTGTGACATCGACTGGAAGAGATCCTTCACCGATGATAACTCCATGCGCAGTGAGAACTGTGCGTCCTGTGCTGCCTGTCCCTGGAGGAAAAGGATGGAAGAAACTGCTTGCGAAATTGATATCCATATTAAGGGAATGATGGCCGAACCTAAATGTGAGCGTCCCTCCTGTAGAAGTGATGGTGGCAAACGCTGGATTACCTAGAGTTGAGGCTAGTAGCAATTGTCCGTCTGTTCCGGCAGCTATGGCTACGACGCCGAGCGATCCTTCGCCAATGAGGACGCCATGGGCCGTGAAGAGCGTTTGGCCTGTGCTTCCGCTTCCTGGAGAGATAGGATGAAAGAGGGTGCTATTGAAATTGATGTCGATATTGAGCGAGTTGTGCCCGAAGGTAAAAGTCAGCGTGTTTCCTGTCGACGTGATGGTGGAAAAGGCAGGATCTTTGTTTGTCGAGCCTAAAAAGGCTTGTCCATCTGTTCCTGCTGCTGTTACATGAACGCCTAAAGAGCCTTCTCCGATGAGCACTCCGTGGACCGTCAATACGGTTTGCCCTGTTCCTCCAAGGTCGATGGGAAGCGTCGTGAGATTAAAGGTAATGCCTGCCAGATTGACCTCGATATCCAGTGAATGAGGTCCCAAAATAAAGCTAAGAGTTCCTCCGCTTGAAGTGAGATTAGCAAATTGAGGATCTGCCCCTGTTGCTGCGATGAGCACTTGGCCGTTTGTTCCTGCAGTGGTCGCATGGATGCTAGATCCCCCTTCTCCCAGGAGAACGCCGTGCGCTGTGAACGTCGTTTGCCCCGTGCCGCCGCCTGGCGGTGGAATGGGATGGAGGAGTAAGTTATTCACATTGACATCTACGTTTAAGGAGTTCACTCCGAAGGTGAATGTCAAGGTGTTTCCTTGTGAGGTAATGGTGGCAAATTCAGGATCGCCGCCCGTAGCTCCCAGTAAAACCTGACCGTTGGTGCCGGCATTGGTCGAGCTGACGCCAAAAGACCCTTCGCCAATCAACACTCCATGGGCCGTCAAAAGGGTTTGCCCGAGTCCGCCATTCGAGGGAGGCAAAGGATTGAAAAGAGTAATGGCAGATAAGTTGATGTCGATATTGAGCGAGTTTTGTCCCATGGTAAAGGTCAAAGTGCCGCCGATCGATGTGATGGTCTCAAAAAAGGGAACACCATTCGTGGCTCCGAGCAAAACTTGACCATTCGATCCAGCCATAATCAAGCCTACGCCGCTGAGGCCTTGTCCATAAAGCAAACTATTTTGCGTGAGCGAAGTATTCCCTGTTCCTCCCATCTGAGGTACAACAAGAGCGGCGTTTAATGCAAGAGAATTGCCTAATCCTGCAACGGAGACTAAATTAGTTGCAGAGAGAGGCGTTACAAAATTTAAGATGCCGCCGAGAGGGGAAGCCTGCCCTGAATCGGCTTGGATCACAAGAGCATTGTTGGCGGCAGTCCCTGTGACAAAGATCGTTGAGCCAGTGGCAAACGTTGTGCAGACAACTCCATCTCCCAATAAGAAAAAAGCTCCGGAAACAGTGATGGATCCGCTATCTGTGAAGATCTCGAATGAACTCGAAGTTTCAGAAGAGATGAGAGTGGTAGGAATTTTATGGCTCATGATGTCGTCCTTATTTTTTTGCCATTTTTTTATAAATTAGAGATATTCCGTAATGATCACGATGCCGGCTCCTCCAGAAGATCCGCTTACTCCCGTTGAGAGTCCTTGCCCGGCAGGTCCTCCGGCTCCTCCTCCCACAAAGGTTCCGTTGCCCCCTGGAGATATGATTAAGGGCGGGTTGTTAAAAGGACAAAGGACTCCGCCGGCTCCGCCTCCTCCAAAATGAGAACACCCTCCACCTCCGCCAAAGATAGGGGATCCTTCGGCAATAATTGCTGATTGAAACCATCCGCTAATGCCATTTTGTCCTGCGATGTTTAAATCTCCTGAAATGCCTTGGCCTCCGGTCCCTCCAGGAGGGTTAGGATTCGTGTGCAAGCTGCTGGATACAACACCGGCGCCGCCAAGTCCTCCTGTTGCTGCTAATAAAAATCCAAAAGAGCTTGTCCCTCCAGCTCCTCCGTCGCCGCCTGTCGCAGAACCAGCAAGGCCGCCGCTGCCGACGGTGACTGATTGTTGAGGAGAGACCGAAACATAGGAAAATGTTTTAATGGCATAGCCGCCGCCGCCGCCGCCGCCGCTCGCTTCATTCGCAATGTTTCCATCCATACCTCCACTGCCGCCGCCGCCGCCTACGCACTCGACCGTGCAATATTGCATGCCAGTCGAAGGAATATAGGTCCCGCTTGAAGAAAAAGTGACCACATTGAGTTGAGTAATCCCGTTTCCTTTAAAACTGGGTAAAGTTCCAGGTCCATTGCTTGTGAGGATAAATCCAGGAGAACCGGCTTCAGGCACAGTTTGGAGCGCGCTAGTGGATGTCGTTCCGCCGCAGATCACAAGATAAGGAGCTTCTGATGTATTGCTCGTTCCTCCTAAACTCACAGGCCATGGGAAATAAAGGGTGTTGCTGGTGAGGGCGATATCAATATTTAAAGAGTTGGGGCCAAAGGTGAATGTCAATGTATTGCCAGTTGACGTGATGGTCCAAAATACAGGGTCTCCGGTGGAAGAGCCGAGAAGCGCTTGTCCGTTAGTTCCTGCAGCAGTCACGTTGATTCTTGAAGAGCCCTCTCCTAAAAGCACTCCGTAAGTGGTCAACACTGTACGTCCCGTACCTCCAGATACCACTAAAAGCGGATTGAAATACGTTTTTCCTGCGATCACCATGTCCATATTTAACGAATCGGGTCCGAATGTGAATGTGATCGTATTGCCTGTAGACGTAATGGTAGAAAATTTGGGATCCCCAATGGAAGAGGCAAGTAAGGCCTGACCATTTGTTCCCACTGCAGCGACATGCACCGGAAGGGATCCTTCTCCGATAAGGACGCCATGGGCAGTTAAAACAGTTCTTCCCGTTCCGCCATTGTTGATTTGGATAGGAGTAAAAAATGTTTTCCCTTTCCAAATGACCTCCATGTTCAGCGAATTAGGTCCGAACGTAAACGTCATCGTATTGCCAGTTGATGTGACCGTGGAAAATTTAGGATCTCCAGTGCTTGAAGCAATGAAGAGCTGACCGTTCGTTCCTGGAGCCGATACGTGAACGGCAAGAGAGCCTTCGCCAAGTAAAACTCCATGAGTGGTGAGTACCGTGACCCCCGTTCCGCCGGAACCTGGCTGCAGAGGATTAAAGAGCGTGAGGCTAGTCCAAATCAAATCGACATTGAGCGAATTGGGCCCGAAGGTAAAGGTCAAGGTGTTCCCCGTCGAAGTGATGGTGGCAAAGAAAGGATCTCCAGTCGATGAGCCGAGTAAAACTTGTCCATTGGTCCCCGCGCTCGCGCCATGGATGCCTGCCGTCCCCTCCCCGATCAGCACGCCATGCGCCGTCAAAGCCGTTTGCCCAGTTCCTCCATAGATGACAGGCAAAGGATTGAAAAGAGCGGACCAATTGACATTCATATTCAATTGGTTGACTCCGAATGTGAACGATAAGGTATTGCCCGAAGAAGTGATGGTTGCAAAAAAAGGATCCCCCGTCGACGAAGCGAGAAGGATTTGTCCATTTGTTCCGGCAGGCGAGACGTCGATGGGAAGAGAGCCTTCTCCAATGAGCACGCCATAGGTGGTAAGGACCGTCCTTCCAGTTCCTCCATTGCTGATTGGAAGGCCGATGAAAAAACTGCCGCTGCGCCAGTTGACCTCGATGTTTAAGGAATGGGGGCCGAAAGTAAAGGTGAGCGTGCCTCCGGATGAGGTCAGCGTCGAGAATTTAGGATCTCCTGTGGAAGAAGCTAAGAGAGTTTGTCCGTTGGTTCCTGGCGCTGTGACATTGACCGGCAAAGAACCCTCTCCGATGAGGACGCCGTGGGTCGTTAAAACGGTTCTGCCTGTGCTGCCCGTTCCAGGAGGCAGTGGATTGAAAAAAGATCCGCTGGCCAAATTGACCTGGATCGTAACGGTAGAGTTAGATCCTACTGTGAAAACAGAATCGCCGCCTAGGATGGATAACGTCTCGAGAACAGGAAAAGCAGTTCCAGTATTGGCGTCAATGATAATGCCCGTACTATTTCCAGCTTCGATATTTAGCCCACGAGGGCCTTCAGTGAAATTAATCGTATTTGTATTAGAAGAGAGCGTGGTGAAAGCTGGATCTGCTCCCGTCGCCCCAACAAATACTTGCCCATCTGTGCCAGCAGCTGTGACATCGACTCCTAAAGAACCTTCTCCAATCAGCACGCCAAAAGATGTTAAAAGAGTTTGTCCTGTACTGCCGCTGCCGACGGGAACAGGATTGAAATTAGGAATGCCAGACCAGTTGATGTCGGCATTTAAACTATTATAGTCGGCTGTAAAAAGAATCGTGTTTCCGGTCGATGTGATGGTTGCAAAAGCGGGATCTGCAGATGTAGCGGAGATGAGCGTTTGTCCATTCGTTCCAGGCGCTGTGACGTTGACAGGAAGAGAGCCCTCGCCAATCACAACCCCATAGGTTGTCAAAATGGTCTGGTCAAAACCTCCATTGCTGACCGGTATGAGGGTAAAAAATGTGCTGCCGAATAAGTTGACGTCGAGATTGAGAGAATTCGGACCAAAAGAGAAAGTGATTGTCCCTCCTGTAGACGAAAGGGTCGCAAAGGCCGGATCTGCAAGGGAGGCGGCTAAAAAAACTTGTCCGTTCGTTCCAGGAGGCGAGACGTCGACAGGGAGCGAGCCTTCTCCGATCACTACGCCATAGGTTGTGAAAATCGTGCGCCCTAAACCACCATTGTTGACTGGAATCGGATTGAAAAAAGTCGAGCCGAAAAGATTGACATCGAGATTGAGAGAATTAGGTCCGAGAGAAAATGTGACGGTGCCTCCTGTAGACGAAAGGGTGGCAAAGGCTGGGTCTCCAATCGAGGAGGCTAAAAAGATCTGCCCATCCGTTCCTGCTTCTGTGACATTCACA
This sequence comes from bacterium, assembly GCA_021780355.1. Lineage (GTDB taxonomy): Bacteria > Chlamydiota > Chlamydiia > Chlamydiales > SM23-39 > SZAS-17. The sequence continues at coordinate 27,381 of JAJXYX010000031.1, read as the reverse complement.
GGGAGAGAGCCTTCACCGATCAGCACGCCATAGGCTGTTAAAAACGAGCGCCCAGTACTGCCGAGGCTCACAGGGAGAGGCTGTGAAAAGGTAAGACCAGCGTCGCTGATCTCCATATTCAGTGTATTGGGACCGGCTGTAAATACAATGCTTCCTCCTGTCGAGGTGACGGTATGAAATTGAGGATCGTTTCCCGTCGATGCGATCAAGAGCTGTCCATCCGTTCCAGCGGCAGTGGTGTGCAGAGGCAGCGATCCTTCTCCAATCAGAACGCCAAAGGCGGTCAGTAAAGTGTTCCCCGTTCCGCCGCTTCCTACCGGCAAAGAATAGGAATTAGAAAAGAAATTCACCTCGATATTGAGAGCATTCGGACTAAAAGTAAAAGTGAGCGTCCCTAGAGGAGAGGCGATGGTGGAGAAAAAGGGATCTCCGAGAGAGGACGCTATGAACGCCTGCCCATCTGTTCCTGGAGGAGAAACATGGATGGGAAGGGTGCCTTCCCCAATCAGCACTCCGTAGACTGTTAACAAAGAGAGTCCTGTTCCTCCCTGGTTCACCGGCAGCATGTTGAAAAAACTGCTGCTGTTTGGATTGATTTCGATATTTAAAGAATTGGGGCCAGGAGTAAATAGAATTGATTTTCCGGAAGACGTAATCGTTCCAAAAACTGGCGCACCGCCAGTTGCGGCAAGAAGTGTCTGCCCATCGGTTCCAAAGGGGAGAAACCCAACGGGAGCTGTTCCTTCGCCAAGGAGAAGGTTGTTTTGTGTTAATGAAGAGAGTCCCGTTCCTCCAGCGGAGACGGAAACGAGCTCGCTGTTAAAATAGACTGTATTGCCAGTGGCTGTCGTTTTGAGAAATTGCTGCGAGGTGGAAGGGGTTGTGATTTGTAAAATTGTATTGGTCGGAGAAGCGGTTCCCGCGTTGCAGACAAAAAGAAGAGAAGAAGAGCCACCGGCGCTTCCTGCGATAAAGACGCTGGACGCACTGGCCGAGGTTGTGCATATTCCAGCTCCTAATAAAAAAACAGAGCCGGAAACCGAGACGGATCCTGCATCTGTCGTGATCGTAAATCCCGCTCCTGATTCAGAAGGGATGAAAGTGACTGGAATCTTATGGCTCATGGTATTGTCCTTAATCTGCAAAACTTTGTCTTAAATATATTCTGTAATATAAACCGCTCCGGCGACCCCGTCTCCTCCAGGCGTTGTGGTGGATGAGTTGAAGACTGTAGAGGCTCCTCCACCGCCGGCGCCAGGTCCCGTTCCATCCAACCCGGGGCTGGTGGAGGTAGATTGCTGGTTGCTTGTCACCTGTCCTCCTCCTGAGGCGAAAAAGGAGTTCCCCCCTGCTCCTCCTATACTTGCAACTTGTTCTGCCGCATCATTGAGTCCCCAACCGAGAGATCCTGGTTGTCCTGGAGAGTTGAGAGTTCCCAAAGAGCCTACTCCTGCAGCCCCGCCGAGGGCGATTCCTTGATTAGGAGAACTAAAGTTCACATAATTTCCGCCTCCTCCGCCGGTAGCCTGCAAGAGGGGCGAGAGAGAAGGGCCGAAATAGGTCGTTCCTCCCGCGCTTCCAACGGGGGTTCCAGCGGGGCCTCCAGCTCCAATTGTAATGGGCTGGCTCGCTCCTATGGTAGCTGCCGAGAATGTGCCTTGTGAATAACCACCGCCCCCGCCGCCTCCCGCGGTCGCATTATTGGCGTTTGGTGGCAGGCTTCCTCCTCCTCCTCCTCCTCCAACGCAATAAACTGTGCAATAACGAAGGCCCGGCGTCGGTGTATAAGTGCCGTTTGATGTGAAGGTTTGGATGTTGATTTGAGAAAATCCAATCGGTACAGCCGCATTTTGAAAACTAGGCAACGCGCTAGGGCCGTTGCTTGTGAGGACCTGGCCGATTGTCCCAATGGGGACAACGCTGAGAAGAGGATCCGTAGGATTCGCCCCTGCGCATAAAACAGCATATGGAGTGACAGAAGTAAATCCTGTGCCCCCATTGGGGACAAGAAGCGGATTGGGTAGACTTGAAGGATTAATATCCATGTTCAAAGAATCGTGGCCAGCAGTGAAAAGAATCGTAGAGCCGACAGAAGAGATCGTAGAAAACTTCGGATCTCCAGCTGAAGAAGCGATCAGCGCTTGTCCATCTGTTCCTGCTGCTGTGACGTTGACAGGAAGAGCTCCTTCTCCAATGATGACACCGTGGGCTGTTAAAAAGGCCTCTCCCGTACCGCCTGTGGGAACGGGCCATGGATTGATCAAAGGGCTGCTTAAATTGATCTCGATATTCAGCGAATTATGCCCGACTTTAAAAGTCAGCGTGCCTAAAGCTGATGTAATCGTAGCAAAACTAGGATCTGCGCCTGTCGCAGCAATCAAAGCCTGGCCGTCTGTTCCAGGCGCTGTGACATTGACATCAAGAGAGCCCTCCCCAATGAGAACGCCGTACGTCGTCAGCACGGTCAATCCTGTGCCTCCGCTAGCTGGCGAGAGAGGATTAAAGAAGCTGCTATTGAAATTGATCTCTAAATTGAGCGAATTGTGTCCATACGTAAAACTTAACGTTCCTCCCATGGAGGTAATCGTAGCAAAAGCAGGATCTGCTCCTGTCGCGGAAAGAAGCACTTGGCCGTCCGTTCCCGCCGCTGATACATCAATGGGGAGAGAGCCTTCTCCAATGAGCACGCCATAAGCTGTGAGGAGAGATATGCCTGTGCTTCCTCCGCTAACAGGTAAAACGATAGAATTGAGAGAACTTAAATTAGCGTCTATGTTTAAAGAGTGGTGCCCAAAGGTAAAAGTGAGCGTATTTCCCAATGAGGTGATCGTTGAAAAGGCTGGATTGGCTCCAGTTGCTGCTAAAAAAGCTTGTCCATCGGTGCCTGCTGCAGCCGCTTGCACCCCGAGAGACCCTTCGCCGATGAGGACTCCATAAACGGTGAGCAAGGTATTGCCGAGACCCCCATCTGGCACAGGCAATGGATTGAATAAAGTCACGGCCGATAAATTGACATCGAGGTTCAAAGAGTGATGCCCCGCTGTAAAATTGATCGTATTGCTCATCGATGTGATGGTGGAAAATTGAGGATCCATGCCAGTGGCTGCGATGAGGGTCTGCCCGTCAGTGCCTGCGGCGGTGACATGAACGCTGTTAGATCCCTCGCCGATTAATACCCCATAAGCGGTCAAGATGGTTTGTCCTACGCCTCCATTCGAAGGGGGAACAGGATTAAAGTTCGGAATCCCGCCTAAATTGACATCGAGGTTTAAAGAATTATGTCCTGCTATAAAACTCAGCGTGTTTTGAAGAGAGGTGATCGTAGCAAATTGAGGGTCTGCGCCGGTCGCTGCAATGAGAGTTTGCCCATCTGTTCCGGCCGCCGTCACATCGACGCCTAAGGGCCCTTCGCCAATTAATACGCCATAGGTTGTCAAAATAGTTTGACCAAGCCCACCATAGCCTGGCTGCAAAGGATTGAAAAAAGAACCCGTTGTATTGATTTCAACCGTGAAAACGGACACTGTGCCAACTGTCGTTAAAGGATCGTCGCCAAAAATGTTGACTACGTTGCTGCTGGGAACGGCGACTCCACTATTGGCCACGAAGGCAATGCCTGTCGTATTCACAGCATCGATGCTTAAAAAATGGGGGCCATAGGTAAACGTAAGCGTTAGGCCAGATGAAGTAATCGTAGCAAATTTCGGATCGGCGTTTGTAGCGGCGATGAGCACTTGTCCATCTGTTCCTGGGACAATAGCATTGATTCCATTCGACCCTTCTCCCACTAAAACGCCATAGGTTGTGAGCAAGGTGCGCCCCGTGCCTCCGCTTCCGACTGTGAAAATATGAAAAAAGCTCACCGTGTTGAAATTAATATCCATGTTCAGGCCATTGGGACCGTAAACAAAGGTCACTGTATTTCCCGTCGAGCTGATCGTTGCAAATTTGGGGTCGGCATTTGTGGCGGCGATGAGCACTTGTCCATCTGTTCCAGGAGGCGTCACATGGATAGCGCCAGACCCTTCGCCAATCAAGATGCCATACGATGTCAAAACAGTTTGCCCTGTTCCTCCAGAAGATACAGGGAGAGGATTAAAGAGGGTGTTTCCGAAATTAATATCGATATTTAAGGCGTTGGGCCCAAAAGAAAAGGTCAAAGTATTGCCTGTCGAGGTAATCGTAGCAAATAGAGGATCCCCGGTCGAAGAACCTAAAAGAGCCTGGCCGTTGGTTCCTGCAGGAACTACATTGATTTTGAGAGATCCTTCGCCGATCAGCACGCCATACGCTGTAAGCACAGTCTGGCCTGTACCGCCGGAACCTGGATTTAACGGACTAAAGAAACTGTTTTGGAGATTGACATCGATGTTGAGCGAATGAGGCCCGAAAGAAAAGGTCAGCGTACCGCCTGTCGAGGTGATTGTGGCGAAAGCTGGATCGCCGATAGAAGATCCTAATAAAGCCTGTCCGTTGGTTCCTGGAGCCAACCCCTGCACATTTTGCGAGCCTTCTCCAATCAATACGCCATAAGCGGTCAACACAGTGAGACCCGTTCCTCCGCCGCTGACAGGAAATACATGCGAGGCAAATGAGACGTTAGAGAAATTCACATCGATATTTAAAGAGTTCGGCCCAAAGGTGAATGTGACTGTATTGCTTAAAGAGGTAATCGTTGCAAAGGCTGGATCTGCATTAGAAGAGGCGATGAGAACTTGGCCATTTGTTCCAGGCGCTGTGACATTGACAGGATTTGATCCTTCTCCAATGAGAACGCCATACCCGGTGAGAACCGTTCTCCCCGTGCCTCCTTCTGCAACTGGTATCGGCTGGGAGTTAGGGAGCTTTGACCAATTGACGTCCATCGCTAATGTATTGGGGCCGGGGGTAAATGTGATTGTATTTCCTGTCGAAGTGATGGTCGAAAATTTAGGATCTTTTCCAGTCGCTGCAATCAAGACCTGGCCATTGGTGCCAGGAGCTGTCACGTCCACAGCATTGGAACCCTCGCCAATGATCACCCCATGAGAGGTCAAAACTGTCCGCCCAGTCCCTCCGGAGCCTGGCTGCAAGGGATTAAAAAATGAGCTCCCAAAAAAATTGGCCTCTATATTCAAAGAGTTCAGCCCTGATGTAAAACTTAGCGTCCCTCCTGTTGAAGTAATTGTTCCAAATCGAGGAGGGCCAAAAGTGGAGCCTAAAAGCACTTGTCCGTTAGTTCCTGGAAGAATAAGACCGACAGGATTGCTCCCGTCTCCATAAAGAATGGCATTTTGCGTGAGCGAGGTAAGACCCGTTCCTCCCAACGAAGGAGGAACAACCGTCGTAGCCACTGTAATCGTATTTCCTGTTCCCGAGATAAAGACAAAGCTATTGGGCTGCATAGGTGCGATGAAATTTAAGATGCCGCCTAAAGGACTCGCCTGGCCTAAGTCGGCATCAATCGTGAGATTTGTACTTGAAGCCGTCCCCGTAACATAGACAGCAGAGCCGCTTGTAAATGTGCTGCATATGCCATTTCCTAAAAGGGAAAAAGCGCCAGAGACAGTGATGGATCCCACGTCTGCATTGATTGAAAAGGAAGCTAAACTGGAACTAGGAAGAGGAGTGACAGGAATCTTGTGGCTCATTTTTTTACCTTAAAATTAAACAACTAAAGCATCTTTTTAATAAATAATCATTCTTTGTGATTGTTGTTTTTTTAAACGTGTTTAAATGTTGTTTATTGATGAATGGCAGGTATGTTTGACAAAGTTATATATATACATGGGTTTAAAAAATAACAAGCACTCTATTTGTTAGTTTTTTATCTATATAAAATGAGTTTTATCTATAAATATGTGGATTTTTTTATCGATCTTCCCGAGAAAAGTTGAAATTTTTCTTTGCAAAATCTTTGCAATTTTACGTCAGCTTAAATATTTCTTGATGAGTTGTTTGCATATATATAGGAATTTTTGCAAAAATGGTGTGATACACAGAAATAAGCAAACCGAGCCGAAAGGTCTTGCAGCCCAACAAGCTCGGTGTGAAATAAGATGATAAAAATACTCGAAAATTTAGGTGGAAATTGTGATATCGACTCCTCATTGTAAAGACTCTGAAATGATGGTTCTTGGATGTATGTTGTCCAGCCGCTTTGCGCTCAATACGGCAAGTTCAGCTTTGGACAGCGAGGATTTTTATTTCCTTGAGCATCAAATTATTTTCCAAGCGTTGAAAAGTCTCGCCCGCAAGGGAAAGCCGGCGGATATCCATTTAACGGCCCAAGAATTAAAGATGAGCTCTCAACTGCAAACTGCGGGAGGAGTCGCTTATCTCACAGATTTAGCTCAATTCGCAGGTACGTCTGCCCATGTGCATGAATACATAGAAATTTTAAAAGCCAAAACCTACAGCAGGCAGGCGTACCTCATTTTAGAAGAAGGGAGAAAAGAGTTTTTGACGGATCCTTCAGATCCGAATGAGTTGGCGGAGAAATATCATCGAAAGCTAGCCGGATTAGGGAAAAGATATTCTTCGAGTGAAAAGGCTTCGATTGGAGAAATTTTATCGGGGGCGAAATCGAGGATCGACCCGATTCCTTTGATTGAGCGGATTGAAGAGCGGCAGCAATATTATCAACAAGTTGGAAAACCTTTTATGACAGGGATTCCTACTGGGTTTGTCGAATTGGATCGGGAAACGACGATTTTGGAAGAGACGAATTTGGTGGTGATTGCGGCGAGGCCCGCCATGGGAAAAACGGCTCTTGCGATCAATATCATCAATCATGTTTGTCTGGAACAGAGAAAGCCGGTCGCGATGTTTTCTTTGGAAATGGGAGCAGACCAGCTAGTGGAAAGATTTCTTTCATTAAGAACCAATATAGCTGGAGAAAAAATTAAAAGGGGCGCTCTTTCCGATGTAGATTTTCGCAAACTGAGAGAAGAAGAAGAGGTTTTGCGTTCCGCTAAACTGTTTGTTCACGACCAAAATTGCTCAACCATTACACAAATGGTCACGAAAGCGCGTCGGCTTAAAGAGGAGGAAGATGTCGCCCTTTATGTCATCGACTATCTCCAGCTGATGCAAGGGGGAGGCCGATCGGAAAGCCGTCAATATGAAGTCGCTGAAATTTCTCGGCGCTTGAAGCTGCTTGCGATGGAGCTCAAAACTCCTTTTATTTGCATTTCTCAGCTTTCGAGAAAAGTAGAAGAACGGCAGGGGCACAGGCCGATGATGAGCGATCTAAGAGATAGCGGACAAATTGAGCAAGATAGCGATGTTGTGCTCTTCGTGCAAAGGGGAGATTATTATAACCCTCAAGATAAACCTGGAATGGCAGAAATCATCGTGGCTAAAAATCGAAATGGGGGGGGCTTGCCGTCATTTCTTTTGCAGTTTGATGGCAAATGTGGAAAGTTTGGCGCTGCTTCCAAAGAGACAAATCAAAAAGCGGTGAAGGAGGCTTTTTATCCTACCCGCTCTTCTTCTCGAGAAACGACACATCCCTTATTGAAATGAATATGGATCAAGAACTCTCTTTTTCAACAATGTTGGGCGAAAGCAATCCGCAAGAATCGTCTGCTTATTTAGAATTTATCGTAGAATTTTTGAAAACGCCGCTCGAGATCAATTCCGATCCTCTCATGTTTTTTCGAGCGGCCATCTATTCAATTTTATTTCTCTCTTCTGAAGATCCCTCCCGCCTTCACTACCAAGCGGCTCGAGAGATTTTGCAAGAAGCTGGGGGCGACGAGCTCGCCTTAGAGGAAAAAGCTCGAGATCTTTTGGCTCGAGCGCTCGTCAAAGAGTGTCAAGTTTTCGCCTCTCTATTTCTGCCTTTCGATCCTCACTCTCTCACCGAGGAAAAATTATTTTCTTCCGAAGGGGTTCTCTCCCTTGACTTTCTTTTTTCTTCTCATATTGCCAAGTTAGGACCTCATGGGAAATCTTTAAGCAGCGCTTTAATGTCGGCCTCCTCTTCTTGGCGTCAGCATTATCAAGAAGATCGGCAAGCTCTTTCTCTTTTCCGGCTTTGGGTGGATTTTGATATTCCCCCCTACTACTGCCGCTATCTTAAACTGCTTGCGGAAATTTTATGGAAAGATCGGATTGAGTCGCAGTTTCAAAAGACGCAAAAACATCTTCCCGCTTTGACTTTAAGCGTACAGCGTCCTTTGACCCGTCTCTTCTCTTCCCGCGCCTATCAAATGACCCATCAAGAGAAAACCACCCTCCTCTACGAGGGGAAAATTGTGGCCGAAGCGACTTGCCTCGAGCCGAGATATGCCTCTCTGCTCTCTAAGGGCATTCAGAGTTTGGGTTCTATCTATCACCACAAGCTTCTTCGGTATGAATGCCAAGCTGGCTATGAAAATTGGATTGCCGGAAAAGCGGATCCTCGCGTTATCCGTTTTGAACGGGGAGAAACAGAGATTGCTGAAATTCTCGGATTTAAATTCAAACAAGCCCCTGCCATCATCAAGTCTCTTCTCTACGCTCAATCTCACATGACTTTTCACTTTGATGACCAAAATGCCAGCCACCTTATCGAGCTCAAAGAATTCAAATCTCCCTCTACAAGCCGAGAAGAAGGTTTGGAAATCATCCTAGGCGCTCAGCTCATGCCGTATTATACATTTCAAACAGACCGCCGCGGACGCCTTCTCGTTCCTCTTCCCACTCTTCCCCCTTTCGTCTCAGCGCCCCAATATCATGCAGGTCAGGCCCTTTTACAAATGCTCATCATGGAAGAATTCACTCATCAATCCATCGAACTCGCCTCGACGCAAGCGATAGAGATTTCAGAAGAGAAATGGGATCAATTTTTCAAACAGTCCGGCCTTCCTCTCTCGGTCTTTAAGCAAGCCCGCTACCGGTGGCTCGCAGACGGAGACGATGGACCGCGTTTTCTCGTGCAAGTCGATAAACATCGTTATCTTCTCGGAAATTCTTACGTCAAAGAGCTTAAATTTCTCCACTCTCAAGGAGCCCTACGCAAAGACCGACAACTCCAAGCTCAAATGTCAGTACGCAAAAGACGCTCTCTTCTCTCCAGCGCCTGATCCTTGGGCTCCGCCCAAACCCGCGCTCAAGGGCTGTCGCCCTTGAGAATCCCTTTGTTTTTTTGACTGCGGCTGTTTGTAATGGAGTTAATCCACTTCTATCTGGAGCATAAAACTAGATCTTTGCGCTTTCCCTACCTCTCGTTACTTATATCCCTAGCTCTTGGGGGGTATATCCCTATCTATGGGAGATTCTTTTTGTTGATAATGAATGGGTTATGAGGTTTTGGATGCAACGGTAACGGTAACGGTACTTAGCCTCGGCGCTTTTTTCATAAAGCGCGCCTTGAAAGGCGCTTCTTTATTTCAAATGTTATCGTCTTTTAAATCATGTTTCATTTTGAGTCCTGCAAGAAAAATATTTTCAGAATTTTTCAATTATTTCTTGCTTTTAACAAAAAATTATTTTAACCTTTGGGTATGAATCATTTCGGGTTTTGTGCCGTTTTCGATGAAATGGAAAAAATGGCCTGAAATAAAATATTGTTTGTATAAAAGGGATTTGATATGGAAAAACTAAATAAGATTTTGACAAAATATATAGAGCCAATTAAAAGGCCTTTAAATGCAACTAACGGCTCGAAAAAAATATTTAATGATCAAGGCGATCATAATTCTTTAGACATGGCAAGACTTAGTATTGATTTGTTAGCTGCGGATCATAAACGTTTAAAAACAGCGGCTTCGTTAATGGGAATGTCGATGAAAGATTTAGTTGTAGTTAGTATCGGTGACTTTATGTATCGACAGCTGAATCGCGTAACCAAGGCTTCCGTAACGAGTACTAAAAAGAAAAAGAGCGCAATAAATAAAAAGAAAAAAGGATCTTTAGAATAAGATAATAGGAGATAAAATGAGTGATAAATTAACAAGAATGTCGATCGACATCGCTCCAAAAGAGCATAAAAAAATTAAAATGAGAGCTGCCAAAGAGGGGCTCTCGATTCGAGCATTTGTCATCGATTGCATCCATGATAAAATTGATGCATCAAGCTGTGAAAAAGAGACGAAGAAGAAAAAATCTACGTAATATTTTTAATAAATTTCTAGGATGAGCGCAAATCTTTTGGGTTTACGCTCATCTCTTGTTTTCCGAAGCCGTTTTATTTTTTACTCTTATACCGTTCGTGACTCAAGAATCGGCTATTGGACGGGAGATCGCTGCCAAAAATCGCATGCGGCAAAGTGGGCTAGTATGAGGCAATACAACCCACTTTGCCGCATACGATTTTTGGCGCTTTGAACCCATCCAATAGCCGATTCTTGAGTTACGAACGGTATAGAGTTTGATTGTGAGAAAGAAAATGAAAAAACATCGTCCGACGGTCTGTTTGAATATGATCGTTAAAAATGAAAGTCCGGTCATTCAAAGATGTTTGGCCTCCGTCAAACCTCTCATTGACAGCTGGGTCATTGTAGATACGGGGTCTACAGACGGCACGCAGGATTTGATTCGCCGCGATTTGCGAGAGATTCCTGGCGAGCTTTATGAGAGGCCTTGGGTCGATTTTGCTCATAACCGCAATGAAGCTTTGCAGCTGGCTAGGCAAAAAGCCGATTACCTTTTGTTTATCGATGCAGATCAAATTTTAGAGTTTTCCGGAGAACTGAAGTGGCCTTCTTTGACCAAAGATTGTTATTTTGTCATGGTCCATTCAGATTTTCGATATGCTGCGCAATATGTGCTGCTGATTCGGACGAGTCTTTCCATGTCTTGGGAAGGGGTGTTGCATGAGGGCCTTGTTCATAATGCCCGTTCTTATGGGATGTTTTCTCATGTCAAGATTTCTGCTTTTTCCGATGGGAATCGTTCATTGGACCCTCGTAAATTTTTCAAAGATGCCGAAATTTTGGAGCGCGCGCTCGTGAACGAGCCGGAAAATGCTAGATATGTGATTTTTTTAGCCTTGACCTACGATGCGGCATTAGAACATGAAAAGGCCCTTTATTGGTTTGAAAAAAGAGCTCAAATGGGAGGCCGCGACGAAGAGGTTTTTTACTCGTTGTTGAAAATAGCTCATTTGCAACGGCATTTGAAACACCCAAAAGAGATTTTTTTGGCCAGCTATGAAAAAGCCTACCAAAGCCGTCCTACGCGGGCAGAGCCTTTATATTGGTTGGCGGATTACTACATCACTCAAAAAGAGTTTGAAAAAGCTTATGGCTTAGTCCAGAAGGCAGCTGCGATCCCTTTGCCTGCAACGGATCAAATTTATTTAGAACATGACGTTTACGAGTATGAGATTCTTTTGCAGCTAGTCAAATGCGCATACCAAACAAAAAGATACCAAGAAAGCTATCGAGCTTTACTCAAACTTCGTTCTAATTCCCGTCTTCCTCAGCAAGTCCGCTCTCAGATAGAAGATATTTTGCCTCATGTTAAAGATATGTCTCTCTCTGCAATGAGAGGCTCTTCTCCGCTTCCCGCCTGTTGAAGTAAATTCTTTGGAGAAGAGAGGCGTTCAATCGATTCTTCCGCTCGAGCGGAAAGCCATTCATCTTCCAAAACTTTCATCATCTGAAAAGCAGAGAGCAGCATGAATTTTCTCATGGAAATTCCTAGTTGAGCGCTCGCCATTTTCAAATAGGTGTGCTCTTCCGGCGTCATATCAATCGTTAAGCGGGCGTAATGTTTCATGCGAAAACTCCTTTGCTATGGTATACAGAAAAACAGAATTTATTAGCTACGTGAAGTTTTTCGAATGCGATTGGATATTAAGGAGTTGAGTATTTACTTGCAGAGAAAAAATAGACTTTAATCTGATAAATATAAAAATCGTTTTGCTTGTTGTTTTTTAAATTATATTAAATAAAGCGTTTGCTATATATGATGAATAATTACAATTGAATTGATTGTTTTTTTTGTGTCTCTTATCCATAAACATTTTAAAGCCATTTCTCAAGTTGAACGATGTCATCAGATCGCTGGGATCGATGCGATCTATGTGATCAATTTGGATCAGCGCGTAGAAAAATATGAGCGGTGTTTAAAACAGTTTCTTCCCTATGGGATTACTCCCCAGAGATTTTCTGCTATTTATGGATGGGATCTTTCTCAAGAAGCGTTTGATGAGATAGGGCTCAAATTTCTTCCCCCGATGGATTTTTTATTTGACCGGCGGGTTTTTTTTCGGCCATCGCGCCATGGAGATCCTGGAGAGCCTTTAAATGAATCCTCTTATGGTCGAACCTGCGTGAATATTTTTACAATAGCAGGCGCTATTGGATGCGCCTTGAGCCATTTGTCTTGTCTGCAGCATGGATTGGATTCGGGATATCAAACGATTTGGATTTTAGAAGACGACGCCCAAGTGAATCACAATCCTCATTTTTTGACGCATTTTCTCCAAAAGCTCGATCAAGAAGTGGGAGAAGATGGTTGGGACATTCTTTATACAGATAACCATCATATTTTCCCTGCTAGAGAAGGAAAATATTTTCATTTTAGACCAGACCGTCCTCTATTTTATCATAGTTTTGACAATTTTGAAGTGGGGCAAGATTTTATCCAAATTAATGGACGCGCCGAGCTGCATTCCACGATTTACCGCAGATCTGGAATCAAAAAAGCGATCGACTACTTTACTCAGTTCGGTCTTTTTCATCCCATTGATATTGAACTCTATAGCATTCCCCATATGCGCATGTACAATCTTAAGCATGATCTCGTAGGGCACAGTGGTTCCTTATTGTCTGATACAAGAGAGAGAGGTTTATGAAAGATCGTTATGTGAGTTGTGATTTTATCGGCCAGCTTGGCAATCAGCTGTTTATGATTGCAGCTACTTTAAGTTATGCTTGGGACCATCAAGCTATCGCTGTGTTTCCAGGCCTTCATGATCCGAATTATCGGCTGTCTTACAATAGAGATCGGTTGTTTTTTCGATTAAATACTTCTCTTCCCCCCACTCCTTTTGTCAAAGAGTTCTGCCATACCTATTGGTATCCAGTTCATCGCATACCCTATTGCGAAGAGAACTTATTTTTAAAAGGTTACTATCAATCTTGGAGGCATTTTCATCATCATCGAGATCAGTTATTGGCCACTTTCGCCCCTCACTCTGATACATTGGACTATCTATCAAAAAAATACGCAGATCTTCTAGCTCATCCATTCAGCGTTGCGATTCATGTTCGCACCTACTGTTTAAGAGATCATAAAGTCCTTCCTTTCTTAGGGATCGATTACGTTAGAGATAGCATGAAACAGTTTCCTCAACATGCTAAATTCGTTGTTTTTTCTGATCGGATCAACTGGTGTAAACATCATTTTGCTCAGCTAGAGGGAGATTTTGTCTTTATTGAAGGTAACGATGGAGTGCAAGATTTTGCTTTGATGTCAATGATGAAGCATAACATCATTGCTAATTCGACCTTTTCTTGGTGGGCAGCCTATTTGAACCAACATGAAGACAAAAAAGTAGTCGCTCCAGCGCTTGTTTACCGAGCAGGGCCGACGGAACATTTTTATTGTCCCGAATGGATTCAAATCCCTGTCAGCCTTCAGCCCTATCCAACAGACATGTGCTTTTACGACAAAGAAAGCCAATCCTGCGACAACAACGATTGAATATGTAGATAGTTGATAGTTAGTTGGTTGCTCGATTTATTGGATGTTTAATTGTAATTATGTTACAATGTTACGGAGCATGAACCGAAGTTATTGATGAAAGCTGAAGCGAACATACTGCAAAAAGTTAAAGAACATGTTCGGAAAGGGACTTATATTTTATTAAAACATGCGATAGAACGGCAAGAAGAGCGTGGAGTGAATTTGCCAGATGTTCTACGTGTTTTAGAACATGGAAGGCATGAAAAATCGAAAGATTCTTTCGACGTAAAAAACCAATGTTGGAAGCACGCGATTCGTGGCAAAACCATTAATGGGCTAGATTTAAGAATTATTATTGCTTTTGAAAGAGAAATGGTAATTATTACAGTGATCAGATTATGAGAGATAGAAAACAAGAAACATTTATTTTTGATGGACTCGGGTTTCCAATTAAACTGATTAATGTTCCTATGAAAAAAGTATTTGGTGAGTGGGCCATTGATATTAACATGGATAAGCTTATGCTCGTTGCGTTAGAGGCATTAATCCATAAACCGGTAGCTATGACAGGAGATGAACTGAAATTTATCCGTTCTTATTTACACATGACTATGGCAGCCTTTGGAAAAACGTTTGGAGTGAGCCATGTCGCCGTCTTGAAATGGGAAAACGAGAAGAATCGCATTTCGCCACCTTTAGAAATTTGTATTCGCTTGTATGTATGGGATCATTTGCGAGCTAAAGATAAAGAGTTTAGGGCTCTATATAGAGAACTTAGCTTAACAAAACTTTCTAAAGATCAAAAAGGAAAAATTCATCCTATTGTTATTGATGCCACAACAGATGATTTGAAAATCGCATTATAAATCATTTTTGCGAACTTACCGATTCCCATTTTGTTGGATTGCATTGCAGATCGGGATGGGAGATCAATAGATGCCAAAGCACTGCTTGCATCCCTTCGGTATGAGGGGTGATGGCTTTGGCATCTACGGTGGGAATGAGGATGCTGGCGTCTGCTTGTTTTGCTGTATAGCCGCCGTCTTTTCCAACAATGCCGACGATTTTTGCCTTCACCGCTTTCGCCGTTTTAATGGCTTCGACGAGGTTCGTTGAAATATGTTTTTCTTCGGATCCTCCTCCTACGGAAAAAACAAAAAGACCGTCTTTTTCATTGAATTGACTGACTTTTAAATAGTTGGCTAAAGAAGAATCCCATCCATCATCGTTGATTCGGGCGGTGAGTTCAGAAATGTTGTCGGAAGGACAATACGCTTGAAATCCCCCCAATTTTCGAAAATCGCAAGTCGCATGAGAGGCGTGTCCCGCTCCTCCTCCCGAACCAATGAAAAAAAGACGGCCTTTTTGCTCCCGAATGCTCTTTAAAATGCTGACGACAGCTTCTATGGAAGAAACGTTGAGTTGATTGATAATTTCACAAGTTTGGGCGAGAAAAGTTTTTGTAAACATGATTTAGGCCATTTTGATGACGTTGATAATTTCTTTAAAAGAGTTGCAATTCATATCTCCTAGACCATGAATGAATCGATTATAATCGGTCTGGAGCAAGATGGTAATCACTCCTGCCCTTTTGCCGGCTTGAAGATCTTTGAGAGAATCGCCGAGAAAAAAGGAGTGGGAAAGGTTGATGTTGAGAGCTTCTGCGCTTTGCAGCAACATGCCAGGGTTCGGTTTGCGCCGAAAATAGGCGTCATTGCTGCTGGTGCAGACTTCTATCCGATCAAAAGGAATATGAACTTTGAGAGCCTCGTGCATTTTTTTCAGTTCAGAGCGGGCCAAAAGTCCTCTAGACACATCAGGTTGGTTCGTGACGAGAATCAGGGCAAATCCCAACTTTTTAGCTACATGAGCCAGCTTAATCGCTTCCGGGATGAGAGCGAATTCTTCGAGATAATAAGGAGAGCTCGGACGGCCGTCTCTCATGACGACTTCATTGATAATGCCATCTCTGTCTAAAAAAAGTGCTTTACTCATACGAGAGATACCCTCATTTTTTGTTGGCTTGACTGTTCGATGGCCGATACGACAAGATTGGCCTTCCATCCATCTTCTCCGCTTCCTAAAGGAGTTTTCCTTTGTACTATGGCCGCCTTAAATTCTTCCCATTCTAATTTCCAACTGACATCTTCATCCGGATAGGTAAATGTACTGACGTCAGGTTTTCCCCCTTCTGGATTACGAATTGCCAATTCGAGCGTTTCAGGCCCATAACTTCCCCCCAAACCCTGTATGAGGATGGATCCTTTTGATCCAAATAGTTCGAAAGAAAAAAGATTTTTCCACTGCGTCCAGCTCACATGAAACATCGCATGGACGCCTAACGCGGTTTTCCCCATGACATAGGCATTATCTTCGACGCTCATTGGCCAAAAGGTCGTGTCGAGAGCGCCATAGACTTCGGTCCAGTCCCCTCCAAACCATTGCACGAGATCGATGATGTGAACGCCTTGATCCAAAAGCTCTCCTCCCCCGCAGAGCTCTTTAGAAGCCCTCCACTCTTTTTCCATTCCAGGGCGTCCGCCATGTCCATAACGAGCTCGAATGGAAAATAATGTTCCAATGGTCTGCTCATCGACGAGCTGTTTGGCTTTAGCAATGGCAGGATGAAAGCGGTGGTTGAATCCGGTTTTTATGATAAATTGGTGTTGCATCTGTTGCGCAGCTGTCAAGATGGCCTGCGATTCTTCAATATTTTTCCCCAGCGGCTTTTCTATCAGAAGATCTTTGCCCATATTCAAGGCCTCGATTGCCACTTCTGCAGACAAGTGATTGGGCGTAGAAATGATCACAGCCTCGATTTCTTGAGAGACTAAAGCTTGCTTCCAATCAGAAAAAGCCAGGCAGCCATATTGAGCTGCAAGCCGCTCGGCGCTTTCTTTATGAATATCTGTCACTGAGACTAATTTGGCATCCGGATCTTTGGCGACCTCGGCAGCCCTTTTTTTGCCGATCAGTCCGCATCCTATGATAGCGACATTTATTGCCATGAAAGACCTCGATCTTTAGGTATGATTCTTCGCAGTGTAAATAAATCATTGTCTTTAAGTTCGTTAACTCGCTGAGGAAACTCTTTCCAACTGTCGTAGGGGGCTGAAATGAATTTTCCTGTAATGCCCTTGGCTGCATCGGAAACAAAAAAAGCTGCAGCCGAAGCGCCCATCTCAATAGGTACGCCGCCGCAACCTAGTTCTTTTTTTGTTTTTTCTACGAAGTCGGAACCTGCTTTTTCTTGCGCTTGCAAAGTTTGCTGATGAAGCCGCGTGATGACAAAACCGGGCGCTAGGCAGTTGATCTCTATATTGTAGGGCGCCATTTCTTGTGCGATGGTTTCTGTAAAACGGACGACGGCCGCTTTGCCGCAGGCATAGGAAGTATAGTTAGGAAAAGGAGTTGCGGCTCCGCCTCCGGAAAAAAGGAGCAGCCGACCTCCTTTTTGCTTTTTCCAGCGTAGACAGCTATGCCGTGCAATGAGAAATGAACCGAATAAATTGATTTTTACGCCTTCCAGCCATTCTTCCGGATCGACTTCGGTAATGGAACCAATCGCTCCATAGATTCCAGCAGAGTGAATAACGCCATGAAGAGGACCGAATCGAGATTCCAGCAGGTCAAGCGCCTCTTGCACTTGCGATTCTTGCGTCACATCGGCGACGCAGCCAGCGATTTGAGAAAATCCCTCTCGTTGCAGCGACTCGACCGCCTCGTCAATCGACGACTGGTGACGCGCGCAGATGAGCACATGAGCTCCGCGCTCCAGACACTGTTTTGCCGCCGCAAATCCCAGCCCCATGCTTCCGCCTGTCACAAGGATGTTTTTTTTTCTTAAGTGAAATTCCATAAAAGCCTTTAAATCAAATGATTGAAAACCTGAAATCCCGCTGTTTTCAGATCTGGTCCCCGATCGAAAAAATAGCCGTAGGGATCAAAGAGCCGCTTGTGACGCATGTGTTCGCCTAAGAGCTGAAAGTCTAAGTGTTTAAATTCCGGCCATTCAGTCAAAATCAAGAGAAAATCAGAATCTTTTCCAAGGTCATAAGGATTTTGTATTTTGACGATTCCTTCTAAGTGATCGACTTCCGACCAGTTTGCTTTGGGGTCATAAACTTTTACAGTAGCGCCCTTACGGACAAAATCTTGCGCCATTTCTAAAGGAATGCTTCTTCTCAGAGTGCTTGTTCCCGGTTTGTAGGTAATTCCTAAAAAGCTTACGGTTTTATTTTGAAAATGTCCTAAAACGCGTCCTAGTTTATAGACGAGCAATTTAGGGCGCTGCCGATTGTGCTGCCAAACTTCCTGAAAAAAGGGAAAAGTCCCCCCCCCTTTTGAGGTATTTAACTGGCTTAAAATGCGCAAGTCTCTGCCCAAAGTCCCTCCGGAAAACCCAATGCCAGCTTTCATGTAAGCTTTCATGCCGATTCGAGGATCGTGCTTCATGGCCTGAGTGACTTGTTTGAAATTCGCGCCGGAAAAGCCGCATGCATCTGCCAACTGGTTGGCAAATGTAATCGAAGAAGCTAAAAAAGCATTGATTGCATGTTTGGTCATTTCGGCGCTCGTCACGTCCATGGCAACATAGGTCGCTGGGATAGCAGAAAAGAGCTCTTTGACTTTATGCAGCGTCTTTGCCTCATCGCAGCCCAAAACGATGTGTCCTGGGTGAAGATAGTTAGCAATCGCTTCTCCAAGTTTTAAATTTTCAGGAGAGTAGACGATTTGATAAGGCCATTTTTTTTGCCATCTTTTACATGTTCCCACAGGTACTTGAGAACTAACGATTAAGATCGTTTTTGAAGTCAGGTGAGGCGAAATTTTTTCTAAAGCCTCTTCTAATATGTGTAAATTGCTCAGATCGTAGTCGTCGACAGGTGTGTCGTAAGTTAAAAAGACAAACTCCACGCAAGCTAGCTCGGAGGGGTCGCTAGAAAATGAGATCTGTTTTTTTGCAAGCCCTGCTTGCAGTGTAGCGTCTAAATCCGGTTCATAGAGGGGGGCTTTTCCTTGGGATAAGGAATGGATAAGGTCTGCATCAAAATCGAGACCTGTGACTCTGCATCCCAGTTTAAGCCATGCCGCCGCCGCGACGCATCCTAAATGCCAAAGACCTACGATGGCAACATGAGGTTTTTCTTTCACAATAAAGCCTCCTAATAAAATAGCATATTTTATTGTTTTGATTTATATATAAGACTAAAATTAATAATTTTAAATAAATATCTAGCTGTAAGTTTTATTCAGGAATTCATTATGGAATATAACGATACTATTTCCAGGCATTTTGAAGAAATTAAATATAAAGAAGAAGATAAAAAATTTCAGGTTAAGGGAGTGGATTTTATTTATCTAATTAATTTAGATAGAAGGCCTGATCGATTGTTTCGCTGTATGCAGCAATTAGCTCCTTATCGTATCGAGCCTCATAGAGTTCCTGGAATTGATGGCTGGAAGTTATCTCAGGAGACGTTTCATGATATTGCCATGTTAGTTCAACCCTTCATGGAATATGATCGAAA
Source organism: bacterium (assembly GCA_021780355.1). GTDB lineage: Bacteria > Chlamydiota > Chlamydiia > Chlamydiales > SM23-39 > SZAS-17. The sequence goes on along the minus strand of JAJXYX010000031.1, from coordinate 8,248 downwards.
TGTTCAAGTGAGTTTTGTTCTTGGTGGATCTCAGGGCGTTCCTTTTAATGAAAGTCTCTATGGAAAAAGATGTTTACATAAAGAAGCGCCGGGAGGAGGAATGGGAGGGTGTTTAACACATCTTTCTATTTTGAATGATGCTTATTTATCTGGATACCAAACAGTTTGGATTTTGGAAGATGACTTTACTGTGAAAGGAGATCCTCATCAGTTGACCCATTTAATGGAGCAATTAGATCAAGAAGGGGAAGATTGGGATGTTTTGTATACAGACGACGATTGTTATTACACACTTTTCAATGTTCAAGCGAATTCGGGAAGTGAAAAATGGTTGAGGCCTGGTATGCCTATTACCATGGCTCAAATAGAGCGAAAACCAGTAGGAAGAGATTTTATGAAAATCGGGGGGAGGACCCAAGCGCATTCTTATCTTGTGCGTCGCTCTGGCATAAAAAAAATCTTAGATTTCGTAAAACGAAATTGTTTATTTTTCCCATTTGACACAGAACTTCCTTGTATAGAAGGGCTTAAACTTTATAATTTACGCTATGATCTTGTTCACGGAAGAGATCGTTCAGGATCTGATACCTATCATAAGAGACGGTAGAAAGTCGTATCGAAGAGCCTGTAGATAGATAAGCTGATCGCGGGATAAGTCACGAACGGTATACATGCTCTTGAATAAATTGAATTGATTTTCTTAATCCTTCCTCTAGAGAAGTTTTGGGCTGCCAACCCAAAGCGGTTGCTTCTTTGATGCAAGCTAACGTTTCTTCTGCTTCTCCGGGCAAATCGTCTTGATAGATAGGAAGCGTTTTTGAATGAAGTTGCCCTTTAATTTTTTCGAAAATCTCTTGAATTGAATAATTTAGGCCGCTGCCCAAATTAAATACCTTGCCGTTTGTCCGAGGATCTAGAATCGTTTGTACATGAAAATCGTTCACATCATCGACATAAATGAAATCTCTTCGTTTCGTTCCTGAGCCATAAATCACAGGATGTTTGCCTTGTAAAAGATGTAAAATAAACGAGCTCATGACAGGAGGAATCGTTCTTCGATAATCTTGTCTGGGTCCATAGACACAAAAATATCTTAGTGCTGTGAGCTGAAGTGAAGAATATCTTTGATAACTTTCAGCAAATAAGCGAGAAGCTGCCTTGCTTGCTGCATAAAAACTCTCTGGTTTATTTTCAGTTTCCGGCGTAGGCATTTTTTCGCTGCCTTCATATAAGGCAGAAGATTCTGCATAGACAACTTTTCTCACGCCGGCTTTTCTGGCCGCTTGCATGACGTTGACCGTTCCTACAACATTGATCCCAGCTGCTTCTACAGGGTCTTGTTGACAGTCGTTAATGCAATTTTTGGCGGCCAGATGAAACACCGTATCGACTTCATGAAATAGAGGGTAAATGTCTTGAGAGCGAATGTCGATTGCATGAAATTGTACGCCGTCTGGGACTTGCTCTCGCGTGCCAGCGGACAAATTATCAATGCCAAGGACTTGATAGGTACCTTCGCGCAGCAGACGATCAGCCAAATTGGATCCAATAAATCCAGCAATTCCGGTAATTAAGATTTTTTTCATTTTATTAGTTTTAACGCTGATTTATAACTTTCAGGAGTGTCTATCCCTAAACAATATCCATCAATTATATGCCCTGAGATTTTTATGTCATTATTTATGCATTTAGGGAATAAATCGTTTCCAAAGTCATAGAAAGTTTCTTCTGGAATATTTTTTAAAATTTTAGGTTCTAATAAATAAACGCCAGCATTAACATATTCAGAAATAGACTTTGTTCCCCCTTCGATAAATCCTTGTACGAGAGATCCCTCTAAAATCACTCGCCCTCCCGCAATTCCTGTATGTAGATGTACTGTGCGATTGAATAGGGCGATTGAGATAGGAGACTTATTTTTTTGATGAAATGAACAAAACTGATGGAGAGAAAAATTTAAAATATTATCTCCATAAACCACTAAAAATGTTTCGGCCCACTCTTTTTGTAAATGTTTAACGGCTCCCGCTGTACCTAAAATCTTTGGCTCGAAGGTATATTGAACTTGCACGCCGAATTCAGATCCATCGCCTACGTGGTTTATGATCTCTTCGGGGTGATAGTGCAGATTAATCCAAATGTCTTTTATGCCATACTTTGCGAGCCATGCTAAATTCCTTTTAAGGATCGATTCTCCATGAATTTCCAAGAGAGGCTTTGGTTTTCCTTTAGAAATTGGAGAGATTCGCGTACTTTTGCCAGCGGCCAAAACGAGAGCTTTCATCTTTAAAAATTCCCTATAATCTTAGATCCCTCAAAATCGAAAGTGCACTGTGCGTATTTGAGGTCAGCTCCCTCTAGAGCGGCTCTAAGCGCTTGCCTTTTCCCTTGTTTGCAGCAGAACACAAAAAATCCTCCGCCTCCAGCTCCCATGACTTTCCCGCCAATGGCTCCGCTACGGATGGCTAACTCATACCATTCATCGATGCGGGAAGAAGACATTTTTGAAGAGATTCTTTTCTTTTCTAGCCAGTGCTCATGGAACAATTGTCCTAAAGCTTCAATATTTCCTTTTTCCAGCGCTTCTTTGACCTCAAACCCAATGCTTTTGATTTTATGCATCGCTTCCAGGGAGTGCTGGTTGTTTTTTTTCAAAATTTGGGTCTGCTGCTCTCCTAAAATTTCATTGGCATCTCTTTGAATGTTTGTATAAAAAATCATGAGTCTATGCTGTAGTTCAGCTAAAAATTCCTTTTCTAAATCGAGCCTTTCAACAATGACTTTTCCTGTTCGATCGATGTCTAAAGCGATGATTCCACCAAAAGCCGCTGCATATTGATCTTGCTTGCCAACAGGTTTACCGATTAGCTCCATTTCTACTTTGCAGGCCTCTTCAGCGAGCTCTTGAACTGATATATGGCGACGCAGAAGAGAGTTCAAGCTATTCAATAGACCCACTGTATAAGAACTGGATGATCCTAATCCTGTTCCCCCGGCAATATCTGCCATAGAACTAATTTCCAAAGGTTTATTCCATTTCAAATATTTTAACGTTTCTCTGACGACTTCATGTCGAATCTGATCGAGATCTTCTAGATTTACGCATTCGGTATGAGAGTAATTAAGTTTGATTTGATTGAGCATGACAGGTTCATTGATGCAAATATTCATGTGCAGTCCTAAAGCTGCTGTAACTAAAAATCCCCCATGTTCTCGATAATAAGAGGGAAGATCGGTTCCTCCTCCCCCCAAGGGCAAACGAAAGGGGGTTCGGCTAATAATCATGCTTTAGCTCCTGGTTTTTTTTGTTGTTGTTTTTTGTTTTTAATATATATAAACTTTCATATACTTTGTTGTTGTATTTTTTTGAATTAAATTGATGGTGTGCAATGGGATGTTATTATTTTAATCAATATTATGGAAATCTTGTTAAGAAATTTAAATCTTCGGAGAGTATTTCAAGAAATTATTCTGCAGCATTGCAGGATATGTTTGTATTGACAATGTTAAACGGTAAAAGAAATGGATTTTTTCTTGAAATAGGAGCTGAAGATGCAGTGAGTGAAAACAATACATATCTTTTAGAAAAATATTATGATTGGAATGGGATTTCTATAGATATAAAAAGTAGTTCTTCCGAATCATTTGAAGAGCATAAAAGATCTTCTTATTTTATTTTGTCCGATGCTTTAATAATTGATTATAAAAAACTTTTTTCTGAAAGAAATTTAGATAAACAGATTGATTATTTAAGTTTGGATATAGATCCTGCTACTCAAACTTTAGATTGTTTAAAAAAGCTGCCATTAGATGATTATAGATTTTCTGTCATTACTTACGAGACGGATTTTTATAATAAATCTTATGGAATAGAAAAGGCTGAAGAAGTGAAGCAAGAGTCGAGAGAAATTCTAACCTCTTACGGTTACGAGCTTGTGATCGGAAATGTCTTTGAATTTGAGGATTGGTATGTGGACCCTCGAGTCGTAGACCGAGAGTTGATTGATAGTATGAAGAGATCTTCTGAATATAATCATCATCCTATCAATTATTTATTGGGGAGATAACAAACGAATTTAAAAACCCCTCGATTTGGTAGTTTATGTTATTTCAATTTAAAAGTATTTTCAAATTGAATTAAAAGATTTAGTTGATGGCGTTTTTATTTTAAGCTTAAATTTTAGAAGTCTTTTTGGGTGCGATTGGGGTGTCAACTTTCGACAAAAAACCCTCGGATTCTCCTATGAATATTCCTGCATGTTCACGCCCCCCCATCACCCAATGAAGATGAGGGCAAATTACAACAAGAAATTTCTGAGCGCACAAACGAGCCGCATGACCAAAAGTTAACACCCCAGAGTGCCATTGAGGTGGAACGAATATGCGCACTATGTTCGCGCTACATTGTTGTCATCGGATAAGCTTTCTTGATCATAGAAATACATATCTTCAGGATAAGGCTGTTTGGTAAAAGGTACTGTGAGCCATCCCTGTAGATAAAGATCCTGTTTTGGACAAGGATGTTCAAATTCGGCAATCCAGCGTTCTGGAGCGACGACTTTTTTTTCTGAATCTTTAGTGAGATACGCCGCCCACCATCCAAATGTAGAATTGCCTATAATTTGATGTTTGCATTTGGCCATTAAAAACATGTCTTCTATTGCATAATTTCCTTCGATAAAAGTGATGTTTTTCTTTAATTTCATAAATCGATTTTTACACCAATTAATTCTATCTGAGAAAAAAACAAAATGGTAGTGATCTGGAAATAAATTCATAGCATTAATAAAATACTCCTCTCCTAAAAAAGGGATGCTGCTTTCATGTACGACATGATCTGCCGTTCTCACATGCACGGCTACAGTATCTGAGCGATAGAGCAAATGTTGGTATGTATTATGAATGTAATTTTTAGTAAATTGAGATGGTTCAAAAGTTTCTAATATTTTTTCTCGATGATGATGGAAATGTTTCCAAGATTGGAAATATCCTTCTATAACGATGTCTTCTAAAAAGGGAATTCTTTCGGAACTGTACCAAACTTTCTCTTTAAAAATATGTTTAAAACGACGGTCTGGATGGACGGTTTTTAATCTGAAAAATAATCTGTCTTTGTTGTATGATGTTCTGTTTTCTTTTCTATTTAGATTGTAAAACAATGCTTCTGCATTATAATCCCATGCATAGGCTAATGTGGTTGAGCAGATGAATAATTGATTGCCTAATTGGCCTTTCATTATTGGACAAACAAAAGAGTTTTCTGTTTTTGTCATAAAAATCTGTTTTATATACTTTTTAGTTTTTTTCTTTTAATGAATCGATGAAATTCTCTGTTACAATTCTTGCTGAATAATATGATTTAAAAATTTTAGCTTGAGGACTATTGATGTATTTCTTTTGAGCTTCAATATAGTTTTCAAAAGTTTTTCGATCTATGCTTCTTAAAAAATCATACAATTCTCTATCAGAAGAAAAATTCCTTCGATCAATAAAACATTCTTTAGGAATATAATCTGTAATATTTGTAGCGCCTAGATAAATAGGAATGCATTGAGCGCTTATTGAATTGTGAATTTTTTCTGAAATGTAGCCTCTTTGATTCGTCATATTTTCATAGCTGATCGAAAATTTGTAATTTTTCATGACGTCTGGGGTGTGGTTAGCCCAGCCTTTCCAACAAGCAATGCCTTGCCAATTTCCATATAAATCAAATTCTTGGGTGTAATTCATAAAATTCGTGATAATTTTACGCCTTTCGGAATAGAGTTCATATCCTGTATATGGGGACCCTTTATTACTGTTAATGAGACAGCAGAATTTCTTCTCTTCAAAATCAGGGACCTCTTTGATAAGAGGAGCCCATCCGGGAAATGGGATTTTTATAAAATGGCGATTATCTATAAAATCATCCGTAGGAATAAAAATTTTATCAAAAGTATCTTTAATAGAAGGATGATAGGCTCTAGGCCAGATGATAGGGGGTTCTAGAACCAAGAGAGAATTTCTTTCCCTAGGATATTTTGATGATTCGATGATGACAATATCGCTTCCATCCATACTAATAATCCCTGCAACATCTTGCATATAAGGAGTTTCTTCAGGTGCTATGCAGTTAACGCGGAATTCAGGATGTATCTCTGATCGGGCTCGAAGTTCTACTTCTTTAACAACAAATCCTTCTAGGCCGTATGAGGTATAAGCTAATTTAGGAGGAGAGCCAGTAGGTAAAATAAAATAAATTGTTTTTTTCATAGGTTAATTATTGTTGTCTAGGCTTTTAGATTCTTTGTCGTAATTATTCATGTCCTCTGGATAATTTTCTTTAATTGAATAGTCGATTAATTTCCATTCACTTAAGAAAAAATCTTCTTCTGGAGGGTTAATATGAAGTTTGGGATCTTTCCAATATTTAGGAAAAATAGAAATTGGATTTTCATTTATATTTAAATAAGCTGCCCACCAAGAAAAAGATGAATTAGAAAGAATATTGCCTTTAAGTTTTGTTAAAAGAAATAAATCTTCAATTCCATAGTTCCCCTCAACAAAGACGACACGTCGATTGAGTTTTGAAAATTGGTGTTTGCACCAGTTAATTCGATCTGAAATAACTACGAAGGTAGTGTCTTGAGGGAATTGATCCATCGCTTCTTTATAGTAGCCCATCCCCCAAAAGGGATGGTGTCCATTATCGTGGAGCAATTTAGCCTGGGTTCTTACATGAATTCCTACTGTTTTAGGATTTTGCAGTAAGGTTTGATATTTTTCATTGAGATAATTTTCTGTGTAGTCAGATGGAGCGAAAATCTTGAGGATTTTTTCTTTATGATGATGGAAATGTCTCCAAGATTGAAAGTACCCATCAAGGATTTGATCTGGTCTAAAGGGGATTTTTTTAGAGCTAAACCATTCAGATTCAAGATCTGTTCTGTAAATATAGGAAAAAGGTCTGGGGCTTTGTGCTGCGTTTAATCGAAAAAACAACCGATCTTTGTTGTAGCAGGTTCGATTTTTAGCTGTGATGAGCCCGGGGAAAATTGGGACGGCGTCATAATCCCAAGCGTATCCTAATGTGGTCGCTATAATGAACAGCTGGTTGCCTAGCTGTCCATAAAATTGGCATGTCACTAGAGGTTTACTATCAAGATCTTCTGAGAAATTTGTTGTCATGTTTACATCCAGTAGTGTGAGGTATCTGAAAAGTGGCGATCTCTTCCGTGAACAATATCGTATTTTAAGTTGTAAATTCTAATATCTGGAACGCATGGAATTTCTGTGTCATAAGGTAAGAAAAACCTCTCTCTTTTCAAATAGTTGGCAATTTTCTCAATCCCTCGATAACTGTAAATCACAGAGTGGGCTTGAGTTCTTCCTCCGATCTTGAAAAAGTTTTCTCCTAAAGCCGTTCTTTCAGTTACGTTTTTTGTCATGGGAAGTCCTGGTTTTAGCCATTTGTCTCCATTGTAGTGTGCTGAAACATCATTGCTGCTAAAGTAGGCATCATCATCGGTATATAAAACATCCCAGTTTGGATCGAGTTGATCTAGTTGATCAATGAAATCTGCCAAAATATGGGGATTATGTTTAATTGTAAAATCATCTTCTAAAATCCAAATGACTTTGTATTTAGAAAGGCGAGCATCCTCTAGAATAGAGAGGTGGGTCATCGCGCCTCCTAATCCTCCTGCAGGTGAGCCTTCATGCACGCAGGGTCTTCCATAACTGGACTCTTTAATAAATTCTCCCCGAATGCCCATTGGAACAAAACGAAAATGAACAGGTCTATCATATTCCATATAAGGTAGTAAAATCATGGCAATATCATTGAATACATCTTGCGTATAACTCCATCCATTGATGCCAGGCACTCGATGGGGGATAATGTCATATACAGAGAATTGTTGATTGCAATGTCTTAAACGTTCAGGTCTTCTATCTAAATTAATACAATAAATGAAGTCGATGTTTCGTATTTGAAATTTTTGAGTTAGATCTTTTTTTTTCAATTTTTTTATATGATCAGTAAGTGTTCCTGCCATATTTTTACCTCAGTTATAATGAATCTAGTTATTTTTTCCAGTCTGTAGATTAAGTTTTGTCATAGTCATATATACCCAACGTGATTCAAAATTTGGCCGCTAGGCGGGTTCAAAGCGCCAAAAATCGATTCTTACAAAGGGGGATTGTATTGATTTAATACTACCCCCCTTTGTAAGAATCGATTTTTGGTAGCTTTCAATCCCGCCTAGCG
>JAJXYX010000050.1 GCA_021780355.1 bacterium | reverse complement strand
ACGCTAGGAGGTGGAGGGGGAGGAACGCTAGGAAGTGGAGGGGGGGGGACGCTAGGAAGTGGAGGGGGGGGGACGCTAGGAAGTGGAGGGGGGGGAGACATTCCATTTTGAGGCTGCCCCGGCGGGCCGTTTCCCAATGGAGGCTGATTGGGGAAGCCGCCTTGAGGGCGCTGTTCTCTGCCATTTTCATTTCGTTGACCTGGTTTCAATAACCCAGCATTTAAAAGGATGCTGTTGAGACCGCCGAGAGTGCAGATATTTAAAACATTATCAAGGAAAATAAGAGAATGATCTCTGGCGGCCCAAAATTCGGCGCTCGCCTCTTTGCGTTTGCAGGAGATTCCGTCGATCGTGGCGCGAAATAGATGGATAAGCGTCTCTGCCCCAGATAAGAGAGTTGGTGTGACGGATGCAGCGGCCCCTACGAAGGGGAAGCGTTGACAATGATATCTGTTGGAATATCCGTGATCTTCGATCGATCGATTTAAAAAATGCATGTAAATACCTCGTTATTTTTTTATCATCCTTCCTCTCTTGAAGAGAGATCTTCTTTTGGGGAGAAAGAAATCGCGAAGTATTCTAAATGTAAAACAAGATAATAAGCAAGAGGCATTTGACTCTAAAAAAAGAGCGTCAGCCGGCTTTGCAGAGCTTCTCCTAAAAAGGAGCCGACTCCTCCAGAGCCGACTTGATCGATGAGCTCTTCATCTTGAATGTTCATGAGATCTCTTGTCATTTCACACGCAATTAAATTGACTCCAAGATCTTGGGCAGTTTTGATTAAATCACTTAAAGTGGCTACTTTTTTTTCTTTCATTTTCATCATCATCATTTTCGTGCCAATGCCCCAAAAATTCATATGGGAAAGCGATAGATGAGAAGCTCCGGACGGCGCCATCATCGTCATCATGCGGGACATCCAGTCTTTGCCGGCATAAAGTTTTTGTTTTCGTAAAATGTTTAAGCCCCAAAATGTGAAAAACATCGTCACTTTTTGCCCCATAGCTGCAGCTCCGGTGGCGATGATGAAAGCAGCCACGGCCCTGTCTAGCTCTTCCGAGAAGATGACGAGGGCGACTTGGTCTTTGGCCTGGTTTTTTTCAAGGGAAGCCAAGCGTTTTTCTAAATCGGCGACTTTTTGTTCTAAAGACATGATGCGTCCTCGCTAGTTGGTTTTTTTGATATAATGAACAAAGACTTCTTTGCCATTTTGGTGGAGAGTTTCTTGTTTGACCAGTTCTAAATTGTTAGCTGATTTAGCCCAGCCTTGGAAATCGTTGATCGATCCTCGGTCTGTGCAAATGACTTTGAGCGTTTGTCCTATGGACAAATGGTTGAGCTCTTGGCGAGCTTTGACAAGAGGCATGGGACATGCAAGCCCCGAGGCATCTAATACTTTGTCTTCCATGAGGTTTACTCCTTTTTTTGCATTCCGACAGCGCAAATGTTTTTGCCCAATTCAAGCTCGGACGCCTTTTCTTCGTCGGGCTTAACAAGGCCGATATTGACTCTTTTTATCTCGATATATTCTGGAGGGAATTCTGGCAGATGGCTTAAAATGTAGGCGCTGAATTCTTCTAGAGACCTCCCAGCCATGATCAGCCCTTCATTGGTTTTTTTTAGCTTTCCAAGCGGGGCTGCATAGAGGAATTGTTCATTCGACTCTTCCACGCTGCTGAAATGAGCCGGCAAGACTAGCGTCTCGTCTGGCAGAGTCAGAAGAGTTTTTAACGATTGGTAATGTAGCGGCGTCCACTCTTTGGCCCTTCCTCCTAAATCGGGCCTCGCGATCGATTGGAGAAAAATACTGTCTCCAGAAAATAAATATTTGCCATTCAATAAAAAAGCCAAGTTTCCCAGAGTATGGCCAGGGATATGCAAAATCTTCAGTTCCACTTTGCCCAATCGATAGGTTTTGCCTTGCCAGGAAGGTTCATAAGAAAATGCAGCCGGAAGCATATCTAAAGGATGGATCCCATCATATGGGTGTAAATGGTAGGGGACCTTATATTGTTCACTGAGTAGATGCCCGCTGCTGATATGATCCGCATGGGCATGAGTATCTAAAATCCAGATAGGCTTGACTTGGAGCTTTTGGAAAAGATCTGTATAAAAAGAGGCGATGCGAAGAGGGTCGATGACGGCGGCCTCTTTTCCTGAAATAATGATATAGCTTAAGCATCCTCGGGACGGGCGGATGCATTGAATAATGGAAAAATCGGGCGAGTTAAAGACTAGCTTTTGATCATAAAAATCGCCCCAAGCTCTCATCCCTCCTGCTAAATTCAAGGCCTTGTATCCGCAGGTATTAAGAGCTTTTGCTACAAGATCAGACGTCCCCCCTTTTGCGCATACAACCAGGATTTTTTGATCTTTGGGAAGTTTTTGAGCGAGCTCTCTTTGGATGTAGGTTTTAATAGATTCTTGGAAATCCTCTTTTCCCCCTTTTTCGAGCATCTCGAAATAGGCGATGTTCAAAGAGGGAAGAGAGCCCTTTCTTTCTATACGCCATCTGGCAAATTCATCAGGATTTCGTACATCGAGGAGAAACAGTTTTTCCTTGGTCTCTAGATACTTTGCAAGTTCGCTGGGCGACCACTCTGGCTTTTGAATAAGGACCTCTCAAGAGTTGAATTCTCTATGAGCCGCATCCTATCTTGCCTTGTTTTTTTCTACAACGAGCTTTTATTTGAACTTTTTCAAGAAGGCCACCATAAAATACAAAAAAATAACCTGGCCCAAATTAAGCCCGCAGGCGGCGCCGCAGAGGGGGATGATGGATTTGATCACGCCAAAATAACCCTCTGACCATCTTCCGATATTAAAGGCGGTCAAGATATTAGGCCTTGGATCTGTTCCTGTATAAGTAATGCTCACCACTCTGGAGTTTGGCACATGGTGGAGAGTGTAGAGATGTTCTGCAAAGGTAGATGGTAGCCAGGTGACTCCCCAGGGAAAGGTCATGTCTGTTTCGCAGGAAAGTACGTAGGCAACATTGCCGCTGCAAGTATGCGGCCTAATATATTCGGAGTATAGCCGTTCAATGATCCTCTGTCTTTCTTCAAAGGAAAGCTTAAGATGAAATTGATAGTAGTCCGCTCCTCCCAATAAAGATCTTTCCTCTTGTTCTTTTAGAGTTAGATCCGTTTCGACGCAGCAGGAAGCGAGATTAAACAGTCTGCCATTGATTGCCAATTCAGCATGATGCCGATCAGGAAACCAAACAACAGAACAGTCATGATTCATTTGTATCATAAAAAACAAAGGATTCTAAAGGACTCCGTCCTTTAGCGGGGTGCGGGGCAGAGCCCCGCGTAATGCGCTATTTTGTGAAACAGTCTTTAATTTTATCGAGAAACGATTTTTTATTCGGCTGATTTTGAGGAGACTCGAGCTCTTCAAAGGCGCGGAGGAGTTCTTTTTGCTTGTCGGAGAGTTTGACAGGCGTTTCGACGAGGATGCGGACGATGAGATCGCCTTGGCCTCTTCCGTGGACGTTGGGGAATCCTTTGCCGCTGACGCGGAGGAGTTTGCTTGTTTGGGTTCCTTCGGAGACGGTGACGCGGCAGATATCGCCGAGAGGAGTGGGGACCTCTTTTTTGCAGCCGAGAGCAGCTTCGGGGAACGTGAGGGGAAGCTCGACGTAGACGTCGTCTCCTTCCCGTTTAAAGGTGCTGTGAGGTTCTACTTCGATGTCGACGTAGAGATCTCCCGGAGCCCCGCCTGGAGGGCCTGCGTCGCCGTAGCCGTTCATCTTGAGCCGCATGCCTGTGTCGACGCCGGCGGGGATGCGAATGGTGATGCGCTGCTTGTCTTTGATCCGTCCAGCTCCTTGGCAGCCGCGGCAAGGATCTGTGATGACCTGGCCAGCGCCTGCGCAATTAGGACAAGGGCTTGTCATGCTGAAAAAGCCTCGATTTTGAAAAATTTGGCCGCGTCCTTGGCAAGTGGGGCATGCTTTTACGCCATTTTTTGATTTCGCTCCGGATCCTTGGCAGTCTTTGCAATTGATCTGATTGACAATGGAAAGCTCTTTTTCCGTACCTTTGGCTGCCTCTTCAAACGAGACTTTAACGGATGTTCTCTTGCTGGCTCCTTGATGCTGGCCGTGGGGGTCTCCGCCCTGGCCGCCGAAAAAGGTGTCAAAAATCGATCCGCCGCCTTGGCCGCCTCCGAAGGCGCCCATGAATGTGCGCATCGCCTCTTCCATGGAGGAAAAGCCGCCAGGAAATCCGCCGCCGCCAGCTCCTTGGCGAAGACCGTCCTCTCCATATTGATCGTAAATGCGCCGCTTGTTTTCGTCGCTTAGCACTTCGTAGGCTTCTGAAACTAATTTAAAAGTCGCTTCTGCATTCGGATTGCCTGCATTGCGGTCGGGATGGCACTCTAGAGCCTTTTTGCGATAAGCTTTTTTAATATCTTCAGGCGATGCATCGCGTCCAATGCCTAAAGTTGCATAATAATCTTTCATAAAAATAATTACTCGTTAGCTTGCGTTCAAGCCCATCTTACCAAAAAAAGAGAATTCTAACAACAAAATTAGCAGATCTGAAGTTTGATTGCTAAGTAAAAGGGGGCGTTTAGACGTGGCATTTTTTAAGCCCGCGGCTCAGGGGAAGCGGGCTTTTATAGGAGGGAAAAGCTGCGATTAATAGCCGCGTCTAAGAGCTGTTTTCGTCCGTTTTGTGGCTGCTTTCGATTTAGCGCGGCTTTTGACGGAGGGTTTGTCATAGAAACGATGAGCCTTCGCTGACTTCATGATTCCTTCTTTATCAAGTTTTTTCTTGAGGGCGCGAAGAGCTTTATCAATAGGCTCGCCGATTCTAACTTTTACGCTGGGCATTTGCAATTACCTAAAAGGGTTGGTTTAAAATACTGCTGTCTATCTTAGGGCATTGCCCGCTTAAATTCAAGAGCCTCTCTTATTTTTTATGCTAGCGAGGACAAATAGGTCAGTTCGAGAGGGGTTTGAAATTCTGGGCGAAATGCCCAAGAGGCGAGTGAAGAAAGAGATGGCGCCGCCTCTTGCACCGCAAGGTGAGGAAGTCTTTTGATGAGATCGCCTGGCGCAGGAGAGACGAGCGTCGGCGTATCTTGTAAAAGAGGCTCGAGCTCTTCGAGTTTTACGAGTCTGGGAGAGGAGGTTTCGACGAGATCTTCCTCGCGCTTTCCAGACATCATATAAACGCCGCCCATCTTTGCATCGACTAAAACGGCAAACGGGCCGTTTGTAGAGGGAATGAAGGCTTTTAAGCTGCAAAAGCCGTATAAAGGAATATTCCATCCGAAAGAAAGGCCTTTGGCTAAAGCTGCTCCGACTCGAATTCCTGTATAAGAGCCGGGGCCCTCGCCAACGAGAAGAAAGTCGATGGTTTCTTTTTGTAAAAGCAAGCTCGCTTCTTTGGCCAAGGTCTTGGATAGCTCCGGTCCTCCTGGTAAAAGTTTACTTTTCAGGGGGAGGCCATTTTCAGCCAGAAGTAAAAAACTTTTTTGAGTGCTTGTTTCTAAAATAAGAGCTTTCATAGAGTGGCAGTATATAGGATTCATCGATGGATTGCACGTTTTTAGTGAGAATGCTAAAGTGTGTTATTTTTTATATATTTGATATTTAGAGGTGCCTTTGGACTTAGTAAATGAACCGGAAGATTCTCAAGAAAAAATTGAAAGCGCATTAGAAAAAGAATCAGAATCTAAAAATGCTCGTTCAGCTCTTTCATTGTCTTATCCCAATCAACTGTATGTTTTGCCTTTGAACCGAAGACCTTTTTTCCCCGGCATGGCGGCTCCCGTCGTGATTGAGCCAGGATGTTTTTATGAAGTATTAAAAATTGTTGCGAAAACAGATCATAAATGCCTCGGTTTATTTCTCACGGAAAAAGAGGACGTCAACATCTATAAAATCGGGATGAGCGATCTGCATAAAGTGGGAGTGGTCGCCCGTATTTTGCGCATTATTCCGATGGAAGGGGGCGGAGCTCAAGTTGTTTTAAATATGGAAAAACGGACGACGATTGAAAAATCGGTCAAGAATAAATATCTTTGCGCCCAAGTGAAGTATCACGACGACACGCCGCTGGATAAACTTTCCAGAGAATTGAAAGCCTATTCGATCAGCATCATCACAACGATTAAAGAGCTTTTAAAACTCAATCCGTTATTTAAAGAAGAGCTGCAGATTTTCTTAGGCCACTCTGATTTCACAGAGCCTGGCCGCTTGGCCGATTTTGCAGTCGCCTTGACGACGGCAAGCCGCGATGAGCTGCAAGAGGTGCTTCAGACATTCGATATTGAAAAGCGGATCGACAAGGCTTTGCTGTTGCTCAAAAAAGAGCTCGATATTAGCAAGCTGCAAAGTTCGATCAATCAGCGGATCGAAGCGACGATCTCTAAAACGCAGCGGGAGTTTTTCCTTCGAGAGCAGTTAAAGGCGATCAAAAAAGAGCTCGGCGTTGAGAAAGACGACAAAACCATGGACGCTGAAAAGTTTGAGGAGCGTTTAAAAAAGAGAGTGGTGCCCGATGAGGTCATGAAAGTGATCCGAGAAGAGATGGATAAGCTCAGTACGCTCGAGATGCAGTCGGCCGAATATGGCGTCTGCAGAAATTATTTAGACTGGCTCACCTCTGTGCCTTGGGGCATTTATAGCAAAGAAACGCACGATTTAGACAAAGCGGAAAAAATTTTAGAGCAAGACCATTACGGTCTGAAAGATATTAAAGAGCGGATTTTAGAATTTATTGGGGTTGGAAAATTAACAGGCGGCGTAAAGGGGAGCATCATCTGTTTGGTGGGGCCTCCCGGAGTGGGGAAAACGAGCATCGGGAAAAGCGTTGCGCGCGCGCTCAATCGTAAATTTTACCGCTTTTCCGTCGGCGGCATGCGGGATGAAGCCGAAATTAAAGGACATAGAAGAACGTATATTGGCGCGATGCCGGGCAAAATGATTCAGGCGTTTAAATATACGGAGACGATGAATCCTGTCATCATGCTGGATGAAGTAGATAAGATGGGAGCGAGTTATCATGGAGATCCTGCTTCTGCTTTATTAGAGGTGTTGGATCCAGAGCAAAATCGGGATTTTTTAGACCATTATCTCGATGTGCCGTGCGATTTGTCCAACGTCCTTTTTATTGTGACGGCCAACGTTCTCGACACCATCCCCGAGCCGCTGAAAGACCGGATGGAGATGCTTCGTCTTTCCGGCTATATTCAGGCGGAAAAAATTGAGATCGCGCATAAATATTTGATCCCCCGCAATCGTAAAATGATGGGCTTGAAAGCAAGCGATGTGGTTTTTACAAAAGGGGCCATTGCGCAGATCATCAATGGCTATGCGAGAGAAGCTGGCGTTCGTACGTTGGAAAACAACTTGAAGAAAATTTTGAGAAAAGTCGCTGTAAAAATTGCCAAAGCGGACGAACATAAGCCTAAAAAGGCGCTCTCGAAAGTGACGATTACCGAGGCTAATTTGTCCTCTTATTTGGGCAAGCCGATGTTTACGAGCGATCGCTATTACAAAGTCAATCCGGTTGGCGTTGCGACAGGGCTTGCTTGGACTTCGATGGGCGGCGCTACTTTATACATAGAGACGGTCAAATATCCTTCTGAAAAAACAGAGATGAAGTTGACGGGACAAGCGGGCGATGTCATGAAAGAATCGGCGCAGATCGCTTGGACCTATGTGCAGAGTCATCTGGAAAGATATTCTCCAGGAACTGCCTTTTTTGAAAAATCGCAGATCCATATTCATATTCCAGAAGGCGCTACGCCGAAAGACGGTCCGTCCGCTGGCATTACGATGGTGACTGCGCTCCTTTCTTTGCTCATGAATCAGCCCATTAGAGAAAATTTGGGGATGACAGGGGAACTTACGCTGACAGGAAGAGTGCTCCCGATCGGAGGGCTAAAAGAAAAATTGATTGCAGCCCGCAGATCGCAGCTCGAAGTGCTGATTTTCCCTAAAGAAAATTTAAGGGATTATGATGAGCTGCCTGAGTATTTGAAAAAAGGGCTCGAAGTTCATTTCGTCGAGTATTATGATGAGGTGTTCAACATTGCATTTTCTCAAGGAAAAGGACATGCTAAATCCAAAGGCAAAGTGGCTGGAAAAAAAACTCGTCGAGCCGCAAAAGCTTGAGCAGACGATTGGCGCTCTTCGAGAACAAGGTTTGACGATTGCCACTCTCAACGGTTCGTTCGACTTGCTTCACGCGGGGCATTTGTATATAATCAGCCAGGCAAAACTCCAGGCGGACCGCCTGCTCGTTGCGCTGAATTCGGACCTCTCGATTCAGCAATATAAGGGAGTGGAAAGACCTATTGTCCCTTTGATCTATCGGCTTGAAATGATGGCGGCGCTGGAATTTGTCGATTATGTGACGTGGTTTGAAGAGGCGACTCCTTGCGCGATCTTAGAAACGATTCGGCCTGACGTGCATGTCAATGGCGTGGAATATGGGGCGGATTGCGTAGAGGCCCCCACGGTAAAAGCTTGTGGAGCGAGGCTCCATTTGGTGGATCGCATCCCGACGCTTTCCACTTCTGAACTCATTAACAAGATAAGGCGATGCGCAGTATAGGAAAAATTTTATCCGAGCCGGAAGCTCTCCGTTTCAGTTCGTATCTGAAGCGAAAAGGGATTTTGCATACGTGCGAAGCTTCTTTTGAAACGCCGGATCAATATGTGTCTTATGAGGTTTGGGTTCATGATGAAGACAGGCTGGATGAAGCGAAGCTTGCCCTGGAAACCTTTTTGCAAAATCCTTCCGATTCCGTTTTTGACATACCGCTTACAGAGCAGGTTTCGGAAGAAGAAATGATGGCAGCCGAGCCGGAGCCTGTTGAAGAGCCTTTGGCCAAGCGAAAAGCTAGTTATTTCACGAAATTGATCATTCTTATTTGTTCACTCGTATTTTTTATGAACACCTATCAAGAAATCCCTCTCTTGAAAGAAGGTGTTCCTGAAGCGGTATTTGCTTTTACTCCTATTCAGACGTCATGTCTCTATGATCTGCCTCCTTTTTTCGAAGAGTTGACGCAGTTGATCCAAAAGCATAAGCCGCCTCTCGATCAGCCGATCAAAGAGCTCGATCCTGAGGTGCAAGCGGAACTTTCCTCTTTGCCCCACGCCTCTTATTGGCGGGGATTGTATGATTGGTTTATTTTAAAGATGAAGACGGGAGATGCGTCCGAGGCGGAAGGGGAGCTTTTTATCAAAATCCGCCAAGGCGAAGTATGGCGCGTCGTCTCTCCTTGCATTTTGCATGGGGGGCTTTTGCATATTTTATTTAACATGATTTGGGTGTGGATTCTTTGCCGGCCTGTGGAGCAAAGGATTGGTTTTTCCCGCACCGTCTTGTTGACTCTTCTGATCGCGATTGGCTCGAACACGGCTCAATATTTGATGGGAGGCCCTTTTTTCATCGGCTATTCAGGCATTGTCATGGGATTTGCCGGGTTTATTTGGAGCCGCCAAGTCAAAGCTCCTTGGGAAGGGTATCCGATCCAGCGCTCGACGCTTCTTTTCCTCACTTTTTTTATCTTGGCGATGTTCGGTCTGCAGTTTACTTCCTTTATTCTTCAGCTTTTCAGCAGTGTTCAATTTTCTCCTAATATTGCCAATACCGCGCATCTTTCAGGCGCGCTCTTAGGCGCTCTTTTGGGGAGAGCCAAATTTTTCTCGTGGAGGGTCGCTCGATGAGTGTGCGCGATTTGACGATTTTAGGTTGTTCGAGTCAGCAGCCAACCCGTTTTCGCAATCATGGCGCCTATCTTTTGCGCTGGAATGACGAAGGGCTTTTATTCGATCCAGGAGAGGGGACGCAAAGGCAATTTATTTTTGCAGAGATTGCGCCGCCTGTAGTCACGCGGATCTTCATCAGCCATTTTCATGGAGACCACTGTTTAGGCGTCGGCTCCATGCTCATGCGTCTCAACCTCGACAAGGTCTCTCATCCCATCCATTGTTATTATCCAGCGGCCGGGAAAAAATACTTTGATCGCCTCCGCTACAGCTGCATGTACAAAGAAAACATCAAAGTCGTCGAGCACCCTGTCAAATCCGCAGGGCTCGTCGAAGACGACGGCAAATTCCGCATCGAAGCTGCCTTTTTAGATCATGGAGTCGAAAATATCGGTTGGCGGATCACAGAGCCCGATGCGATTAAATTCAACAAAGCCGATCTCAAAGCCCTCGGCATCGACGGCCCCTCCGTTCGCATGTTAGAAAAAGAGGGAAAGCTCCACGTCAATGGTCGGACGATTCAGCTCGATCAGGTCAGCCGCACTCGTCCAGGCGACGCTTTTGCCTACATTGTCGATACGCGCCCTTGCCCTGCCGCCCTTGAACTTGCCCGCGGCGCCAAACTACTCCTCTGCGAAAGCACTTACTTAGACAAAGAGCGCGTTCTTGCCCACGAATACATGCACATGACCGCCCTTCAAGCCGCAGAGCTTGCCAAAGAGGCTAACGTCGAAACTCTCATCCTCACCCACTTCTCGGCCCGCTACCGAGAACCAGAAGAGCTCGCCAATGAGGCCCGCACAATTTTCCCCAATACGTTTGCAGCCGAAGATTTGAAAAGATTTCCTTTCGCTCGATGAGCTGAGCTGGGGCTTCGCCCCAGACCCCACCAAAGGGCTTGCGCCCTTTGGAAACCCGTTTGATTTTATGCAAATAGCCAGCTGTTTATTTTTGATTTCACAGTTTGGGGTGCTGTATTGATAATATTTAATGTGAACCGAGTAGCTCGATTATCAAAAGCTCCCCTTCTGTCAAGCCACATGATTCCGCCGTCAACTTTTTGGATTATAAAATCCATGCCCTTTGCGAGGCCGTCTCCGACGGCAACTATTCCGTTGAGCCCTGTTTTTACTATTGGATTTGTTTTTACTACAATCCGTTGAAACAAAGAGGCGATATTTGGAACGTTGTGTGCTAGAACAGAAGCTGAAATACCTAATGCATAGGCTGTAGTAGCATCCGCGCCTGCTGCGTAAGCTATTACGCTAGTAGTAGCTCCCAATAAATGTTTTGAGGCTTTGAAAATGGGTAACAAAGGCATCAATAAGAAAGTTGAACCAGAATAAACATCCCCACGAGAAACAGCGATTATGATACCTAAACTAGAGAGGGCAACTTTGAATGCAGTTGATTTAGGCTCTTTGGATTTATTTGTCAGTGAAAAATTTACAATTTCTGCTAATTGCCATTGAAATGTTTTTAATTGTTTATCGATGTCTGGCTTAGAAAAGTGGTGGCAACTAAAGGAATTTTCTCCATAGGTTATATTCAATCCGGTCTTTTCGCTTAAAACCTGATGAAATTCGTTAAGCGTTTCCTTGAGATTCTCGTAAGTTAAACCGCTTTCTGAAAAGGTATGTGACAATTTTTCCTTAAATAATTTTTGAGAAAGTGAGCTGGCTAGATTTTCTTTATAAAAAACGATAGCTTCTTCAAATTTTTTGTTTAAAATTAGTTCGCATAAATGTGTATGTTTTTGATCGAGTGTCATTTCTTGATCATTAACAATTTCAATGTTCTCTGAGGATTTTGATTCTAAAGGTTTGTCAATAAATTCTTCAGTTTCTTCATTCATCAAGAAATTGGCTCTTGAAAAAAATGGATCTGAACAATAATTAGGTGCAAAAAAATTTAAATCAGTGGGAAGCATGTTTTCTCCTTGTTTAATCGCGATATATTTTAACGAATTCAGTTGTTTTTTTTTTAGTTAAAAATTTCTTTGCATGAATAATAAAGTGTAATTCGCGTAATTACAAGAAAATGGGTTTTCAAAGAGCTCTGCCTTTTGGCGGCGGCTGAGTCGAGGTCTCTAAAATTTGTTATAGGCGAGCTGCTATGGATCTGAAAACGGATAGTACACGCTCTACTGTTGGAAGTTGAACGGGCATGGTGACGTAGGAGGTTGCGCCTGTGTCTCCGTATATGGATGCGGGGTAGTAATTGTTTTCGTTCGCGGCGATGGCTGTTTTGTAGGTTTGGGAGCCTTGGCGGAAGGGGACTCGGTATTCTGGGGCTGTGAGCGTAGGAATGTAGAGGTTCCAACAATAGTCGTTTGTGCAGGAGATGGGGTGGTTGCCGTTTTCGGTGTTGATGGCAATCGGTGTGAGTGAGTAAAGGCAGCAGAGCTCAGCAAAAGAGAGTTGGTTGTAGAGGCAGATTGTTTGGGGAAAGGAGCTTGCGGGATAGAGAGTTTTGTCTGTATCAACGCCAGCGGAGTAGAAAATTTCTTTGCCCACGAGAATTACTTGATAGCCCTCTTGCTGCACGCCGGCGATGATTTGTTGATAAAATGGGAGCGGCAAGGTTCTAGACGCCCAGGTGATGGAAGGGGAGATGACGACGAATTTTTTTTTGTTTATTTGATGTTGTGCAAGAAGATTTTCTACTCGGTTGAGATCTTGTTTGGTCCAGTAGGCCTCGAGCGTTTTTTCCTCATTTCGGAGCACGCAGTGGAGAGCTTTGATGGAGACGAGATCTGTGGTGTGGATATTGCAGTGAGGGAACGTGACGAGAGAATCGACCGACACGTGGAAGATCCTGCTGCCATAGATGTTTGTCGAGTCGGGCCAGGTTTTATCGAAAATGGAAAGTTTTTTGATGTAGGGATTATCTAAAAAGGGTTCGGGCCGTTTGCACCATACATCGAGATGAGGATAGATTTTTGATAAGATCCGAAGAGTCGGCGTATGATAAATCAGATCTCCGTATCCTTCGAAAGTGGTGATGAAGAGAGCTGGCTCTCGTCTGGGTTTTCCGATTAGCATGGCATCTCTTTTGTTAGAAGGGTGTTTTTAATCTCTTGAATTGGTTCGTCCCAGGAGTCGAGGCGCGTTTGCCGAAATAAGCGGACGCTAGGATACCAAGGCGTGTCGCTGCGCTCGAGCAGCCATCTCCAGTCGGGGACATAAGGGAGAAGAATCCATGTGGGAATACCCATTGAGGCTGCGAGATGAGCTACAGATGTATCTACACAGATGATGCGCTCGCAAGTTTCTAATAAGTTGACAGTATCTCTCCAATTGTGCAACGCAAAAATCTCTACTTGATGAGCTTCTAAATAGCTTGTTTCTTCAGGAGTTAATTTTTGCTGCAAGCAAACATAATGGAATCCTTTTACATGAAATAAAGGCTCTAATTGTTCGATGTTTAGTGAGCGTTGGTTGTCTTTTCTGTGTTTAGGGTTGCCTTTCCATACCAAGCCAATCCGATTTTGAATGGGACGAAGGGAGGTGTTGGCAATGGAAAGAGGAGCTGGAGGGGAGGAAAGATCGATGGGCAAAAGATGCATCAGGCTCATTAAGCGAACTTGAACGTCGTGCGCAGGCAAATGATCGATATCGCCGATGAGCGGCGCATCGAGATGTTGGAAAAGACCGTGCAATTCAGATGGCATTTCTATAGCGATTTGGCAGCCGTATGAAGTTAGATAAGGGACGTATCTTAGAAATTGAATCGAATCTCCATACCCTTGCTCGCAGCGGACAAGCAGGGTTTTTCCTCTAATGTCTTCTCCTTGCCAATGAGGGGAGGGGAGGGGGTGGTGATGTTGATGAAAACTGGCCACGTTGAGGCGATGTTGATAGAGATTGAGCCCAGTTGTAAAATCGCCGAGGACGAGATAAACGAGAGATAGGTTCCAAACTACTTCCCAGTGATCTGGGTGTTGGCTGAGGATTTTTTGAAACAGTTCGATTCCTTCTTGATAACGTCCTAGATCGCAAAGGAGTTTGGCTTGATTATTGAGCGCGTTTTCATGGCAAGGATCGAGACGTAAAACCTCTTCATTTTTTTTCATGGCCTCTTGAATGCGCCCCAAGTAGGCAAGAGCCATGGCGCTATTGCTTAGTAGATCGATATGGTTTGGATCTAGCCTAAGCCCTTGTTGAAACGAATGAAGAGCTTGTTCGAACCGATCTAAATAAAGCTCGGCAAATCCAAGCTCAAGCCAGCTGTGGCTTGAATCGGGTTCGATGTCCAGCGCTTTAAGTGCGGGGCTTATGGCTTGTTCATATTGTCTTCTTTGGTTGTAACAATGGGCTAGATGTGAAAGTGCAAGAGCGTGCTGGGGTTGAAGGGCAAGTATTTTTTGACATAGTTCTATGGCAAGGGTATAATCCTTCAGCTTGGCCACAGTCCCAGAAGCCAAAACAAGCATATTGAGATGCTGGGGATTGAGCTTTAAGCCTTGCTGTAAAGAGATCCAAGCTTCTTTGAACTGCCCCAAATTGAACTGGGCGGATGCGAGGTTCATCCAGACATCGACCAGAGAAGAGTCCGTTTGCAAAATCTTGAACGCTGTTTCGATAGCTAAATGGAATTGTTTTTGCTTGAGGCAATCGTAAATGTGAATAGACAGGCCTGTAGAGGACTCTAGGGAAGTAGATTGTTTGTTTTTTTTATTCATTTTGTTATAATTAATCTGATTAAAATTATTACTAACAAAAATCGATATTTCTCGTCTATAAATAATTTGGAGTAAAATGATTGTCTTATTTCAAGAGCATGAAGTAAAAAATATTTTATTTAGTGAAGAACAGAATGCGACTGGATACTTAGAAGACTCCCCGGAGCTAGAAAGCGTTGTGAGCGCTAGAGTGCCAAAAGAGCAAAAGCAAAGAGTTGAGCAGGCTTGCTTTCGCCTTGTAAAACAGATGCATGATGGATTGAGAGTAGCCCACTTAGAAAAGCCGGTTCAGCGTCTTGTTTGGACGTACCAAGCAATGAAAAAGCTCTCAGAGAGTTTTCCAGAGACTCCTATTAATTGGCATGCGCCTTGGGCTTCGATCTACACAAAATTGTCCATGCAATCCTTTCGGCAAAAATTGTGTAAAGATATAGATATTTGGTGCCGAGAGGGTGATCAGCCTGAAAAAAGCGAAGAGATCAAGCGGCAAATTGCTGATCTTTTTGAGCAATATGAAGAATCTCAGGGAAGTTTATGCAAACAAGTCTCGCGAGTCATGGAAGTTTGCTTGCCTTTTTTAGATCCGGATTGGAGTGGGAAAGAGTTTACTTCTCAATTAGTCTATAGCTACGCGGTGTCCAGCCATTATGCCCGAGGAGTCGGTGAATTTCTTGCGGAATGCAAGGATGTGAACGTGCGGGATTCTTCGCAAAGAACTCTTTTGCATTGGGCTGTAGAAGCAGGAGATTGGGAGATCTCAGCTGCTTTGCTTTTAGCAAAAGCAGAGGTTCACATACAAGATGAGCAAGGGAATACCCCTTTGCATTTAGCTGTGGCTTGCGCTTCTAAAGAAGTAATAGAGCTTGTGCTAAACGCTGTAGATGGGGGGCTTGATCTGCCTAATCAGAACGGAGACACGGCTTTGCACTTAGCCGTAAGATATGGGGATCTAGACACAGCCTCTCAGTTGCTGAAAAAGAAAGCTTTGCTAGATTTGCTCAATCAGCGAGGGTATAGCCCTTTGCATATAGCGATCATGAAAAGAAATATAGATATGACGGCTTTGCTGATTTCTTGCGGAGCAAACCTTAATTTGCAGAATCAAAATGGATTGGCGCCTTTGCATATTGCAGCGACGAAAGGTTTTGAAGAAATAGTAGATAGATTGATTCAAGCGGGAGCTGACGTGAATTTGCAAACGATGCAAGGAAGCTCGCCTTTGCATTTGGCCTCTTATCATGGAAGAGCTGATGTGATCCGGTTGCTGCTGGCAACCCCGGGCATCAATACAACGATGATAGGAACAATGGGACAAACCTCTTTGAATTTGTCGCTGCTTTCAGGTTCTCCTGCAGCGGCCTGGGAGCTTTTTACCTTAGAAAATTACATGGCAGAGGTAATAAAACCATTTGCTTCTTTTAGCCTTTGAGCTATAACAACGGAGTGTTTATGCTAGTCTAACTTCTAAATGCTTTCCTAAGGCTATTGCAGCTAAAATTAGGGACTTTAGGCTACAAGTCCTTTTGGGGTCTAATAATCGATCTACTGCAGAACGACTTGTATTCATTCGTTTTGCAAACTGAGACTTAGTTAATTTTTGTTTTTTTAATTCTTCTTCAAGCTGAAATGCGATTACCCTTTTTACAGCCTCAGCATGACATTCTTCAAAAATACCCTCTTCTTTAAGGAAGTCTTCAAAATTCGATCCTCTATGTTTGTTGTTCATCTTTTGTTCTCCATGATTTTTGCGCGGTTTTTTGCAAGTTTTAGGTCTTTTAGTGGAGTCTTCTGCGTCTTTTTTATAAAACCATGCAGAAGAACTATTTCGCCATGAATCATCTTGAAAAGTACTCGAGCGATTGCCTTAGGAATATGCGAACGAATCTCCCAAAGACCATTCCCGAGACTTCTAACCAAAGGCATTCCCAATGGCCGCCTTAACTGAACGATTCTGATGTCTCTACCTATTTCTTTTCGACTTTCTTTGTCTATTTCGGATAACCATTCCCTTACCGGTTCATTTCCGCTTGGATATTCACAATAGAAAATGACAGGTATAGGTGGTAAGATGAATCCATCGTTATTGGCCTCTTTTTTAAAGAGTGTACCATAACTGGTACGTTGATGCAAGGAGAAAGTTATGATTTTTTTGCGATTGTTAGAAAGGTTGGTAAGGTAAATGGCGTGTCCTTAAATCAACCTGTTCTGACTTCATAGCCCCTCTTTAGCCTTGTGTTGTTACTTAGCTAAATGAGCTATGAAGCCTTTTTTTTAAAGTGAGTCGTGCGCCCATGTGTACGTACGCGCACGCGCACGCGCACGCGCGCGCCCGGGACCCCGGGCGCCCCTCCTACCTTCGGGTTTTATCCTCATATTTACCCTTGACCGGCCGGGCAGGAATATCTGCAAATACTTAACCAGCTGATCCTGAGCCTCTTCCCCAAAACACCTCAATGGGGTGCTTTTAACTAGGTCTAGGGGGTCAATATCTACCATTATATTTCCGAATTGGTTTATTTTATTATTTGATTTTTAATAAAATAATAAGAGGTGTTTTTGTGGCTAGTCATAGAGGATTCGATGCTTTAGAGAGTACGGTGGTATCTTGGGGAGAGGGGTTTGATACGATCGAGAAAGAACTAGGTGAAAAAAAAATAGGTGCATGCTCTTCAATTCCCGGAAAAGTCGTCGAGGCTCGTAGCAATCTTAATTCAAGGTTTTTAACAGGATGTATTATGTCCACTGTTTTGGCTCCTTTTGCGCTGATTGCTTTGACGTTTCATTGTTTATATTTGGCGGGACTTTCTTTTCATCATTTCATACTAGAAGATTCTTCAAACGCTCAGAGGTATCAGCGATCAGAAAACGAACTGAAATATGCGGGAAAAATAACGCTGGCGCTTGCAACATGGTCGGTAATTGAAATTGTCAATGTAGTTACTCTGGGTGCATTTTTATCTTTATCGTCAAAAAAATAGGACGCCATTTCAAAATTGAAGTTTTAGCGAAATAATTTAAATTACAAAATCAAAAGGGATTCCAAAGGGCGACAGCCCTTTGGTGGGGTTTGGGGCGAAGCCCCAAGCGCTATCTGCTTACTTAGCTTGTTTTTTCAGTAAATATTCTTCTAAAGGTCCTTCGAAGTAATGAATGCCATCTGCTTCGAACGCGATGATTTTTTTAGCGAATTCGTTCATGAGGCCTCTGTCGTGCGTTGCGATGAGGGCGGTGCCTTTATAGTCTTCGAGACCCCAGGCTAGGGCGGAGACCGCTTCGAGATCGAGGTGGTTGTTGGGCTCGTCGAGTAAGAGGACGTTGGGAGCGGTGAGTAAGAGTCCTCCTAAGAGGAGTCTGGCTGTCTCTCCGCCGGACAGGGCTTTGAGGGATTTAAAGGCATCGTCTCCGGAAAAGAGCATTTTGCCGAGGACGCCTCTTGCATCTTGATCAAAAACAATCTCTTTTCGTTCTTTGAGCCAGTCGAATGCGGTTCTGTCGGTGTGCTTGTCGATGACGTCGGCGTGGTTTTGGGGAAAATAGCCGATTTCGACTTGATGGCCGTAGGTGATTTTTCCGGAGTCGGGGAGGAGTTCGCCAGCGAGGAGTTTTAATAAAGTTGTTTTGCCCCGACCGTTGTTCCCGATGAGGGCAATCTTATCGCCTTTATGAATCTCGCAGGAGAACTTTTGGATGACGAGGTTGTCTCCATAGCTCTTGCTAACTTTGTCGAGCTTGAAAACGACATGGCCCGATTGCTTTTCGGGGACGACAAAGCGGATGTAGGGACGCTGAATGTTAGATTTTTTGAGCTCGAGCGGCTGAAGACGATCGATCTCACGTACGCGGGATTGTACTTGGCTCGCGCGGGTTCCGGCGCCGAATTTCGCTACGAACTCTTTGAGCTGAGAAATTTTTTTCTCTTTGGCTTTGTTTTCCTCTTCTGCGCGCGCGCGGACAGCCGTTTTGACGACGAGCATGGCGTCATAGTTGCCAGGATACGCAATGATGGTCTCGTAATCGAGGTCTGCAATATGCGTGCAAACTGAGTTTAAAAAATGCCGGTCGTGGCTGACCACAACGAGAGCGCCCTTATAATTATGCAAAAACTCTTCAAGCCAAGAAATCGATTCTAAGTCGAGGTGGTTTGTCGGCTCGTCGAGAAGAAGGGCTTGAGGATTTCCGAAGAGGGCTTGGCAAAGAAGCGCTCTAAATTGCCTGTCTGTCGGGATTTCATGCATTTTTTTTCTATGGAGCTCTTCGGGGATGCCCATGCCGATGAGCAAGACTTCTGCGTCGGATTCTGCAGAGTAGCCATCTTCTTCTGCGACGATCTCTTCCAGCTCGCCAAGACGCATGCCGACAGCATCGGTCATCTCGACTTCATAGAGGCTGTCTCTTTCGGCTAGCGCATTCCAAAGGCGGCTGTTGCCCATGATGACGGTATCGAGCACTGTATAGTCGCTGAAATCTTCAATTCTTTGTTTTAAAAAGCCCACTTTTTGGGGGAGAGAGACCGTGCCGCTCGTGGGGGCTTCAGTGCCCATGACGATTTTGAGCAGGGTCGATTTTCCGGCGCCATTAGGCCCGGTGAGACCGTAGCGGCATCCGTCATTGAAGGTAAAAGTGACCTCTTCAAATAGGGTACGGCTGCCAATTTTTTTGGTAATATTATTTAATGTAATCATAGGACAATATAGTAGCATAACGCCTAGGTAAAAACCATGGATTTTTTTCAGGGTCTGGATCATTTTTTACACTATTTGCAGATGGCCAAGGGCGTCTCTCAGCATACTCTCAGAGCGTATCGGCTCGATTTGCAAGCCTTTGGCAGCTTTTCTCTTGGGGAATGCGCTCTTGAAGGGGATGAAGAAGCGCTTTTTTTTACCCATATTACGAAGCGGCTCATTCGGCGCTATTTGGCGCGGCTTTATGAAAAGCAGGCAAAAACGGGGACGGTGCTTCGGCATCTTTCGGCTCTTCGCAGTTTGTATCGGCACGCCCTTCGTGAAAAGTGGGTTTTGGACAATCCGATGGAGGAGATCGACAGTCCAAAGAAAGAAAAAAAACTTCCGGTTTCTTTAGAGTACGCCCAGGTGCAAAATTTATTTGCTCAGCCGAACACGTCTACGTATTTAGGGTTTAGAGACCGGGCGATCATGGAATTATTTTATAGCTCGGGACTTCGCTTAAGCGAGCTCGCTGGACTGGATCGAAAAGATTTTGATGCAAGACATCGGATTTTATATATTTTTGGCAAAGGAAAAAAACAAAGGCAAACTCCGATTACCCAAACGGCGGCCGCTTGGCTGAGCGATTATTTACAGCATCCCGAAAGGCACCTCGATACAGCGGATCATAAGGCAGAAGTGGATCGGCAGGCGATTTTTCTCAATAAGTGGGGCAAGAGGCTCACGCCTCGATCGATAGATCGGAATTTTTCTTTATATCTTAAGGCCAGCGGCCTCTCAGAGAGAATCACGCCGCATACGATCAGACATACGATTGCAACGCATTGGCTCGAAAATGGGATGGACTTGAAAACGATCCAATTGCTTTTAGGCCATACTTCTTTGGCGACGACTACGATTTATACGCACGTATCTCCTAAGTTAAAACGGGCCGTCTATGACAAAACTCATCCCCGAGCCTAAAAAGATGCTTTTACAGGTTAAAGTCACTCCCAATGCCTCAAAGAATCAGATTGTCGGTTGGAAAGAGGGAGTGCTTCAGGTGAAAATTACGGCAACGCCCGAAAAAGGCAAGGCCAATGAAGCTGTCATTGAGCTTTTGTCCAAAGCTCTTGGGATTGCCAAGTCGTCGATCCGGTTGGTTTCTGGAGCAACTTCTCGCTTAAAAAGGATGGAAATCGTAGGTCTTTCGGAGTTGCAAATCAAAGAAAAAATATTGGAAAGGCTTTAAGCCGGATTCTGTATTTCGCTTAACGCAAAATAGCTATCATTCATCTAGAAAGCTCGTCGCCGAGCTCCTCGAGCAGCCAGCTTAGGGTCTAGCGCGGACACGCACCCACATTCGGCCTTGCTTCGGATAGGGTTTATAACGCCCCGAGTCTCCTCGAGTGCGGCCGGCACCTGATGCCTGCATTTTCAGTCTGTCTTGCGGATTGCTCTACAAGCGATGTGTTTTCTGTTACACTTTCCGTAGCCTTGCGGCCCCCAGTGATTACCTGGTATCCTTTCCTGTGAAGTCCGGACTTTCCTCTCCCTTTTTCTCTCAGAGAAAAAAGCAGCGATAGCCCGCCTTTCCAATAACTTATACGTTCGCAGTTCTGCGGCGGCGCCGTTTTGTCGCTGCTGCAGTGCCTTCGATCTCTTCGCTCTCTTGCCAGTAGTGAATGCGGGAGCAATGTTCGCAGAACACGATCCGCTCGCCTTTGCGGACGAGGTTTTCATGCTGCGCTGTTAAAGCGATATGGCAGCCGTTGCAATTGCGGTTTTCGATCGGCACGACGACGCGGTCTTTTTTGTTGTTCAGCAGTTTTTCGTAAATGCGAAGAATTTCTGGATCGGCCGTTTTGGCGAGAGCGTCCCGAGCGGATTTGAGCTCAAGTCCTTCTTGGTTGATCATACGGATGCTGCTTCTGATCTCCTCTTCGAGGGCCTGGCTGCTCGTCTCGGATTGGAGGAGAGATTGCTTGATCTTCTCGAGGATCTCTTCTTCAAGATTTCTCTTGTCGATCATGTCGCTTGCGATATTTTCGGTTGCGATCTTTTCCCTTTCCGCTGCTGTCATTTCATGGGTCAACGCATTGAATTCGTCGACTTTTTTGACGGTGCTTTGCTTGGCTTCCAGTTTTTTAATTTTTTCTTTGATCTCTTGGATCTTCATCTCTTGCGCGGCAATGCTTCGGCTGAGTTCGGCGATTTCCGATTGCTTATCGGTCTGCTGCTGGACGAGTTCTTGGCGCAAAGAGTCGATGTGGAGCAGTTCATCCATACGCTCTTTTTTTAAGCGCATGAGCCTGATCATCTTCATGTCGAATTCTTGAATGTCTAGGATGACCTTGAGAGCTTGATACATGTGAACATACCTCGAAATACTTATGGAGATACTTTAACGATTTTGGTAGAAAATCTTCAAGGATAATCGATAACAGGGTAGAATAAAATGCTTGAACACATCTGTCCCTCGGCGAGGGAGTTTGTCAAAGGAGACGATATGTCTTATGTAAGAAAATATTTACAAAAGGTGCCGGCGGAGAGTCAAACGGCAGCCGTCATCGCGTATTTAGCCTCGATTGACGCTGTCAAGGAGGCTTTTCCTGCAATTGGCCAAAGTATCGTCCAAGAGCTTAGGGATCAAAGGACCCATATTAAGTTGATCGCCTCGGAGAATTTTTCTTCCCTCCCGGTGCAGCTTGCGATGGGCAATCTTCTGACAGATAAATATAGCGAAGGGTATCCGGGCCATCGATTTTATGCTGGATGCGAAAATGTCGATGCCGTGGAGAGTTTAGCTGTCGAATGGGCTAAAAAAGTTTTTGGCGCCGACCATGCTTATGTTCAGCCTCATTCGGGAGCGGACGCGAATTTAGTGGCCTTTTGGGCGATCATCGTTCAAAGAGTCCAGTCGAGAGAAGTCGAAGCTTTGGGGAAAAAAAGCGTCGATGAGTTAACGTCTGAAGAATATGAAAAAGTAAGAAAAATTCTTTTAAGTCAAAAGATGATGGGCCTGGCCCTTGGCTCCGGCGGCCATTTGACGCATGGATTTAGACATAATATTTCTGCCAAGATGATGCAATCGGTCAGCTATGAGGTCGATCCAGAAACGGGCCTCATCGATTACGATGCGTTAAGAGAGCAGATGCTCCGTGAAAAGCCTTTGATTTTAGTGGCGGGCTATTCTGCCTATCCCCGTTTGATCGACTTTGCCAAAATGAGAGAGATTGCGGATGAAGTGGACGCTGTGCTATTGGTAGATATGGCCCACTTTGCAGGGCTAGTCGCTGGGCGTGCGATGACGGGTGTTTATAATCCCGTCCCTTATGCTCATGTCGTGACGACGACGACGCATAAAACGCTCCGAGGCCCTCGCGGCGGCATGGTGCTTTGCAAAGAGGAATTTAAAGAGGCGGTTAATAAAGGCTGTCCTTTGGTGTTGGGCGGTCCGCTGCCCCACGTGATGGCAGCAAAAGCTCTGGCTTTTAAAGAGGCGGCTTCGCCTGAATTTTCTCGCTACGCGCACCACATCGTCGACAATGCACGAGCTTTTGCGGACGCGCTGATGCAAAAAGGGGTGCGGATTTTAACGGGGGGAACGGACAACCATTTGTTCGTCGCGGATGTGGCATCGACGTTTCAGCTGACAGGCCGCCAAGCAGAGACCCTTTTGCGCGGGGCCCGTTTTACTGTGAATCGCAATTCGATCCCTAAAGATAAAAACGGGGCTTGGTACACGTCGGGGATTCGAATCGGCACGCCGGCGGTCACGACGCTTGGCATGAAAACGGAAGAGATGAAAGAAATGGCCTCGATCATTTACGATCTGCTCAAAGAGGCAAGACCCGAAGTCGTAGAGAAAACAGGGCTGCCGTCAAAGAGTCTTGCCGCAGTTCCAGAGCCTGTGATGCATCGCGCGCAAAGACGAGTAGCTGAGATTCTCGAAAGGTTCCCTTTATATCCGGAACTTGTAATTGATTAATTTACATAAGGAGTTACATTTATGTCAGACACAGATCACGAAGAAAAGCCTGCTCACTTCCCTAAGTGGGCTGGAGATAAAATTGATCAGGCGATTTTGGAAAAAAGGAGAGTTTTTCTTTCCGATCAAGTCGATTCCAACACAGCTAAAGAGATGATCCGCAATTTTTGGTATTTAGACCATGTAGCGCCGGGCAAGCCGATTTTGTTTGTCATCAACTCTCCTGGCGGTTCGGTGGATTCGGGATTCGCCATTTGGGATCAAATTAAAATGCTCTCATCTCCTGTTGTCACTCTCGTCACAGGTCTTGCCGCTTCCATGGGCTCTCTCTTGAGTCTCTGCTCCGGCAAGGGCAAGCGTCTCGCCACGCCTAACTCCCGCATCATGATCCACCAGCCTCTCATCGGCGGCGTCATCCGCGGACAGGCGACTGATTTAGACATCCAAGCGAAAGAGATGCTGAAAACACGGGCCATGTTAGTGGACATTTATGCCCACGCTACAGGCAGAGAGAACAAGGTGATTGAAAAAGCGATCGACCGAGACAATTGGATGACAGCCGAAGAAGCCTTAGAGTTCGGTCTTCTCGACAAAATTGTCTCTACCATGAAAGAAGTCGAAGCATTTTTGAAATGATTTTTTCTAAATATGAGGGAGCGGGCAACGATTTTATCCTAATCGACGATCGCTCTCTTTCTTTTGACTCTTCCCTTGTGCCTCACCTGTGCGATCGCAAGCGGGGCGTAGGAGCTGACGGCGTGATCCTTCTTCAGCTCGATCCTGCCGCCGATCTTCGCATGCGCATTTTTAACAGCGACGGCAGCGAAGCGGAAAGCTGCGGCAACGGCCTTCGCTGTCTCGTTCAATTTGCCCGAGATCTCAATCTTTCTCCCCAGCGCATCGCCATGCATGATCGGATTGTCGAGGCCTTTTCCCACGAAAACCGAATCGGCGTCCGCCTCGGAGAACCTCGCAATCTTTGTCTCAATCTTCCTCTTGCTTTCGACGGCTCCACCCACGCTGCTCACCTCGTTAATACCGGCGTCCCCCACATCGTCCTCTTCGTTCCCGATCTCCCCACCATCGATGTCTTCTCTCTCGGAAGAAAAATCCGCCGCCATCCCGCGTTTTCCCCCCACGGCGTCAACGTGAACTTCGCATCTCTCCAACCCGACCATTCCCTCTCCGTCAGGACCTACGAGCGAGGCGTCGAAGCTGAAACCCTGGCCTGCGGCACAGGCGCCGCCGCCGTCGGCGTCATTGCTTCTCAAATCTTCGATCTCCCCAGCCCCGTCCACATCCAATTCGCAGGCGGCGACATGGACATCATGTTTTCTGATAAGAATTTCTTCGATCTTTCTCTTATAGGCCCAGCTCGCTTTGTATTTTCTGGATCATATTGCTTATGAGTTTCGTTGGGGTTTAGCCCCAAACCCCACCAAAGGACTGGCGTCCTTTGGAATCCTGTTTGTTTTTAATATATTAATTACAAGAAACATGAGATTTTGTTTGTATTTATAATTAATTATTGAAATACAAATAATTAACATGTTATAATATTATAGTTAATAAAAAGGAAATGTATACCCAAGTAATCTCAAAAGTTGGTCGCAGGCGCCCCAATAGGCTTGAATTTATCCCTCACCCGCCCCCTTAACGCCTGCCCTAAAACAGACTCCGCAGTCACAGTCGACAACACCGCGAA
>JAJXYX010000088.1 GCA_021780355.1 bacterium | reverse complement strand
TTGATGATCGATCGCCTCGATCGATCATCAAACGCAAGTGATCAACTGGAAACGCGAAGCGTTGGAAGGCGATAGGGACTTAAATCCAAAGAAACTGAAAAGTCGAAGAAAACTATAAACTATAGAGTGGGACGAAGTCCCACAATCACGATGAGCTCCCCATAAGCTCGCCATTTTGTAGTAGATAACGCTTAGAACAAAGACTCGAGAGCTCTTCATCGTGAGTGACGAGGACGAGGGTTTTATTGTGATTGCGGGCGCAGGAGAGGAGAATGTCTCCGATTTGTTTGGCGTGGGCGCGATCGAGGTTGCCCGTGGGTTCGTCGGCGAGGAGGAGCGAGGGGTTGTTGCAAAGGGCTCTGGCGATGGCGACGCGCTGTCTTTCGCCGCCGGAGAGGAGTTTGACGGGAAAGGAGGCTCGATCGGCGAGGCCTACTTCATCGAGGAGTTGAAGTCCTTTTTGAGGGTTGAGGGGGAGCCTTGCGATTTTTGCGGGCATGAGGACATTGTCGAGAGCGGTGAAATCTTCGAGAAGATTGTAGGACTGAAAGACAAATCCGATGTGGCGCCTGCGCAGTTCGGCGCTTGTTTGGGGCGTGGCGAGTTCATTTGCGATGAAGAGCTCGCCGCTATTGGGGAGCTCTAGCGTGCCGAGAATGTGGAGCAGAGTGGTTTTTCCCTCGCCAGATCTGCCGCAAATCGCGATTGTGTCGCCGAGGTTGGCGTCTAGAGAGACGTTGGAAAAGACCGTGAGAGGTTGGGGTGAAGCGAATGTTTTGGAAAGGTGTTTGGCAGACAGGATCATTCGGACCTCAAGACACTAGAAGCTCGGATGCGAGCGGCTTTGAGGGCTGGGATGAGTCCAGCCGCGAGAGAGAGGAGCGGCGTGGCAATGAGAACGAAAAGAAGCGCATCGTAGCTCAGCTGATTGGGGAGCGAAGAGCCAAAAAATGCTGGATGGAAAGCTGCATGGCCTTGGAGCGCGCTTAAAAAAGAGACGAGGACATGAAGGTAGCGAAGAGTGATGAGAGCGGCCGCCGAGCCTACAAGACAAGCTGCGCAGCCCATGATCATGCCGCAAAGACCAAAAATGCCAGAAATGCTCGAAAAGGAAGCTCCGAGAGCGTGGAGGATAGCGATCTCTTTTTTCTTGTCATTCACAAGAAGCACGAGAAGAGAAATAATATTGCAGCAAGCGACAAGTAAGATGATGGCGGCGATTAAGAGAAATAGTGTTCGGTCGCTTTGAAATTGCTGCATCAGATCTTTAGAAAATTCAAATTCATCATACGTTGCGATGTTCCAATAACGAGCAATGCCAGCTTTTTCAAAACGGGCTTTGAGCTCTTGCTTTGCTTTGTAAGGATCTTGCGTCCAGATAAAAAAGCCGTTCGTTGGGGTGCCGTCGGGAGAAAAGGTTTGCGCGGCTCCATAAATACTGCGGGTAATCTCGGCGGGTACAATGAGACAGCGATTGCCGACAGGTAAAATGCCGGGATCGTAAAAGCCTGCGACTCGAAGAGAGATTTTTTGCTCTTGCGTCGAAACGGCAGATGGCGCTGCATAGCTTAAATTCCCCTTGTCCCCGATCTTTGCGCCGTTGTCGGCATAAAATTTAGGAAGCAATACGCCCTGTTCATGATCCCAAGTTGGAAGCGCGCATTCTCCGTTGACAAAGTAAGCCCAAGGGGGAGGGGATGCCGGTGGCGCATCATAAAACAGTTTGGCAGAGCCAGAAATGAGCTCAACGCGGCCATTGATCGATTGGAGTACGGCGTTTTCAATATGCTCTAACGTTTCAGGATCTGAAGCGGCGAGCTCTTTTAGCTCGGTAAAAGATGGTTTTGCAATGAGGGTGTGAAGACGAGGATTTTTACTAGGCAGCGAGAGGAGATAGGACATTTGAGAAAGATAAGAGGTCCCGCTTTCGGCTGTTTTACGAAGGCCTAAACGCAAAAGAGCTCCGCCAATTTCATAATCTTGAAAGGGAGATTGGATCGTTTCAAGCTCCTTCACTGCGATTTTCACAGGATCTAAAAGCTCGTGGCCCTCTGTCAACTCGGGTCGAGGCCAGTGGGAGGGGGGCTCCATATCTGTTTCTAACGAGTAAGGATTGGAGATAGCAGCCGCCGCTTTTTCTCCTAACGTTTTCAACGTGTACTGAGAAGAGGAGGAAATCGAGTCGACTCGATAAAAATAAGAAGAATAATAAGCTTCCGTCGGAGAGATGCGAAGAGGGGCGTAAAGAGAGGTGAGTTTACTCAGCCAATTTTCCTCTATGCCTTTAGTGACAGAGAGGAAAACCAAAACAAGCCAAACGACTAAAGAAATCACAAAGACCGACATCATCGAGATGAGGGCAGTCGACAGAGATTTTCTTTTAGGAATTAAATATTTGAGGGCGATTTGCCATTCAAACAAAGCTACACCATTTCCAAGAGATTATTTTCTACTCTATCAATAACGAGGAATTTCTTCCGGTATAAAAAATAATCTTTCGGAATTAAAAATTATTTTGCTTCTTTGAAAGCAACATGGCGGCGGAGAGATTTATCGTACTTTTTTAGTTCGATTCTCTCCGTAGTGTTGCGCTTATTTTTAATTGTCCAGTAGCACTCGTTGGATTCGGTGCTTTTCATTTTGATTTTTTCGCGTGCGCCTTTTTTTGCCATAGGAATCCTGCAGATAATTTTGCATCGGATTGTACAAAAAAAGAAGAATTTAAGCAATGGGAATACGGGTTAGAGCTTCCAAATCAAGGGGATCTCCCTTCTCTTGACGTAAAAATTTGTGAAAACCGAGTCCTGCGATCATGGCGGCGTTGTCTAAAGAAAGCTCTTTAGGCGGCCAAAATAGGGGGATATGGGGAAATTCTTGGGTAAATAAGTCCCTTAGCCGCTGATTGGAGCAGACTCCTCCTCCCAGAACAATCGATTGAGAGGACAGCTCTAAAACGGCTTTTTTGGCCTTCGTCAGCACATCTCGCAAGGCTGTTTCTTGAAAGGAGGCGGCGATATCGGCTTTGGCGCTGGGCGTTAGATTAGAAAGCTTTTCTTTGGATCCATTTTGCCCTTTAATGGCATAAAGAACGCTGGTTTTGAGTCCTGAAAAAGAAAAGTCTATAGGACTTTTTTTAACAAAACCGGCTTTAAAAGCGAATTGCTCGGCATTTCCTTCCTTGGCCAGTCGTTCGATGTGGGGGCCTCCTGGATAGGGCAGGCTAAGCAAAGTGGCGACTTTATCAAAAGCCTCTCCAATGGCATCGTCAACGGTGGTGGCTATCGGCTGATATTTGCCAATATCGAGCATGTTTAATAGCAAAGTATGCCCTCCAGACAGGACGATTCCTAACGCCGGGAAAACGGGCTCGTTGGGTCCCATCAAGGCAGCATACAGATGGGCCTCTACATGGTTGACGCCGATCAGAGGCTTGTCCCAAGCTATGGCTAAGCCCTTGGCCGCATTCATTCCGATCAGCAAGGCTCCGATAAGGCCGGGCCCCTGAGCAACGGCGATCACATCGATATCGCTCGTTTTTACCCCCGCTTTCTTAAAAGCCTCATCCAAAGCAGGTAAAAGAGCGTCGATATGGCGCCTGCAGGCAAGTTCAGGAAAAACCCCGCCATACCGCTGGTGGACGTCAGCAGAGGAGGCGATGACGTTTGAGAGAATGTGTTTGCCATTTTCTACGATGGCTACACCTGTTTCATCGCAGGTGCTTTCAATTCCAAGGACTAGCATATGGTTGGAGCATAACAAAAAGGAGGATATCTTGCGATATCGGAGCAAATTTCGCATGTTTTTTAATTAAATATTTGTTCATAATCTATATAGTATGGCAGAAAGTTAGATTAATTTGTGTGGTTATTATGAAAGTAAATAAATTATTTCGGAATGGTTTGCCCAATGTAAGCAGCTCTTCCAATCAAGGCATAGAGGGGCGGGGTGTAGAAACAGTTGGACGGAGTGTTTTGTCTGGTTCGGAGGCGCACTTTTACTCTCCTACGCAAGTTGCCAGCTTGGTGGGGCGTCAAACACTTGAAAATCGATTGTCGCCGATGGAGAGCTTTTTCTCCAAGCCCATCGGGGTAGATAGCCAAGAGGCTTCGTTAGAAGAGAAGAAAAGGGTCGAGGAGAGCAGTTCCTCAGATCCCGAGGCGCGCTTTTATTCTCCTACGCAAGTTGTCAGCTTGTTGCATAGTCATCAAATATTTGAAAATGGATTGTTATCCGCGCAGAGCTTTTTTGCTGAGGGTAGCGGAGGAAGCATTCCGGATACTTTACGGCGGCGTAGGACAGTCTGTTTTGATTCAATATGTACGATTCAGAAATTTAATCCTAAAAAACCGGGATACGTTGGTCAACGTGAACAGCGGCACATTGATATGTCCAACATTCAAGAAAATGGATTTGAAAATCAGTCAAAAAAGAGAAAAAGAGTAGAAGAAAATACGTGTTCTTCTGATGTAGACCATCTTCAACAGGATGTTTTTCCTTTAGAAGAGAAAAGTGAATCTGAAAGGAACCTCGCGGCTATGTCTCTCGTTCTCCTTTCGCAATCAAATGAGATGTTTACCCCTGTTGTTGTGCAACCCACTTATTCGCAGAGCGCTTCTGAAAAAAAAGAGCTGAAGCCAGTTGAAAGAGCAAGTAAATTAAGAAAAACCCATCCTACCCTTCTTTCTCGATCTGAAAAGACCCCACCTCCTGAATTAGAATTAAGGGTTTGTCTTGAAAAAGCTGAATATATTATGGAAAAACGAAAAAATGGCGTTTCAATGACAAGAGATGAAAATGAGATTTTTTTGAAAATAGTCAATGCAAAAAAAACATTTTTTGAAGCGAAAAGTATTCCCTTGGGAATATCTGGTTTTCAGAGAATGTGTGAAAAGAGTGAACAGGTTCGCAGGCAAAAAGTATGCGGGGAATATTTTCAACAATGTCGTCTTGCCGATAACCCTCAAATTTTGCTCTCAAGTTCAAGCAGCTCCTCTGATCATTCGGTTGTTTTTTCTGAAAAACAAGAGTTAGAAAAATCTGAAATGACTAAGGGGTTTCGGGAGAAATAGTACTTGCTCTTGAGACAGCTGAAAGTATTATGAAAAAACAAAAGAGCGGCAAGAACTTAACTAAAAGAGAAGATCAGATTTTGACACAAATTCTTAACGGTAAAAAAATCATATTTATACCGTTCGTGACTCAAGAATCGGCTATTGGATGGGAGATCGCTGCCAAAAATCGACTGCGGCAAAGTGGGCTAGTATGAGGCAATACAACCCACTTTGCCGCAATCGATTTTTGGCAGCGATCTCCCGTCCAATAGCCGATTCTTGAGTTACGAACGGTATATAAAGGAGTTTTTCCCTGCAGGGATGGGTAATTCACAAGAAGCAGCTAAGAAAAAAAATATGCATTAAGGGAACAGGTCTGCAGAGAGTATTTTCAATTGCTACAAGAGTTGAGAAGCTGAATCATCTAAGATCCAAAGAGCCTTGCGCTCTTTGGTTCCCACATGGCTAGCAGGCCATGCAGAAGGAAGGGTTGCCTTGAGAACTTCTTTAACGATCGAGGCTTTTCCTTTCCCAAGAGCATAAATCACGCTGCATTGACTTTGATTGATGCAAGGGAAAGTAAATGTCATGCGCCATGTATTTTTCTCAGGGACATGGTTGGCTGCAACAAGACGTTTTGTTTCTTTTAAAGCCTTTGTATGAGGAAAAAGAGAGGCTGTATGTCCATCTTCGCCGAGGCCGAGCATCACAAGATCGAAGAGGCTCTTTCCTAATGTGCTCCGGACGATCTCCTCATATTCAGATGCGTGTTTTTCAATGTGATCTTCAGCCTTCATTCTAAAAATATTCTGCGGCAAAAGTGGAAGCTTGCTCAAGCCAGCCTCCATAGCCATGTGGTAATTGCTGTCTGGGTGATCAGGTCCTACAGAACGCTCATCGCTCCAAAAAAGCCAGACTCGGCTCCAATCAAGAATGTTCGGTTGTTTGGCTAGATGCTCAAAAATAGCCTTCGGCGTGGAACCTCCAGAGAGGGCAACGGC
The DNA here is from genome assembly GCA_021780355.1 of bacterium. Classification (GTDB taxonomy): domain Bacteria; phylum Chlamydiota; class Chlamydiia; order Chlamydiales; family SM23-39; genus SZAS-17. Next base: position 18,875 of record JAJXYX010000088.1, on the reverse strand, counting down.
AAAGCGGCCTGAATGGGCTATGGCGGCTTTGGCCAGGCGAACCCAGTGACCTGCCGCAAAAGCGATTGTGGTTTTTTCGTCGCCAGGAAGCGCGAGATCCCGCCTTTCATCCCATGAAGTTAACATAATTTATCCTTATCAAGGCGCTGCAATTCTTGGAGCATTTCAAGGTAGTGGACGCTTGTGCCTTTTGTGCAAATCTCTTTTACAAGCGATTGTCCCGTGGCTGTTTGGCCTAAGACAAATTGATACGGCAAATCGCACTTTTGGGGAGTTGAAATTTGTATAGCTACATGGTGGTATTGTTCAGGGATCCGGGCGCAGGTGTAGACATGTCCGTCTTTTGAAGAGAGGTTGACGGAAATGATGGTTCCGGGCCCTAATTTTTCCCAGGTTTCGGATTCAATCAAAAATTCAGGATGGGATTTATCTGAGAGCTGAAAAGTAAAAAGTACTTTATTGTCGATTATTTTTGAATGCAAAAATGTCCAGCCGATTTGGCTCGATAGCCAAGCCAAAAGGTAGATCGATTGGATTTTTAAATGACAGAAAAATTCAGTTTCTCTTGCATTATAAGAGATGCTCAATGCTGTGAGCGATTTGAGCTGCTCAATCCTCTCTTGCGAATCGAAGGTAGAAGCTAAAAGATCCCTCCAGCCTTCTGTTCTAGCCCAATTTAAATCGGCGATTTCTCTTTTTTGCTCGGTATGAAGAGAGAGCAGTGTTTTCGAAAAGGAGAGAAGATCATCCGCAGCTTCTGAATCAAAAATAATGCGGCTGGCCATATTGAGCAAAGGTTGGAAAAGGGGGTTGTCGTGGCTTGGGTCTTCGGCCCATAAAAGATAAACGGGCAGATCTGGCAAAATGTGGGGCAGAAGCAGAAAGGGAACTTTTTCTATTTCATGGCCTGCCACGCCGATGTCGATATTGTCGCAAGCGATGGTGGTTTCCGTTTCCGATGGGGTCACGACGGATACCGCAGTTTTAAGATAATTTTGCGATGTATCGGGATCGAAAGAAATGAATAAGATGCGGCAAGGGAATTTTTCGATGACTTTTTGCACGATACTGCGAAAATAGTCGGTCCGGGGAGATAAATGGGTGTAGACAATGAGGTTGAAAAGGCTTGCCCTCATTTTGTTTTCTTTGACGAGCGCTTCCCAGATGGATTGTAGCTGCTTTTCGATTTGGTCTGGACTGACAATTTGTTGAATCGTCATAAAATTCTCCAGCTGCGTCCTTCGCCTAGCATGAGATTTGCTTCTTGAGGCCCCCAGCTTCCCGCTGCATAGTTCGGAAACGGAGCGTTTTTCTGAGAACTCCAATAGTTGAGGATAGGGGTTAAGATCTCCCAGGATTGGGCCACTTCGTCCGATCTGGCAAATAAGGTGCTATCTCCCAAAATACAGTCCCAAATCAGCCGTTCATAAGCTTCCGGCGGCGTTTGGCCGAAATAAGAGCCGTAGCGGAAATCCATTTTCACAGGTTGAATTGGGCTGCTAGGTCCTGGAACTTTGCAGTTGATCTTCATAGAAATGCCCTCGTCAGGCTGAATTCTCATCGCCAAGACATTCGGTTCATTTTTTTGGCTTCTTTGCTGAAAAAGTACGCCTGGAGCGTCTTTGAAAATAATGGCAATTTCAGTGCCTCTTTTGGGCAGCCTTTTTCCTCCGCGAAGATAAAAAGGAACGCCCGCCCATCGCCAGTTATCGATATAGAGTTTTAAAGCGGCGTAGGTTTCGACAGAAGAGGTCGGACCCACATTCTGCTCTTCTCGATATCCAATCACTTTTTGTCCGTTGATGAACCCAGGGCCGTATTGTCCTCGAACTGCTGAATGGCTAAATTCTGCTTCGGTGAGCGGCCTGATCGATTGCAACACTTTCACTTTTTCATCTCGGATCGCTGTTGCGCTTAAATTGACGGGAGGTTCCATTGCCACAAGGGAAAGCAGCTGCATCATGTGGTTTTGCACGATATCACGAAGAAGCCCCTCTTCTTCAAAAAAGTGACCTCTTGTTCCAATGCCGATCTCTTCGGCCACTGTGATTTGAACGTGATCGATATGTCTATAATTCCAAAGCGATTCAAAAATCGAGTTTGCAAAACGGAAGACGAGCAAATTCTGTACTGTCTCTTTACCGAGATAGTGATCTATCCGGTAAATTTGCGATTCGTCAAGTGAATGGGAAATGTGGCGCTGCAGTTCGGCCGCAGACGCGCTGTCATGGCCAAAGGGTTTTTCGATAATGACCCGCGACCAACGGTTTGATGTTTCATTGACATCGTAAATCAGTCCATGCTGCTTTAATTTTTCAATGACGATCGGAAAGTATTTGGGCTGTACCGATAAGTAAAATACCCGATTGCCCCGTGTGGCGAATTTCGCGTCGAGTTGATTGAGCAGAGCGGCTAATGTTTTATATCCTTGATCTTGATCAAAGTCGGATTGATGGTAAAAAAACTGCTCTTGAAAATGGTCCCAAAAGCGCTCTTCAATCGGCTTTGTGCGCGAGTAGGTGGAAACGTCTTCTTTGATCTCATCTCGAAATTGCCGATGGCTTTTTCCTCTTCGAGCAAACCCTACGCAGGCGAAATTAGGAGGAAGCATCCCTTCCCGTCCTAGATTATACAACGCAGGGGCTAGTTTTCTTCCTGTTAAGTCTCCCGTTGCGCCAAAAATCACGAGGACGCAAGGGTCGATATTGCGTGAGGATCTGCCCGCCTCTTCTAAAGGATGTTCCATATTTGTGTCGCTGCTTTTAGAGGGTGTCTAAATAATTTTGTAATAACAGGGTTGCTGCTGCCATGTCAATTTTAGAGCTTCTCTTTTTTCTGTTAAATGATAATTCTTTTAAACTTTTGTCCGCTTGGGCGCTGGAGAGCCTTTCATCAAGTAGCAAAATGGGGATGGGCATCAAGGTTTCCAGCTCTTGAGCAAACACGCGGACGGCCATTGCCATATCGCCTTCTTTTCCATTCATGAGAAGAGGAAGTCCAACGAGGATCTTGGTCAGTTCTTGCTGGTAAGGACGAAGGGCCTCTACGACATGGATAGCGCCTCTTTTTCCTCCGTCGACTGTTTTTAAAGGAGAAGCTAATTTGCCTCTCGGATCGGAAAGGGCAATTCCGATCCGTTTTAGGCCAAAATCGATGGCTGCCATTCTTTGGTTCATGATTTGCTGCAAGCCTGATTGACTGAAGATTGTACTTTTGTGCGATGGAGCAAAATGGTCCGGATAAAATCGCAGAAAAGAGGATGGGGCTCAAGCGGCTTTGATTTGAACTCTGGGTGAAATTGTACGCCGAGCATCCATGGATGGCCTGCGACTTCTGAAATTTCGCAGAGCTCTCCTCTCTCCAGTTTGCCAGAAAAAAGCATCCCTTTTTCTTCAAACGCCTTTTTATAAGCATTGTTAAACTCGTAGCGATGCCGGTGTCTTTCCCAAATGAGCTTTTTCCCATAGGCTTGCTCGGCCAAAGATCCAGGTTTTAGCTCGCAAGGATAAGCGCCAAGGCGCATGGTGCCGCCGAGGTTTTGCAGTTGTTTTTGCTCTGCGAGCATAGAAACCACCGGATCCGGCGTGTTGGGATCAACTTCTGTCGAATGAGCTTCTTTTAATCCTAAAGCGTAGCGGGCAAATTCGACGAGCATGACTTGCATGCCTAAACAAAGGCCAAAGTAAGGGATGTTTTTGGTTCGGCAATAGTGGGCTGTCAAAATTTTCCCTTCCCATCCTCGAGAACCAAAGCCTCCAGGGACGAGATACCCCTCGCAGCCGCCGATGGCCTGTTCTACAGAGCCGTTTTCAACTATTCTGTCCGATTCGAATTTTCTAATTTCTAGTTCGACGCCGGCAGCTGCAGCTCCATGATGGAGCGCTTCAAAGACGGACTTATAAGCGTCTTGATGGTCCATGTATTTGCCGACGATCCCGATGACCACTTTTCCTTTGGGATGCAGTACGCTGTGCACCATTTTTTCCCAGCGGCTTAAATCCGATGTCCCTTTTTCCAAATGGAGCATTTCACAGATCATCAGATCAAGCCCTTGCCGATGGAGCATGCCAGGCACTTCATAGATGCTGTGTTCTACGTCTTTTTCATCGATGACGGCCTCTTTGCGCACATTGCAAAAGAGAGAAATTTTTTCTTTAAGCTCTTCATTTAAGCTCTGTTCGCAGCGGCAAATGATCATGTCGGGGATAATCCCGATTTCTCTTAGCGCCTGCACGGAATGCTGGGTTGGCTTTGTCTTGACCTCTCCGGCCGCTTTCAAGTAGGGGACATAGGTCAAATGGATATTCATGCAATCTGCCGGACGTGCATGGCGAAATTGCCGGATTGCTTCTAAAAAGGGGAGCGATTCGATGTCTCCTATCGTCCCTCCGATCTCGACGAGTACGACCTCTGTATCAGGCTCTTGGACAGAGCAAGCTTCGATCCTTGCTTTAATCTCATCGGTCACATGAGGAATCACTTGCACAGTTTTCCCTAAATATTCTCCCTTTCTCTCCTTTTTAATCACCGTATCGTAAATTTGTCCTGACGTTGCATTCGAAGCTCTTGTCAAAGGAGAATGGGTATAGCGATAGTAATGACCTAAATCCAAATCGGTCTCGGCCCCATCGTCTGTCACATAGACTTCCCCGTGCTGAAAAGGATTCATTGTGCCAGGATCCACGTTTAAGTAAGGATCCAGTTTTAACATCGCAATTTTGATGCCGCGGCATTCTAGTAAGTAGCCAATCGAAGCGGCTGTTAACCCTTTGCCTAGAGAGGAAACCACACCGCCCGTAATAAAAATATATTTTTTCGTAGCCAGGATAGCCCCCCTTTTTTGTGCTTTTTTATTCTACTCAGAAAAACCGTTATAACTCAAGTTTTAGAGAAGGTGAGCTTCTAACAGGGCTAGATCCTCGGGGGTGTCCACTCCAAAGGGAGGGTCGTTGACGATGGCGATTTTGATGCGCAGCCCTTTTTCTAACACGTTGAGCTGCTCCAAATCTTCTTGGAGTTGCAGAGGCGTTAAGGCTTTTTCGAGTGAAGAGAGGAGAAAGGAGGTTCGATAGGCGTAGAGGCCGAGATGATGATAGGCTCCGTTTGGCACTCCTTCTCGGCAGTAGGGGATGGGGGCTCTGCTGAAATAAAGGGCATTTTGGTGTTGATCGAATACGCACTTGACGATATGGGGAGAGTGGAAATGCTTGAGATCTTTAAGAGGAATGGCGGCAGTAGACATGACCGCCTCTTTATCTTCTTGCAAAAGGCTAATCACCGCCTCCATGGCCTCCGGCGACGTGCAGGGGTGGTCTCCTTGTACATTGAGGACGATATCTGCTTGCTGTAATTCAGGCTTTTTTTGCAAAGCTTCTATAAGTCTTTGCGTGCCATTTGCGCAAGAAGAACTCGTCCAAATCACATCGCCTCCGAGCTCTTCGATATGTTTTGCGATGTATTCATGATCCGTGGCTACATAGAGTTTTTTGAACGCAGCGCAGCTTCTGGCATTTTCAAACGTTCGCTGCAGAATCGTTTTGCCTAAAGCTTTAGCCAACAATTTCCCAGGGAAACGGCTGCTGTTGAAGCGGGCGGGGATGATGCAGATGGCGTTCATCTATTTTATCTCTTTACTTAATGAAAAATATACCGAAGAAAGCTGAAGAATCGGCTTACAGGCGGGATTGAAAGCCGATTCTTCAGCTTTCTTCGGTATAAATATATTGTTTTGTGGGTTTTTTTGTTAATGGTAAAGATATATTTTAATTGAGCATAGATTAATTTTCCTTTTACAGCTTTTTCTTGCATAGATTTTTGCTTCTGGTTAAAAATAGTGCCTTTGTTGATCAATAGATAGCCTGGAGACGATGTTTATGGGATTTGTGAGCATTTTTGATGTGTTTTCTATTGGGATTGGGCCTTCCAGTTCTCATACCGTAGGTCCAATGCGGGCCGCCCGCAGGTTTTTAATCGGACTCAAAGAGAAAGAATTTTTTGAAGATATCGCCTCTATTAAAGTAGAACTGTACGGCTCTTTAGCGATGACAGGAAAAGGCCATGCTACAGATCTGGCGATTTTGCTGGGCCTGGAAGGGGAAACTCCCGAAGGTGTCGATCCCTCATCTATTTCCCATCGAGTGGCGAGGGTCCAATCTGAAAAAACTCTACATCTTTTCGGGCGGCGTAAAATTACTTTTAATCCAGAAGAGGATATTGTATTTTTGCGCGGTAAATTTTTGCCTTTCCATTCGAACGCGATGCGCATGAGGGCTTACAACACTCGGGGCAAACAGCTCGATTCACAGCTTTATTATTCGGTCGGCGGCGGCTTTATTGTCGACCATGAAGAGGCGATGCAAGGCAAAACGCCTAAACAAGCCGAAGCTTCGGTTCCCTATCCTTTCAAAACAGCGGAAGAGCTGCTGCATCTAGCTAAGCGGCACCAGAAATCGATTTGGCAAATTGTCCTTGAAAATGAAAAGCAATTTCGCTCTGAAGAGCAAATTCGCTCTGGGATTTTCCGCATTTGGCGCGTTATGCAAGAATCTGTGGAAAGGGGGCTTTCCTTGGAGGGCGAATTGCCTGGAGGCCTGAAAGTTCAGCGAAGGGCCGCGGCTCTTTATCGAGAGCTTCTCGCCTCGGAGTCTCAAATTCTCGACGACCCTACGCTTGTCATGGAATGGGTAGGCGTCTATGCTTTGGCTGTCAATGAGGAAAATGCTGCCGGGAGCCGCGTCGTGACCGCGCCCACCAATGGCTCGGCTGGAGTGATTCCCGCCGTTTTACACTATGCGCAAAAATTCCTCCCCTCATTTTCTGACGACGCCCTCATCATCTTTTTCTTAACCGCGAGCGCAGTGGCTCTTCTTTACAAAGAGGGAGCGTCTCTTTCTGCCGCCGAAATGGGGTGCCAAGGGGAAATTGGGGTCTCTTCTTCCATGGCCGCCGCAGGTCTTGCAGCCCTGCTTGGCGGCAGCACAGAACAAATTGAAAACGCCGCTGAAATCGCCATGGAGCATCACTTAGGCATGACTTGCGATCCTGTAGCTGGCCTTGTGCAAATTCCTTGCATTGAAAGAAACATTATGGGCGCTATGAAGGCGATCACAGCCGCAAGACTTTCTCTTCGCGGCAATGGTGAGCACTGCGTTTCTCTCGATGCTGTCATCCGAGCTATGCGCGAAACCGGAGAAAATATGATGAGCATCTATAAGGAAACTTCCGAGGGAGGCCTCGCTCTTCAAGTCTCTGTCGCCGTTCCTGCGTGTTGATACAGCGAGGGCATTCATTTTGCCGTTTTGATCAACCGATGAATTTGTCCTAAAAGGTAAAAAGGCAAAGATAACAATGTATATTGGATCGAAGCGCCCAAGGAATCTTTAAGCTCATTCGAAGAAAATAAAGACTCCCAATCGGGCCGTTTTTCAAAATTTAACTCAATGAGCTGTCTTTTTTCTTTTCTATCTAGCTCTCGAATAAGCCACGTTTTGCCCACTTGCCTTGCCCCCGAATCACCAGAGGTTTGCGGGCCGATCTATACCGTTCGTAACTCAAGAATCGGCTATTTGACGGGTTCAAAGCGCCAAAAATCGATTGCGGCAAAGTGGGTTGTATTGCCTCATACTAGCCCGTGCGACCGGTATGTCGCTACACTAGAGGGTGAAAGTCCCTTACGGGCTCTAGTAAGGAGAACCCCTCGTTTTTTTGACCGCTGATTCTCAACTCAAAAAATATTCTGAATTGGTGGAAATTATTTTGTAAAAAGCGATTATTTCAAGTTATGAGCTTTTTTGGTTTCGGCAAGGTCGTAGATTGATCGCAATTCACTCAATTTCCCCTCTTGAACATTTCCTAGCACAGTTTCCCAAACGCTATGCCCATTTTTTGTATGATACTGCAAGACCAGAGCAAAGTGGTTGCCTTCTGAACTTTTAAGTCTGATGATTGGGTCAAATTTAACAATATTTGACAGGCTGGTTTTTTGGTATTCAGTAGGATCTTGAAATTTTGCAATAAAAGCAGTTCGATCATTGCTTTCCCAGAATGGGGAAGTAAATTTGAAGTTTTCCGCAAGTATTTCTGGGTTTAACTTGCCTGTAATGAGCCAAGTTTCTATCGATTTTATCATTTGATCGACTGAAAAATGATGCGACTGTGTGCTCATGGATGACTCTTTTTGGGTATGTTAATGATGGAATCTGTTTTTTTCAAGTGTGCTTTTTTTGGTTGATTTGTTTATAGTCTATGAATTTTGCTTTTCTGAAAAAATATAATGAACACTTGAGGGCCCAATGTCAGTTCTTAGTCATGTTGAATTTTCTCCATCAAGAATCGAGCAAGCGGGCTCCAGGCTGATGGATGAGTCTAGTGGATTTTTTGAAAAAGTCGAGTTGGCTCTTTGTGAAGCTGTGGAGACAGTCAGAGGAGGAAAGGCTCTTTATGCATTTCTTAATGTATTAACAGAAGAAGAAAAGCGGTTTTTCAATGCATTGTCAGGTCAACAGGTGGCGTTGTCTTTTAGAGCGCTCGGTATAGATGTGAATTTCGAGTATGATTATCTTAAGATTGCTGAAGACGAGAAGAATCCTGCTGTTCAAAGAGCTTCCGTTATTTTGACGAGAATCATCCAAATGTTAGACGTGCACAAGATCTCTATGGATAAATTTGCGTCAGCGCGTTTAAATGTTCCCAATTGGCATACCGACACACGTTTTCAAGATACTACGCAAAATCTCATCTTGGACCAAGAGGAGCGCTGCGGAATCCGAATGACTTGGGTCTTAAAGGGACCTGCAACACAAGTATTTGTGCCGACAAAAAGCGAATATGAGCAGCTTTGCAGCGTAAGCAGGGCGGGACAAAGAGTCTTTGATGCAATACAAAAAATCACAGATACAGATCCTGCGAGAGTGATGAAGGGGAATAACTACGATTTGCTTGTCTTTCATAGAGGCACGATACACAAGGGATTTTCTTCCCCTTCGCCAGATTATCCCGATCGAATTGTGTTCACAGCATTCGACGATCAGAACCTAACGCCTCCTATCAAAGTACAATATATGGGTAGCCCGGGAGTAGCTCTTTTCCCTCTTAGCAGTGTAGAAAAGCGTTATGTAGATTTCGGCTCTTCTCATAGTGAAAAAGATCAGCATAGCGCCCATATAGATCAGCCAGCTGAAGCAAAAAGCAAGCAAAAGATTGAAGCGGTTCTTCAAAATGAAGAAAAAGGATTTTTTAAAAAAAATATTTGTTAATTTTTTATTATTGATCAAATTCGAGCTTTTCTATTTAAAAGTTAATAGATAGGGTTTTGTCCCAAATCTCATTAAAGGACTTTGTTGTTTATTTTTTTTAATTAATATAAATGTCTTTTGTTTCTTTTTTTTGCGGTATTTTGTATTCTTTGTGTTTATTAAATATGTATGGAGTTTTTGTGTCTCAAATTATTTATAGTAAAAATAAAGAGATTACAGTTTGTACGCATCCTTATATGAGAATAAATGGTTCTACCTATGTGAGTAACACAGGAAACGGCGTTTCTCATATTAGCAATGTAGGAAATGTCAACGTGGGTTGTGGTTTTTCTTGGGGTGAAGAAGATCTCAATAGTTGTTTGTCTAAGCCTGCCAACTGGTGCAAGAAACAATGGAAAGATTGGGCTAACCCTTCACAATCGATAGAGGGAACTATTAAAAAAATTGTTGTGTTTGTTCCTCTTTTGCTGGGTAGCATAGGAGCTGCTTTTCTTAAATTTGCGGGTCATTTTTTTAGCTGCTCTAGTCAGGAAGAAGAAAGTTTAGTTCCTTCACATGTTAAAATGATTGTCGGAACGAATCGTTTTGCTGAAAAAACGATATCTCTTGGGTTGGGCTGCATTCCCACAGTTCAGTTTTTAGGCTCTCTCGGACCTCTTGTGATTAAAAGAGGAGAGTCGAACTCATTACAAATCGAAGGAGAAGAGAATATATTGGACTTCTTTTCTTCTTATAAATTGCAAGATCATCATTTAACGATTGGAGAGATCGCTCCCAATTTGATGTTGAAGCTGCATAGAGCTGTATATTATACGTTAACGTTAGCTTCACCTCTTGAAGAACTGATTGTTTCAGGTAGCGGAAAAGTTTTCATTCCTTCTTTAAACACATCTACATTTTCATGTCATATTAAAGGAAGCGGCAAAGTGACAGTGCAAGAAGGGGAAGTGGCAAATCAAATTGTTAACATATCCGGGTCGGGTAAATATCAAGCTGAGAATTTGAAAACAGAACACTCAAAAGCGGACATTCACGGCAGTGGATCTGCTATGGTCAAAGCGATCTCTTCTTTATTTGTCTCGATATCGGGAAGAGGCAAGTGCGTTTATTTTGGGAATCCTAAAGTCACTTCTCGAGGATCTGGAAGAGTTTTTAGAAATCTTGTGTAAGGATTTATAGGACAATAAGATCTAGGGAGATGGCGAGTGGTTGTTTTTGCTTCCGCCTCATGTGTATACCGTTCGTGACTCAAGAATCGGCTATTGGACGGGAGATTGCTGCCAAAAATCGTATGCGGCAAAGTGGGCTAGTATGAGGCAATACAACCCACTTTGCCGCATACGATTTTTGGCGCTTTGAACCCATCCAATAGCCGATTCTTGAGTTACGAACGGTATAAAAGGTCATGGTTGAGCTGGTCTTAATGTCCAACCTTAATTTTGCGCGTTGACTTAGAGATTTTAGATTGCCTGCTTTTTTTTCGCTTTGTAGAAGATGGCTTTTTTAAACGACTATCACAAACTGAATAAGAAACTTTTCTATTTTTTACGAAAATTTCGATTTGATAATGAGTAAATTCAAGAAATTGATGATCTTGAGAGTCTTGAACCTCATCAAAAATCACTGCGAGCAGTTCTCCTGAATGTGAGAAAAAGCCAACTCCTTGTCCCTTTTTAGCTTCTATAGCATCGCCTTTAGGCCCCGAAGTCCAAGAAATTGTTAATGTGCCGGATCCTTCAATTGGATGAAAAAACACTTTTCCTTTTTTCATGATTTGACTTCCTTTAAATCCTTGTGGGCATTTCGAATCGATTTCCCTGTACTATACATGGTTGCGAAATAATTTCCGGTTGTCGTTTTCTTTACAATTACAACTAAATATTTTTCATTGTCAAGTCGATAAAAAATGTGATATTGATTTAGCTTTTTTTGTTCATATATTTTTGTTGGGTCTTTTAAGACCCTCTCGATTAATTCGAGCAATATATCTACCGGAAGCATTGAAAAATGTTCTTCAATAGCATGTTGAAGTTCCTCTTCTCCAATAATGATTCGATCTCCAGTGATTGCTGTAATGATTGCTGCAATTTTTCTGGTCATGAAAAGTCCTATGATCGTTATACCGTTCGTAACTCAAGAATCGGCTATTGGACGGGTTCAAAGCGCCAAAAACCGATTGCCGTAAAGTGGGCTAGTATTGCCTCATGCTAGCCTACTTTGCGGCAATCAATTTTTGGCAACGCTCTCCCGTGCAACAGCCGATTCTTGAGTCACGAACGGTATAGAGTTTATTATACAAAAAATATCACCAAAAAAAATAGGAAGGATTTTAAGTCTAAAAAATTGGCTTACACTGATTATGACTCGGAAATCTCTCCTTTTTTTGAATCGGTTTGTGTCTCATCAGGACTTTCTAGCACAAATGTCTTATTTAATATGATTCGATCAGGTTTTTGCGCTCCGAGTTGCGCTACATCAAATTCGATTATAGAGGTAATAGTTCCTTTTCTCTCGCAAGAACAACCCAGGGTATTGTGGTCCTCGATGGCACGCAACCCTGCTTGTACTATCGCGCTTCCATAATCATCTTCGATCGCTTCACGTTCATACTCCAATCTAAATTCTACGACTGGGAAGGGATAGTCTACTCGAAGCTGAAGTTTGTCATCTTTTGTCCAGATACAATAAGAGATAGATAATTCAAATGGTTGAGAAAGCTTGTCCACAGAGACTACATGAATGGGAGGTAGTGGAGAATCATTTTGTAAAGGACATTCCAGAGCAGGGACGAGAGGTTCGAGACGTATGTTTAGTCCCAGATCATAAAAGGGGAGGTGAAATTTTACAACGTACATGTTGATGACAAAGTCTTGCTTTCTTTTCGAAGCGTCCACATGAATCCCTCCTCGAAAATAGGGATAGACTTTATCGAACGCCTTTTTTTCAATATAGAGAGTGAATTGATCTGTTGCGACTGCACGTACTTTTACAAGTAATTCTGAATCTTGGTGAAAAACGTCATGAATATCGCAATTGCTTCCGCTGGGCGCTTTGCGAATATCTGAAATTTGTTGAACAAGTTGTCCTTGAATGCTTGGCAGAGTATCCCAAGATGATGTTAAAGCAAAAGAAGCCATAAGTTTTCTCTCTTTTTATTAAGGCTCGAAATCTTAACTCGCACGTTAAGTTTAAGTCAACTTTCTTATTCTAGATTGGCTGTTGTGGTTGGGTGGTACGTGGCCACATATCTCCCCCCATAATTTGCTCCGACAGCTTCGCCTGTGCCGTGATGCCAAATGACAGAATTGTGTGTATGTGTATTGATTCTTTTTGTAAGAGTGCTTTCTAATGTCTGTACTTTACTTTCTAAATTGCCAAGTCTAGTTCCTATTTCTGCAAATCTTTGATTCATGGTTTGTGTGAGCTGCTGGATGGCTTGCATTTGCATAAGATGCATCCGTTCTGCTTCCCGGCGTTGAGTTTCTGCTATGACTGTATTTCTAGCTTCTAATTGAGCATTTCTCTCCATGACAGTCTGAAGTCGTTCATTTGTTTGTTCAACGAACCGGTCAATCACTTGCGACGTTCTCGTTATTTCACCCTGCAGAGCAGCATCAGAAGCACCTGCTACAGAAAGTAAGTTGCTCATCAGAGGTACAGGCTGTCTACTTTGATCAGATGGATTGCTGAGAGAAGTTAAGCTAGAAGATGACATCACCGAATCCTTAAATGGTTAAGCCAAAGATCCTAACTCATTTCCTCACAAAAAACAAAAGGGATTTTAAAGGGCGGCAGCCCTTTAATGGGGTTTGGGGCAAAGCCCCAACGTCATCTTTCCCAAGGAAACGGCCGTTTGGCTGGGGGGACGTCTTTGTCGCTTTTGAGTTCGGCTACGCCTTGGACGATTTTGCCGAAGAGTTTGCCTACTTTGGGAAGCGGCAGTTTTTGAGAGGCGGCGACGGCGGTGATTTGGGCGACGGCGGAGTTGGTTTCGAGTTCGGGCTTGGAGATGGTTCCTCGGACGGGGATTTTGAGGACGTAGTTGGGGTTGAGTCCGCTGATGCCGAAAGACGAGGCGAGAGTGCTTGCTGGGAGGCCTAGATACATGCGGAGTTTGCTATTTTGAAGATGGATATTGCCCCAGGTGCAAAGATGCACCGAGTGAGCGAGGAGGAGATCGAGGCGGCCTGTTTTGAGAGTGCCATTTTGGAGTTGGAAGGAAAGAGGCGTAAACCAGGCGTGTAGAGAACGGGCATTTTTGAGGCGAGAGTTATTGAGTAGATCGAGGAGAGATTGTAGAGAGGGGCCGCTTTGCAAGGTGACTTGACCGATGTCGATCGAGCCTTTTTCGATGGAGAGAGAGTCGATGTGGAAGGGAGCGTAGGGGAGGGTAAAGTGTTCCGGCGAGAGGCGGATTGTGATGGGGTGGTTCGCTTGAACAGACGTTAGAAAGAGAGGGTTGATATCTCGCATGAGAAGATCGTTGAGAGCGGGGGTGAGGGTTAAGTGAGCGGTTAGAGGTTTGTTGAGACGAAGCATCTGGCCGTCGAATTCTGCATGAATGTTGGTTTGACAATGAGAGGAGTTGAGAGCGATGTTAAAGATGCCTTTGCCAAGTTTTGCTTGAACGGAACCTTCTAAAGAGAGGGAAGAGCCGAGGAGCTGTTCGATCTTTTGATCGGTTTTTAAGAGTTGATCGCAGAGACAAGAGGGGATCGAAGTGAGGCGTCCTTGCAAAGAGCAATCGCCTGGGAAGCGATCGAGAGTGCCTGTAATGTTAAAAGCCCCTCTCTGGCCAGAGCTTCGCGTCGAGCCTTTTGCAGTGAATTGATTTTTTTCGACGGAAGCTTCGATCTGTTCAAGACTGGCATCAAGACAAGAGGCGGAGCGGTAGCGGACGTATCCTTTTGAAATGGTAAAAGGGCCTTGCAGATGGCTGAGACGCCAAAGAGGCATGTAGGCAGTCAGCTGCTCGCAAGAGGCCTCTATGTTTGCATCTGAGATAGAAAGACGGAGAAAAGCTTGAGGTCCTAGCCAAGAAAGACGCATCGAGCCAGTCTCGATGCGGGAGCCCGATTGCCACGACAAGATGCTGAGCGCAATTTTTTGCCCGAAAGAAGTAGAGGCAAGAGTCGGAAGAAAAAGGAGCAGAGCGCTGAAGAGCGCGAGAGATAAAAGGAGCTTTTTCATTCCACTGTGACCGATTTGGCTAAATTTCTTGGCTGATCGATGTCGCAGCCTTTTTCTTTAGCGATAAAATACGCGAGAAGCTGGCCTGCAATGGTTGAGGCAAATGGAGCTAGCTCGTCGAGAGTTGAGGGGAGCCATACGACATCGTCAGCGACGGCTGCGACCTCTTTTAATTGTTTGGGAGCAAAAGCTAAAATAGGTCCGCCTCTAGCTTTGACTTCCATGAGATTGCTCAAAATTTTTTCCTGCGTTTTCATGTTCGAGCAAAAAGCGACGATCGGAAGCTGAGGATTGACGAGAGCCAAGGGCCCATGCTTGAGCTCTCCTGCTGGATAGCCATTGGCGTTGACATAGGAAATTTCTTTAAGTTTTAAAGCTGCTTCCTGCGCCGCTCGGAACATATAGCGCCTTCCCATAAAAAAGAAGTCATGGTAGTGAGCGTATTTTTTTGCGAGCTTTTGTAGAGTTGGGGCTTGCTGCATCACTTCTTGAATTTGCTCGGGAATCTTTTTTAATTCGGCGAGATAAGAATCAGCCTCTCCAGGGGCGAGACAGCCTCTTACATGAGCAAAATGCAAAGCCAGTAGATTTAAAACGACGAGTTGCGAAGAAAAAGCTTTAGTCGAACAGACGCTGATCTCAGGGCCTGCCTTTAAAAAAATAGATCCCGTAGCTTCTCTGGTCAGCGTGGAATGCAAAACGTTGCAGATGCCTAAAATTTTACAGCCTTGTTTTTTTGCCTCTCGAATGGCTGCGAGGGTGTCTGCCGTCTCGCCTGATTGGCTGATGCCGATGACTAACGTATCTGGTCCTAAAATAGGATCGCGATAACGGGCTTCCGATGCAATGTCGCAGCTGGCGGGTAGCTTGGCTAAATCTTCAAAGTACATAGCCCCTATGCTGCCTGCGTGAGCAGACGTGCCGCATCCTAAAATCCAAACGTTTTTAAAAGACT
This sequence comes from bacterium, assembly GCA_021780355.1. Classification (GTDB taxonomy): domain Bacteria; phylum Chlamydiota; class Chlamydiia; order Chlamydiales; family SM23-39; genus SZAS-17. The sequence continues at coordinate 3,476 of JAJXYX010000088.1, read as the reverse complement.
TAATCTCCTCTTCAGAAAAGCCGAATTTTTCAAAATTTGGATCCGCTCTTCCGAACATCGCATTTTGAATCGTTTTTGGCTGCTCGTAGATTTCTTTCAGCATGAAATGCTCAAACCCTTCTTTGGAAGGCGTTTGATAATCAGTTTCAAAACGTTCGATTTTTTTGGCTATCGGGACGAGTTTTTGATCGAATAGGTGTACGCGCCCTTTTTGCACGCAGGCAATTTCATCGTCGTGTAAAAAAAGAACATTGAAAGCGCGTCCTAAAAAAGCATTGGGGTCGGAAGAGACGATCGATTCTGTATGCTCATCATCAAAGCCGATGGCCAAAGGACTCTCTCTCGCTGCCACGAGGATTTGATCGGGATGGTCTTTATGAATGAGGGCAATTGCAAAAGCTCCATGCAGAAGAGGAAGCGTTTGTTGTACAGCCTTGCAAAGATCGCCTCGATAAAAGGAGCTGACGAGTTGCACGATGACTTCGCTATCAGTTTCAGAGGCAAAAAGAACGCCTTGCCGCTTGAGTCCGTCTCGCAGACTGCTGTAATTTTCGATAATGCCATTATGAACAAGAGCGATCGATTGAGATGCGTCCACATGGGGATGGGCATTTTCCTGCGATACTTTTCCATGAGTCGCCCACCTGGTGTGCCCAATGGCAAGTTCTAACGAACGTAAATTGATTTTTTGTTTGAGAAGAGAGATTTTTCCAGCTTCTTTGTAAGAAGCGATTTTTCCTGCGATGACGCCGGCGATTCCTGTCGAGTCATATCCTCGATATTCCAGTTGTTCCAACCCTTTCAGGCAGACAGTTAATGGGTCTTTGCTGCCTATATATCCGAAAATTCCGCACATATTATGTATTATCCAAGCTTAGTAAGCTAGACTACACTATAACAGCAGGGATAGATTTTTAAAAAAATGAATTATTTTTTCTGCAGAGCAAAGCTAGAAAGAGTGGAAATTCTTTTCTCGCGCGGTTTTCCATGCGAGCTTTTCCTCCTTCGCTTTGCTTGTCGGAGCACCACTCTTCCATGCCCTCGACGCTGAATCCAGCTTCTGCAATCCACTGTATATAGCTTGACAAAGGATAATGGAAAGAGTAGGTCGTGCTCGACTTTTCTCCTCGGCCAGGATGAGTTTGGATCGGAATTTTTAGTGAACTCATGTACATGTTCATCCGCCGATATTGCAAATGAGCCTGTTCGTCGACGCCCCAGGCGCTTTGCCGAGGAATTCGGAAACAAGGATGATTCAAAACGATCAAAAGCAAGCCGTTTTGCTTCACATGTAGGCCAGCTTGGGCCAAAGCCGATTTCGCATCTTGCATATTTTGAAGGCAAAGAATAAAAGCAGCCCAGTCAAAATCTGTTTTTTTTAGCGCCAGCGGCTGCGTTACGTCTTTTGTCAAAAACTGACAGTTTTTCGCTTTCGTTTGTTTGGCTGCATCACGGATGAGCGATGCGGAGCTGTCTATGCCGACATAATCGATCTGTTCAGGCAGATGTCTAGCTAAAACTCCCTGTCCGCAGCCAAGATCGAGAAACGATCCCGTCGATCGAGCTGATAGATTAAGGAGGCGGAGTAAAGAGGGTAAAATCACCGATTGGTGGTAATAATGTCCCTTTTCTCCTACGCAGCGGTCATACCAAGATTCCGCCGATTCCCAGGAAGTGGTTTCTTTGGGAGATTTAGACAAAGCGTCCTCGTGGATGAGCGTCGGGGTGGAAAGGGTTTAGCGTCTCTACGCCAGATTCTTTTACTTCGTACGAATAATGGAATCGGCCAATGCCAAAGTCGTAGATCAGCAAAAGGAATATGCCTCCAAGGAGGTTGACTGTTTCCACAGCGCCTCTGAGAATATTGGCCGCTCCGTGCATCGTATATCCTGCAGATTCTTTGGCATTATCTAAAAGCTCCGGATCAGGATGTCGGCTGATGGCATGCATGATCAGATAGCCGAGTGAAAAGAGGGCGCCCATGATCATTTGCACTTTTCCGACTACTATGCGGAGAGGGCCCGTTGCAAATCCTAAAATATACCCGGCAAAATTCGCCCCTTTTTCGACGCGGGCCGAGATGTTGTCTAAAGCAGAAAAATCAAGATTCATATTCAGGTCCTTTTCATTGAGTGAAGACAAAAATTATACTTAGCGTAAGTCTTTTCGACAAGATAAAAGAGGAGCATAAACTTTTCTTCACTTTTGCGCTAGATCAGGATATACTAGGGGGACTGTCTGCAAACCAAGGATTTTTTCGTTCATGAATTATGCGGTAGATCAAAAAAAGCTGGCTAGCGACTACGCTGTGGCCATTGAGACGGTGATCCCTCTCAGAGCAACCGTAGAAGAAGCGTTGGCCGATCTTCGGAAAAAGCATATTCAGCAAAAAATTATTTATTTTTATGTGGTCGATGAAAGGTATAAGTTGAAAGGTGTCGTCTCTACAAGACAGCTTCTACTAGCCGAACCGAATCAAAAGATTGAAGAGATGATGCAAGATTCGGTCATTAAAATCAGAGGAAGTCAAACCCTTAAAGAAGTGATGGAGCTTTTTTCCGCCCGTCCTCTTTTAGCTTTGCCTGTCATCGATGAAGACGAAAGGTTGCTTGGCATGATCGATGTGCAGATGTTGACAGATGAATCTATAGACGTCGCCGACATGCGGGGCCGCTCCGACTTATTTCAGGTGATCGGTCTTACCTTAGAAGATGGTAAAAAAATTCCTCTTTCCCAATCGTACCGCCGTCGGATGCCTTGGATTTTATGTAACGTCTTTTCCGGGATGATCTGCGCGATCATTTCCGGCTACTACGAGCTTGTCCTTGGAAAATTCCTGCTCCTCGCCTTCTTCATCCCCCTCGTCCTCACCCTAAGTGAATCAACTTCCATGCAATCCATGACTCAAAGCCTCCTCTTTCTCCGCCGCCCCCGCTTTGCCTGGAAAACCGCCCTCGCCCGAGGTCTTCGCGAATGGCAGCTCATGATGATCATCGCCATTAGTCTCGCCATCATCGTCGCAGGTCTTTCCCTCTTCTGGGGCAGTGCCCCTCAAGCCTCTTTTGCCATCGGCATCGGCATTTTTGTCGGCATCTCCTCTTCCGTCGTCTTCGGCATCGCTCTTCCCGTCCTCCTCCATCGCCTCAAGCTCGACCCCAAAGTAGCCTCAGGCCCCGTCGTCCTCATGCTAGCCGACATGATCACAACCGCCTTCTACCTAGGCTTCGCCACCTGGCTCCTCCTCTAATCGCAATCGGGGCTTCGCCCCAAACCCCACCAAAGGACTATCGTCCTCTGGACACCTATTGATTTTATGAATCATCTTCCGCCGCGGAAGATGATTGAAAAAAACAAATAGGTTTCCAAAGGACGAAGTCCTTTGGCCTATAGTTTATAGTTTTCTTCGACTTTTCAGTTTCTTTGGATTTAAGTCCCTATCGCCTTCCAACGCTTCGCGTTTCCAGTTGATCACTTGC
>JAJXYX010000071.1 GCA_021780355.1 bacterium | reverse complement strand
CAAAAATCGATTGCGGCAAAGTGGGTTGTATTGCCTCATACTAGCCCACTTTGCCGCAATCGATTTTTGGCAGCGATCTCCCGTCCAATAGCCGATTCTTGAGTCACGAACGGTATAGAGAGGAGTTTTGCTCAGAAGGTTTTTCTGGGCGATGAGGTTAGGATGCGGGGGTTGGCTGGATCTTTGGGAGCGGAGCCTCGTGGATCTGGTGGCTGCGCAAGAAGAGTTTTGCGTCCACTTCTTTTGGCTGCAAGTACTCTCTAAGAGCTTGGTCGAAGGCCGCAGAAGAGCAGTTGTCTCCACATGTAAATAAATCGACGAAGCAGGCCCCGTATTCCGGATAAGTATGGATGCTTGCATGGCTCTCGGAAAGGAGATACACAATCGTAATGGCATCCGGTTCAAAATGATAAGCCTTGCTCCCTAAAATTGTCGCTCCAGACGCTTCTACAGCTCTGTCCATAGCGCTGACCAATTGGCTTACGTTTTTAAGGGCCTCTTGATTACAATCCAAGTAGCTGGCCAAAAAATGCTTTCCAGCAAATTCATGTACCTCATCATCTTGTCCCGCAGCGTGGAGGGAGAAAGAGCAGAGGGCGAAGAAGTAAAACAAAAGTTTATTCATTTTGACTCACCGAGAATAATTTAGATCATTTTATAGCAATATGGCTTTAAATTACAACAGGTTTGTACGTCTGTCTTGATAGGGAAAATGTTTATAGTGATTCCGGTTGAAGGGCACCCAAGATTTTTGTTTTAACGGTTCAATTTTTTAACTATTTATACCGTTCGTAACTCAAGAATCGGCTATTGGCAGCTTTCAGTCCCGTCCAATAGCCGATTCTTGAGTCACGAACGGTATAGCCAGGGTTACTATTCGAAGATCATAGGACCCTGGCAAAACAGTTAAAAAAGTGGATCGTTAAAACGGAAAGATTGGGTGCCTTTCAAGCGGAATCACTATATACCCAAGGGGATTCAAAATTTGGCCGCTAGGCGGGTTCAAAGCGCCAAATTTTGAATTACCTTGGGTGTAAAAAGTGGTTTCCCTAGACAAAAAATAAATAGGCTGGCTTAACTCCGAATAAAGCCAGGTGTAGAGTTTTAAGTATTCCCTGGTGTGGAAATCATGGAGAAAACTATGAAGTGGATTATTTTAAGTGTCATGGCGGCATCTAGCCTATTTGCTACTGGCGAGCCTGCAAGTCATGAAATTACGATGGCGAAAGTGCCTAAAGAAAGCGCTGCGCTCCCGCAGCAAGATTGCGTGAAAGAGCCTAAAGAGGAAAAATGCTGCCCTCCTCATCCTGAGTATGTGGCCCCTCCTCAAGAGAAAAAGTGCTGCCCTCCTCCTAAAGAGGCAAAATGTCCTCCTCCGCCGAAGTGCTGCCCTCCTAAGAAGAAAAAATGTCCTCCTCCTCCAAAATGTGAAAATTGTCCTCCTAAGGAGAAAAAGTGCAAAAAACCTAGCCGATGCGAAGAATGCTCGGAAAACCCCAACCAGTCGAAGTGTAAAAGCGCGGCTAGAAAAGTGGTTGAGGGAGCTTAAGGTTATAGGGGGGGCTTTTCTTTCGGCTGGGGAGACTCGAACGTCTGCGATAGGGTGGCGGGTTTTTTCTTTAGCACGTAAGTTAATGTTCCCCCTACGACAATGAAGGTAGCTCCGAGGAAAGATCGGAGCGATGGCGGTTGGCGGTAGATCAGCCAGCTGACGAGATTTGCGTAGATAAGACAAGAATAGCTGAGCGGAGAGAGATACGACGCTGTTCCATAGCGGTATGCGATGGTTAAAAGCATTTGCCCTACTGCGGTCGCTACGCCAATGGAAATGCAGAAAAACCATTCCCGCCCGACAGGCTGAACCCAGCTGGCCCAAGCAAACGGAAGGGTGAGGATCAAGCCTACAGTAAAATAATAAAAAAGCGTTCGGCTCATCGGCTCTTTTTTTAAATTCAATACTCTGACTGTGCATAGAGCGATAGCAGAAGTGATCCCGCCAAACAGGCCGAAAACGAAGCCTAACTGAAAAATTTCTTGACTTGGACGTAAAATGAATAAGACTCCAACAAATCCTATGATGATGGACCACCAGACATTTTTTGGGATGGTCTCTTTCATCCAGATCCACCAGACCATCGGGATAAAAAAGGGGGCCATATAATATAGAGTGGAGGCATCGACTAAATTGAGAAATCGAATGGAGAGAAAGAAGAGAAAGTAACTGGCAACTCCCATCACATCGCGCAATAGGTGCATGGGAAAGATGGCTGTTTTAAGTCGAGCCGGGCCTTTTCTTAATGCAAGGGGCAAAACGCAAAGCAAACTAACGAGATTTTGAAGAAATACGATTTGGATAGTGGGAAATCGCCCTTTAAATCCCCAGACAAGCGCGCTAACTGTGGCAAAGAAGATATTTGCAATCAGGGTGATGCCGATTCCGAGAGAAAGGCGAGTGGGAGTTTGCTCTGTAGGCATGCTCATATCGCTAGCAATATAAAATAAACGGTACCTGATTATTATTTTGCTGTTAACTCAAATCGTTTTTTGATAGGAAGGAAAAGGAAAGAGGTGAGGATGGAGATAGTAAAACCTAAATTAGAGTGGCTCGAATATGAACTCTTAGAAAAATATCCGCATGTACTCCATGGGGTGTTTTCCCGCCACGGAGGCGTGAGCCAGGGAGCCTGGGCTGGACTGAATTTGAGCGACGAAACGGGCGATAATCCGCAGCACGTCGAAGCCAATCGGGAATTGATCCGCAAAAGGATGGGGGTCAGCCATTTAGTCTTTGCCAAACAGCATCATGGAACGATTGTGCACCGTGTCACTGCAAAAAATATGACGAAAGTGCCTCCTTGCGACGCTCTTTTTACTACAGAAAGAGATCTTGCTATAGGAATGCGGATCGCCGATTGCCAAGGAGCGATTATGTATGATCCTGTCCATGAAGCAGTGGCCGTCGCACACGTCGGATGGCGAGGCAGCGCACAAAATCTTTATTCTCAAGTTGTCAAGGCGATGTGGCGGGAATTGGGAACGCAGGCGCACAACTTGATTGTTTGCATATCTCCCTCTCTTGGGCCCGATCATGCTGAGTTTAAAAATTATCGCCAAGAGCTTCCTCAGGAGTTTTGGCCTTTTCAGGTAAAACCTAACTATTTTGATTTTTGGGCGATTAGCAGAATGCAGCTCATGGCCTGCGGCGTTTTGGAGAGGAACATAGAGATTATTGAAGAGTGCACAGCTTGCTGCTCGGAAGATTATTTTTCTTACCGTCGGGCCAAAGATGTAGGCAGGAATGCAACAGTTGTTGCACTCAAAGGCTAAATTTCTCAAAATGTAAGCATGTTTGTTGCAAGCTTACCTCTTTCAGGTCTTAAAGTCGTAGAACCTCGCATCTTTCGAGATGGCCGGGGGTGTTTTTGGGAAAGTTACCACCAGTCTATTTATACCGAATCGGGAATCGCGGTCCAATTTGTTCAGGATAATTGCTCTTTTTCGAAACGAGATACTATCCGGGGACTCCATTATCAGCGCAAACAGGCGAAACTCATTTCTGTTATCCATGGTGTAATTTGGGATGTGGCGGTCGATATTAGGCCGGGCTCTCCGACCTTTGGCCAATATGCGGCGATTGAACTCGACGATCAGATTCGCCGCCAATTATTTATTCCGGATGGGTTCGCCCACGGATTTTGCGTTCTTAGTGAAACGGCAGTCGTCCAATATAAAGTGAGCGAAGTGTATAGCCCTTCTCAGGAACGCTCAATTCGGTGGAATGATCCAACGATTGCCATCGCCTGGCCTTGCAGCGAACCGATTTTGTCTGAGAGAGATCGAACAAGTCCTTTTTTAGATTCAGCAGGATGTTTATGAGAGTATGGGTGACTGGTTCCCGAGGGCAGGTGGGGCAAGTGCTGCTACATGCCTTGCGACGCAAGGGAATTGACTGCTTTGGAACCTCGCACGCCGAGGTGGATATTGCAGACGAGGGGGCCGTTCGAGCTCGGATGCAAGAGGCGACGCATGTGGTCAATACAGCGGCCTACTGCGAAGTCGATCCGGCGGAGTCGCAGCGGGAAAAAGCTTTTAGGGCTAATGTATTGGGGCCTGATGTATTGGCCAAGGTTTCGAAAGAGACCGGCTCTCATTTGCTTCATATTTCGACCGATTATGTATTTGACGGTACGTTGGGAAGACCTTACGCGGAAGAGGACGAGGCCCATCCCCTCAATTGGTATGGAGAGACGAAACGAGAGGGAGAGCTTCGCATAGCAGAAGGGAATCCTGATGCGTGCATAGTCCGCGTATCTTGGGTTTTCGGCGGAGCGGGCGAGAGAAATTATGCGCCTAGGATTTTGCATGCTCTGCAGACGGAAAAGGAGCTTCGGTTTGTCGATGATCAGAAGAGCTCTCCTACTTATGCTATTGATTTTGCAGGCGCCCTTATCGTCTTATTGGACCGCCATGGGATGTATCATTATTGCAATGAAGGATGCGTGAGCAAGTATGGTTTTGCCTCTGCGATCTTGGAGAGGGCTAGGCAAAAGCAGTTTCTGGTCGTTTGCGAAAGGATTGTTCCGGTCTCTTCGTCGGCATTTTACTCTGCCGCCAAACGGCCTCTTTTTACCCCATTAAATACGCAAAAAATTCAAGCTCTGCTTCCAATTCGGACTTGGCAAGAAGCGTTGGATGATTACTTTTTCCATCTTCCTGTCCCTTCGAGACCGGGCGTTTTATGATCTCTGAAAAGGCTCATGTGTTAGTGACGGGCGGAGCTGGGTTTATTGGATCTGCTTTTATCCGTATGCTTTTGCGGATGCCTTCTTTTTCGGGTCGTGTCGTGAATGTCGATAAACTAACTTACGCGGCCAATTTAGACCTTTTAAATGGATTTCATAAACATCCCCGCTATCGATTTTTTCAAGGGGATATTAATCATACAGAGCTCATAGAAAAAATTTGCCTGGAATCGGAAATTGATGCGATCGTCCACTTTGCGGCGGAAACTCATGTGGATCGAAGCATTGAGGCTTCAGCTGCTTTTGTGGATGCAAATATTCGGGGCACTGTTTCTCTTTTAGAAGTGCTTAGAAAATATCCTCATATCCATTTTCATCATATTTCTACCGACGAGGTCTATGGTTCGCTAGGAGATAGCGGCCATTTCACGGAAAAATCTCCCTACAGACCGAATTCTCCTTACTCAGCAACAAAAGCTGCCTCGGATCATTTAGTTCGGGCTTATGCGCATACTTATAAATTATCGACGACGATTTCCCATTGCAGCAATAATTACGGGCCTGGCCAATATCCTGAAAAATTGATTCCTTTGATGCTGTCTCGCTGTTTGGCCAAGCAGCCTCTTCCTATTTATGGCCGCGGAGCGAATGTCCGAGACTGGATTTATGTAGGAGATCATGTCGATGCCATTTGGACGATTTTGCGCCGAGGTCAAAAAGGGCAAACATACAATATTGGAGGCAATTGCGAGATGAGCAATTTAGAGCTCGTCCATTCCCTCATCGAAACCTTGGCCAAGCATCTCGATGTAGATCCAGAGATATATCGCAGTCTCATTCGCTTTGTGGCAGATCGTCCAGGACACGATTTTCGTTACGCCATCGATACCACTAAAATGGAAGAGGAGTTTGGTTGGCGCCCCCACTTTTCTTGGCGTCAAGGATTGAAAAAGACCGTTCAATGGTATACCCAACGTGATTCAAAATTTGGCCGCTAGGCGGGATTGAAAGCTACCAAAAATCGATTCTTACAAAGGGGGGTAGTATTAAATACAATCCCCCTTTGTAAGGATTTTTGGCGCTTTGAACCCGCCTAGCGGCCAAATTTTGAATCACGTTGGGTATACGTAAAAAATTTCTGATGTTTTTTTAAATGGTCCAAGTCTGTTATCGTCAGTCCTTTAAAAAATGAAAAACCTTTAAAAATAGATAGGGTTCGGTTTTTATGGCGGCGATTACTAATTCTCGATACGTTCCTCCTGTACCTAGTAATTTGCCTCGATCGACGAGCACTTTACTTCGGTTAGTTCAACTGCAAGAAATTTTTCAATCAGAATATCCTAAGTCTCAACGGCCGAAAGCGATCGAAGCGTATGCTGCTAAAGTGAAAACTCTTGAGGGAAAGTGCCTTAAATCTCCTGATCTCGAAACATTGGAAAAGGCTGTAGACAATTTGGAGTGGGGGATTGCCGATGTGTATCAAGTGGCGAAGCAGACTAGCGAAGAAAAAGTCATCGCCTGCGCCAAACGGATGCTAAAAGACGCCTATTCCTTGGTTGTTCCTCCCGTTAAAAGATCTTATGCTGGGCTTGAGGGACCTGTTTTCTTGGTGGAATATCCAAGAGGGGAAAAATCGAAGGCTTACGTGATTAAATGGACGAATCGAAATGAATGCTGCGCTAGTCGCGTATATGATCAGTTGAGTACGTTTTTAGGCCACCCTAAAGATGGGTTAGGATTTTCAGTTCCCCATTCGATGGTGTTTGATTTTGCCCAAGGTCTTCGAGAGTGTCCTAATGGAGAGGTTCATAAGTTGACGAGTGAAGAAAGAGAGCTTTTGCAGCAAAACTTTGATGCGCTGCTTATTCAAGTCCCTTTCGATGAATCTAGGGAAGAGATATCTCCTGCAAGTAAGGAGGTGTCGCCTGAAGAGAGACGCATTGCAGTGACGGAAAGAATTTTAGGGGAAAATTTGCTTGATTTTTCTTATACGAAATATCCAAGCTTGGATTTCGCGCAGAAAAATAAATTGTTCACTCGTTTAGGGCGCCTTGCATTTTTAGATTTGCTTGTTGGCAATTGGGATCGACTTTTTCGTATTCGCCAGGAGAGCGGAGAGTTTTCGTTTGAAAATAAAGCCGAGGCTAATCTAGGCAATGTGATGTTAGTTTTGCGCGCGGGAAAAGAGCCTCCTTTGGTTTACGCGATCGATAATGCAATGGACTTAACGCTTGTACAAGACTCGACAGTCCGTGCAAACTACCTTGCATTTTTAACTCGCCTTTATTCAGATCCTGGCTTTATGGTAGATCAACTGGCTTCCAATATGGTGGCCTGTATGAAAGTGTATGCCTTGCCTGATTTTTTATCGGGAGGCTGCCAGCAAAATAGACAGCATGCGAAAGCCCACTTGGCTTTGTTCAATCAAGACCTTGAGCAGCTAGGATATGCTGCTTTTTCGCAAGGGATCCGCGAGATGCTCGATTGTCTCGTGAAGGAAAAAGGGCTTATTTCTTTGTGGTACGGCGAAGAAGGGGCGTTTTTGCGAGATCATTTGCAAGGAATGTATCCAGAGTTTCTCGATTCCTTGCAAGAACGTTTAGATATTTTTCAGTTTTCTAAAAAGGAGGAAGTATGATTGCTTTGAGATCAAATCCATATTCTCATTCAGCAGGTTCATTGCCATCTGGCTATTCGCCTTATCATGATGGTGAAAAGGAGTTGAATCCACAGCTTGTCAATTGGCTGTGCGCTTTAAAAAATTGCTCGATTAGCGCAAGTCCTGAATCTTGGGGTGGCTTGCGAGATCTCTACGAGAGAGCTCCCGAAGTTTCTAAAGACGTTCAATGCGATGAGCTGACAGTTTTGTTCGAACTTTTAGAGGAAGTTGCCAAAAATGATTTTGCTTTTGATGCGAGTCTGCAGACCTTTGCTGAAAAAGCTTATCAAGCAGTTTGTTCTTCTGGAGGGGGCTACGATCCGAGTTTTTGGGCGGAAAGAGATCCCACGCCGCAGCGAGCTTCTCCTTGCACTAAGGTTTGGTCTTAAGAACCTTTATACCGAAGAAAACAGAAGAGTCGGTTTATAGGATTTTTTGACCTTATCTTTCATTTTTTGGAGGGCAAAATCCTAAGTTTTCAATGAGCTTGTCGGCCGCCGCCTCGACTTCTTGCGTGACTTTATGCCAGGGGTCGTAGGCGTATTGGAATTGCACTTCTTCTGCGAAGATTAAAAGGGCGTGTTGGATCGGCTCTTCGAGATAAAGCGAACGAACTTTTAGTTCCTCTAGAAGTAAGTCCGCCGCAGAACGTTGTCCGGTATGAAGAAAATGGATGATTTTTCCTACCCCTTCAGCGATTTCTTTCTTTGATCGGATTGGAAGTTCGTTGACTGGTATGCTTTTCATAACTTTCCCTTTGTTTTTAATTATATAGGATAAATAAATATTATTTTATAATTTGTTTATTGTCTCCTCAGCGATAAGCGTTTATAGAAATTGACATTGATCGTCTCTTTGGGTACAATTTGTCCGTTTAAATAGAAAGTTTTATGTCGACTGAAGAGCTTTTAGCCGAACGTGCTGAATATAAGTATGGTTTTGTTACCCCTGTAGAATCCGATGTGTTCCCGAAGGGCCTAACCGAAGAGACCGTCCGTGCGATTTCCGCAAAAAAGGGGGAGCCCGAGTTTTTATTGCAATTCAGACTTAAGGCGTTTCGAAAATGGCAGGCGATGAAAGAGCCTTCGTGGCCCAATGTTAGCTATCCGCCGATCGACTATCAAAATATTTCTTATTATTCTGAGCCTAAGTCGAAACCGCAATTAGAGCGGCTCGATCAGATGGATCCTGAAATTCTCAAAACGTTTGAAAGGCTTGGCATTCCTCTGGATGAGCAAAAGAGGCTGGCCAACGTGGCTGTCGACGTCGTATTTGATTCCGTTTCAATTGGGACGACCTTTCGGAAAAAATTGGAAGAGGCGGGGGTTATCCTCTGCTCGATTTCGGAAGCGGTTCACCGCCATCCTGAACTCATCGAAAAATATTTAGGTTCAGTGGTTCCCGTCGGAGACAATTTCTTTGCAGCTCTTAATTCTGCTGTTTTTTCAGATGGGTCCTTTGTCTATATCCCTAAAGGGGTCAAAAGCCCAATGGAGCTATCTACCTATTTTCGAATCAATGAAAAAGAGACGGGCCAGTTTGAAAGAACGTTGATCATTGCCGAAGAAGATTCTTACGTGAGTTATCTAGAAGGTTGCACGGCTCCAGCTTTTGATACGAATCAACTTCATGCCGCCGTGGTCGAGCTCATCGCTGCCAAGGGCGCTGAAATCAAATATTCGACTGTACAAAATTGGTATGCAGGGGATCCTAAAACGGGCAAGGGCGGTATTTTTAACTTTGTGACCAAACGAGGCCTATGCGCTGGGGAAAGATCGAAAATTTCTTGGACCCAAGTTGAGGCCGGCGCTGCGATCACTTGGAAATATCCAAGTTGCATTTTAAGAGGAGATTATTCTGTTGGCGAGTTTTATTCTGTCGCCTTGACGAATGGAAGTATGCAGGCTGATACGGGCACAAAAATGATCCATGTGGGGAAAAATACCCGTTCGACGATTGTGTCAAAAGGCATTTCCGCTGACACGTCTCATAATTCATATCGGGGGTTAGTCAAAGTTTTTCCTAAAGCCAGTGGCGCTCGCAATTACACGCAATGCGATTCTATGCTTGTTGGCAATCGCTGTTCGGCCAATACATTTCCCGTCATTGAAGTGGCCAATCAGACAGCAGAGATTGAGCATGAGGCTTCTACATGTAAAATGAATGAGGAGCAAATTTTCTACCTTCAAGCTAGGGGACTAACTCGTGAAGAGGCTATTCAGCTGATTGTGAATGGATTTTGCAAGGAAGTGATCCGAGAGCTTCCTTTAGAATTTGCTGTTGAAGCGCAAAAACTCCTCACATTAAAATTAGAACACTCGGTGGGATAAAAAGGGTTATGATAGAAATTAAACATCTTTCTTGTGAAATTGACGGCAAAGCGATTTTAAAAGGCCTTTCTCTTCGTATAGAAAAAGGGGAAGTTCACGCCATCATGGGTCCGAACGGCGCTGGCAAGTCGACGCTAGCTAAGCTTCTAGCTGGCCATCCTTCCTATACCATCACAGACGGCGAAATCTGGTTTAAAGGTCAAAACTTATTAGACATGGAGCCTGAAGAGAGGGTTCATGCAGGCCTTTTCATGAGTTTTCAATATCCTTTGGAGATTGCCGGCGTATCAAATCGTCATTTTTTACAAACAGCTGTGAATGCAAAGAGAAAAGCCCATGGGGAAGAGCCTCTATCTGAAGAATCTTTCGATTCCTTGCTGACGGAGACGATGAAGAGCATGCATATTCGCGAGGAGTTTAAAGAGCGCAGCATCAATGAAGGTTTTTCCGGCGGAGAGAAGAAGCGAAATGAGATTTTGCAAATGGCCCTTTTAACTCCTGATCTTGCTATTTTAGATGAGACCGATTCCGGCCTCGACATCGACGCTATGCGCATTGTGGCAGATGGCGTGAATCGGATGCGCTCATCTTCCAACGCTCTTTTGATCATCACCCACTATCAGCGTCTTTTGGACTATATTAAGCCGGATTTCGTGCATGTGCTTGCCGATGGAAAAATCGTAAAAACAGCAGGCGCTGAGCTAGCCCTAGAATTAGAACAAAAAGGGTACGCGTGAAGCAGTTAGAATCTCTCTTCTCCCTCCCTGGCGATTTGATGGACCCTTGGCGCAAAAAATCGTGGCAGCGCTGCGAAGCTTTAGGTATCCCTCCTCTTAAATCAGAGGGTTTTCAATACGTTCCTTTAGCCAAATGGTATTCAAGATCCTACGCACCGGCCCAGCTCTCCGACTTTGCGCCTGAACCTTTCCCTGAATGTGCATCTAGTTACCTTGTTTTCGCTAATGGAGTATTTCAGCCGCACCTCTCTCAAATCCCATCCCCCCTCGTAGCGCTCCCTCTTCCCTCAGCCATGAAATCCTACGGTCTTTTCTTACAAAATCGTCTTCAGCGTTCCCTCAAAGAAGAAAAAGACTTTTTCGCTCTTCTCAATGGTGCCTGCCATGGAGGCGGTCTTTTTCTCTACACTCCTCCGCAAACCACTCTCTCTTCTCCTTTGCAAATCATCCACCTCTCTACTCCCAATTCTCTTTCCCTCCCGCGCATTCAGCTTGTCATGGGAAAAGAGGCGAACCTTAGCATCATCCATACTTCTCCCAACGACGACAGCCACGCTTTTATCGACTGCGTCCTCGATGAATCCGCCCGTTGCTCCTTTTACGACCTTTCCCTCCCGTCCCCCTCTTCTTGGCAAACGCAAGCTTTTCGAGCTCTTCTCAAGCGAGACAGTTTTCTTCAAACTTTTCATATTACTACAGGCGCCGACACCGTGCGCACCTCGCTCAAAATCGAACTTGCAGAAGAAAACAGCGAAGCCCTCGTCCAAAACCTCTCTCTCCTCTCTCACGCATCAGAATCCCACTTTTACAGCCTCGTCGAGCACCAAGCCCCTCATTGTCGCTCCCGCCAGCACATCAAATCGATCCTTCAAGATCAATCCCGCTCCAGTTTCGAGGGAAAAATCTTCGTGCGTCCTATCGCCCAAAAAACAGAAGCCTATCAAACCTCCCAAACCCTCCTCCTCTCCAACGAAGCCACCTCTTACTCCAAACCCAACCTAGAAATCTTTGCCGACGACGTCAAAGCCTCTCACGGCGCCACCATCTCGCAGCCGAGCGCCGAAGCTCTCTTCTATCTTCGCTCCCGAGGCCTTTCCCACTCCCAAGCCCGCTCTCTCCTCGTCCAAGGCTTTTGCCAAGAACTCCTTCAATCGATCCCTTACGCTTTCGTCCACGAGAAAATTTTGAATGCGGGGGCGCTGTCATTTGTATGATGCATCATCAGCGTGCTGATTGGGGCTCTGCCCCAAACCCCGTTAAAGGACTTCATCCTTTAAAATCCTATTCGCTTTGGAATTTTTCGTTCGAAAAATTCAAAAACAAAGGGGATTTTAAAGGGGGGCAGCCCTTTAACGGGGCTTGGGGCAGAGCCCCAATAGGCGAGGAGACGCAATGATGAATAAACATATGCGCAAATTGTTTCCTGTGTTTGATGGGCAGGATGAGTGGGTGTATTTGGATACGGCGGCGACGGCGCATAAGCCTCGGGCGGTGATTGAGGAGCAGGCTCGATTTTATGGGCAGGAGTATGCCACCGTGCATCGGGCGATCTATCAGAGGTCTTTGGCGGCGAGTGAAAAGTATCATGAGGCGAGGAAGAGCGCGCAGAGGTTTTTGAATGCGGCGCTAGTGGAAGAGATTGTGTTTACCCGCGGGACGACGGATGGGATTAACTTGGTGGCGCTGTCGTTAGGGCGGAGTTTTGGAGCGGGCGATGAGATTGTTGTTTGCGAGACGGAGCACCATTCGAATTTAGTTCCCTGGCAGATGCTCGCAGAGAGAAGCGGATCTGTGGTGAAGTGGGCGCCGGTGGATGATGGGGGCGTTTTGGATATGGAGGCGTTTCGAGGGCTTTTGAGTGAGAAGACGAAACTGGTGGCAGTGGCTCATATGTCGAATGTGACGGGGACGATCCATCCGATTCGAGAGCTGGCGGATTTGGCCCATGGGGTGGGAGCGAAGATCTTGGTGGATGGGGCGCAGGCGGCTCCTCATATGAAGATCGATGTGCAGGCTTTGGATGTCGATTTTTATGCGTTTTCTGGACATAAATGCTATGGACCTACGGGGATTGGCGTGCTGTATGGGAAGAAGAAATGGCTGGAGGAGATGCCCCCTGTACAAGGCGGTGGCGATATGGTCGATAGGGTTGAGTTGGAAGGGAGCTCGTATCAGACGGCTCCGTTGAAATTTGAGGCGGGGACGCCGCTTATTGGACCTGTGATCGCGTTGAAGCCGGCACTTGATTGGCTGATGGAATTAGGATTGGAGAGAGTTTCTGAGTGGGAGCATGAATTGTATGACTGTATGCTTCAGGCGACGAGCGACATAGAGGGATTGAGGGTCATTGGAACGGCTCCGGATAAGGGGGCTTTATTTACGTTTACGATCGACGGCGTGCATCCTTTGGATGTTGCGACTTTGCTCGATTTAAAAAGCATTTCAGTTCGAAGCGGACATCTTTGCGCACAGACTGCGCTGAAGCGCTTTGGACTTACAGCCGCTTTGCGAGCTTCTTTTGGAGTGTACAATACGAAAGAAGACGTGGAGCGCTTTGCTCAAGAGTTAAAAGCGATCGTTCGTTCGCTTAAGAGTTGAGTTTTTTTGCACGAAATTAGAAAGCCCGTTCCACCTCAATGGTACCCAAAAAGACCGCATTGAAAGCCTTTTTACACAAATTGATGGGCGAGAGTGTAGTAGAGGGGGATGCCGATGAGTACATTGAAGGGAAAGGCAATGCCTAAAGATAAAGGTAGATACACAGCTTCTTTTGCAGTGGGCAAGGCGATTTTCATAGCAACGGGGACGGCAATATAAGAGGCGCTCGCCAAAAGTACTGTAATTAAAGTAGTATCTCCAACATTTAGATTTAATATATGGCTAAAGAAAAGGCCTGCTGCAGCTCCTAATAAAGGCATATAAAGGCCGAAACAGATCAATGAAAAAGAAAAAACTTTTAATTGAGTTCGTTGAGAACTCACTATTCTTCCCATTTCAAAAAGAAAGAGACAGAGCAGTGGTTTGAAGGAAAGTAATGCATATTTATTGAATATGCTTATATGAAAATAACTAAGAATAGACCCTAAGATTAAACCGCCGATAAGGGCTATCATGACTTTATTCATGATTGATTCCCAGATGATCTTTTTGAAAGAAGTGGAATTCACATCAAAAGAGTCGTCTTTGCAATACCACTTAGCTAAAAAAAGGCCTGAGAAAATAGCCGGGATTTCCATGATGGCAAGAATAGCAAAAATGGCCGGGTCATATTGAACCTGAATCTGCTCTAAGAAAGAAAAAGCTGCAATCATTGTCATCACACTAATCGAGCCAAAAGAGGCTGAAATTGCCGCGCAAGTTGCTTTATCAACTTTTGTAAAGGAGGAGAGGAGATAAAAACTTAAAAAAGGCTGGATAAAGCCCCAACAAATCAAGAAGCCTAGTAGGCGAGCGAATATTTGCGCAGATCCCAATAGGGAATCAACTAAAGGAGCTCCTCCCTTAAATCCAATTTCAAAAAGAATTAAAATGGTTAAGGCGCGCAGAAAAAAATCTTTGAATCGAAAGCGATTGGTAAAAAAAGTTAATATTAACCCGAATAAAAAACAAATTAGCGGGGCGCTAAAGAGATGTGAAATTTGTTGCATAGATTATCCTTTCTTTCTTTCTTTCTTTTCACTTATACAACAGGGGTGTTTGATTAGTAAAATTGATTATTCTTATTGATTTAATGAGAAATTCTCATTATTATTGAGCTTAGAGAAACGGGGAGGGAGATGGATACAGCTTTGTTAAAAACTTTTTTGGTGCTGGCTAAAACTCAAAGCTTTACACAAACGGCTGAAAGGCTATTTAGATCGCAGTCTGCGATTAGTTTACAAATGACAAAATTAGAAGAAAGTCTAGGGACTCCGCTTTTTATTAGGAATAATCGGAATGTCGTTTTAACTCCTCGAGGGGAGCAATTACTAGGTTACGCTAAGGCTGTTTTGAAAGCTGAAGAGGATTTGCTAGCCCAATGCCATAGACTCACAAAATTAACAGGGGAAATCCGATTTGGGACGCCCGAGGATCTGGCGACAAGTTATTTACCTGGAATTCTTGCAAAATTCAAGAAAACAAATCCTGATGTGGTGTTAAACGTTAATTGTGAATTTACATTAGATTTGATCGAGGGATTTGAGATGAAAAAATACGATCTGATTTTGATTAAACAAAACCCATCGCACGCAGATTCACGAAGTCAAGAAGTTTGGATGGAACCTTTGGTTTGGGTGTGCAATCAAGATTTTCCTAAAGATGCCATGGAGAAGAATGATTCGATTCCCTTGGTCTTGGCGCCGCAGCCTTGCGTTTATCGTCAACGGGCAATCGATGCGCTAAATCAAGAAGGCAGGTTATGGCATACAGTCTATACAAGCCCTAGCCTAACTGGGAAAATTGCAGCTGTCAAAGCTGGACTTGGCTATTCTGTCCTCCCTTTAAATATGGTGAGTAAAGAGCTTTGTATCTGCCGCGATCTTCCTAAATTGCAAAAAGCTCAAGTGGCTCTTCTTCAGCAGGAAAATCCTTCGGAAGCAGTGCGGGTATTTAGCCATTATATCATCTCAACTTTGGCTAGCATTGTCTAAAATTTTCTTTTGTTTATAAGGTTGTTTTTAGAGAATGAAAAAAAAGAGATGAGGAAAATTGCAGAGCCGCCCTATTTATTCTTTAGTGTTTTTCATTGCGCTTGTATTTCTTGTTGAGTGGACTGGAGCCTTATTCACGTCGCATTCAGTAACGTCTTGGTATGTAACTCTTCATAAACCTGCCTGGAATCCTCCTTCTTGGGTATTCGGTCCCGTGTGGACGGTTTTGTATCTTGCTATAGGAATTTCTGGTTGGCTCATTTTTAGAAAAACAGGATCTGTTCGAAAACATGTCTATCCTTTTGCAATTTATGGATTGCAGTTAGTATGCAATCTCCTTTGGTCTTACTTCTTTTTCTTCCTTAAAAGTCCATTTTTAGCCTTATTGGATATTTTAATCCTCATTATATTTATCTCTACTAACATTGTTGTTTTTGCAAAGATTTCTCGAGCTGCCTCAATTTGTTTGCTTCCTTATCTGATTTGGACTGTATACGCAGCAACTCTCAATGCTGCGATTTGGAGTCTTAATCGATAAATGGAGTCCGTTTTGATTTTTCCTCATCAGCTCTTTGAAAATCATCCTTGTTTGAACAAGGATCGTTCGATTTTTTTGATTGAGGAGCCTAGATTTTTTTCAGCATTTAACTTTCATCAACAAAAACTGATTTTCCATCGAGCCTCTCTTAAAAATTTTGAGGGGCTGCTCAAAAAAAGAGGGTATAAAACATATTATCTTGAAGATGAATGGGAAAACAGGCTTCGAGAAATAGGTTCTTCAAAGCTCTATGTAGCGGAGCTCGATGATCATCCATTGGAAAAAAAACTCTCTTTGCTGGCTAAGAAACTTAAAATTCCATTAGAGGTGGTTTCAACTCCAGCTTTTATAACGGAGACTCAAGAATTTGAGGACTTGTTTAAGGGGAAAAAGAAACTGAGGCTTGAGACTTTTTATATTTATCAAAGAAAAAAGCTTGATATTTTGGTTGATGAAAATAAAAAACCTGTTGGGGGGCAATGGAGTTTTGATCCGGAAAATCGTAAAAAACTACCCAAATCAATCAAGATCCCTTCAGCTCTTACATTTCGTAGGACAAGTCAAGTCAAAGAAGCGATGGGTTATGTGGAAAAAAAATATCCTCAAAATCCCGGATCTTCACATTGCTTTAACTACCCTACAACTCACGCAGAGGCGAAGCGGGCTCTCAAAGATTTTTTAGAAAAGCGTTTATGCCTTTTTGGAGATTATGAAGATGCAATTCTTCAAAAAGAAAAACTCCTTTTCCATTCTTGCCTTTCTCCTCTTCTCAATGTAGGTCTTTTGCTTCCAGACCAAGTGATTCAAGAAACTATTCATTACAGCAAAAAACACAAAGTCTCTCTGAATAGTTTGGAAGGGTTTATTCGGCAAGTAGTTGGCTGGAGAGAGTTTGTTCGAGGAGCTTATCATCTCATCGGCGAACAAGAAAGAAGCAAGAATTTTTTTCATCATACTAGAAAGATGCCTCAAGCTTTTTATCAAGCTGCAACAGGGATCGATCCAGTGGATGAAACAATTAAAAAATTACAAAAAAGCTCTTACTTGCATCACATCGAAAGGCTGATGATTTTGGGGAATTTTCTTCTCTTATGCGAAATCGATCCTGATGAAGTCTATCGATGGTTCATGGAACTTTTTATTGATGCCTATGATTGGGTTATGGTTCCTAATGTCTATGGCATGAGCCAGTATGCAGATGGGGGGATGATTACGACTAAACCTTACTTTAGTAGCTCTAACTACATTCTCAAAATGAGCAACTATCCAAGAAAGCCGTGGTGTGATATTTGGGATGCTCTCTTTTGGCATTTTCTCAATCGACACAAAAAGTTCTTTGAAAACCAGCCCCGTTGGAGTGTTTTATGTAAAATGGCTCCCCAAAAAAGCCGCAGCCTTTCTCACATAGCAGAAAAGTTTCTTCAAGAGTTGCAATGAATAAAAAAAGAAGAGAAGAATTATTTCCAAGAAAAGGGGATAGCCCCTGCGATATGAGGGAGTTCTTGTTGGATCATGAGCGCTCGATCAAAACCAACTGATACGCCGCAGCAAGGAGGAAATCGTTTGGTTTCTAAGGCTTGTAAAAAACGCTCGTCGAGGGCGTAGGGCCGCTCTCTTTTTTCGTTGAGTTTGTGGAATCGGCGGCGCAGCTCGTCTGCATCGGCAAGTTCGTGGTAGCCGTTGGCAAGTTCTAGACCATTGATGTAAATTTCAAAACGCTCTGCTACAAGCTCCCCCTTTTTTTCTACAACGCAAGCAAGAGCTGCCTCTTCAGGAGGATAATCGATTAGAATGGTCATTTCGTTTCTTCCAAGACGAGGCTCCACGCAATGTGTTAAGATAAGGTGGATGAGAGTCTCTTTTTTCCAAGACGCGGCTTCCCGCGGAAGATCGATGCCTCGGTGTGTAGCTGCGGCTAGCAGATCTTCTTGCGAGCTCCCTTCAATATCGAGATCTGCATAAGTATGAAAAGCATCGCGGTAAGAGAGAATACGTCTTGGCAGAGGGCCGGCAAAGAGGGAAATGAAGTCGCAGGTCTCTTCGATCATTTGAGAAAAGCTGTATCCGACGCGGTACCACTCCGCCATGGTGAATTCAGGGTTGTGGCGCGGGCCGATTTCCCCTTTGCGGTAGACATGGCCGAGAAAATAAATGTCGCCGCTCCCTTCGGACAAAAGTCTTTTCATGGCATATTCAGGCGAGGTGTGGAGATAGCCTGTCTCTCGATCAGAGACAGCAACGCTCATGACATCGATGTTGGCGTCGAGGGGAGGGGAATGGACGAGAGCGCCGCAATCGACCTCTAAAATCATTCTTTTGGCGAAAAAAGCTCGCGCGGCAGCCAAAGCCTCAGCTCGGCTGCGCAGTAGAGGTAGCTTATCCATTGACTCGCGAGACATATTCGCAGGTGCGGGTGTCCACTTTAATTTTTTCACCTTGTTCGATGAAAATAGGTACTTGGATTTTGGCTCCGGTCTCTGTTGTAGCTGGCTTCATCACTCGGCCAGATGCTGTATCGCCGCGAACGCCGGGAGCTGTGTCGACGATCGACATCTCCATGAAAGTTGGAGGAACGAGTTCGATTGGAGCTCCTTTATAGAAAATGACGTGGTAAATAATTTCTTCCATGAGCCACTGCGCATTTTGTCCGATGAGCTCGTTGTCGATTGTGGTTTGATCGAACGTTTTTTCATCCATAAAGACAGCCCCATCGGCCTCTTTATAGAGAAATCTCATGGCGCTCTCTTCGATATCGGCTAAATCGAGTTTTTCGCCTGATTTGTAGGTCTTTTCCACTACTCGGCCGGTTTTCATATTTTTCATTTTAATGCGGTTGAAGGCCTGTCCTTTGCCCGGTTTGACAAACTCATTATTGACAATAAGATAAGGTTCTTTTTCGACTTCGACTTTCATGCCGATTTTGATTTCATTGGTGCTAACTGACGCCATGTACATTCCTTAAAGATTAATGCCCTATTTTGAAGGATTGAGCGATAAAATGCAATGTGGACATTTTCCCCCTCTTTTCATATAATGACGCCTAATACTATGGAAAGAAACCCACAAGAAGCAGAAATTGCCCGTCAGACCCTCGAGCGCTACTCAGGCTGCGAGGCGAGTGCTTTTTGCTCAAATTTAATTTTGACAAATTTTCCTCGCTACGTCGATTATTTTTCCCGCACGCGGGAGGTGCCCATTCATGAAGGATCGATGTTCAAAGTGTCTCATTGCCCTAAAGAGGATGTGAGTATTTTAGATTTTAAAATCGGGTCTCCTGCTGCGGCCCTTGTTGTCGATATTTGCTCTTTCCTCCCTTTTCGAGCCAGTATGCTCCTTGGCATGTGCGGAGGGCTTCGCCGCCGCTACCAAGTAGGTGAGTACTTAGTCCCTGTGGCCTCGATTCGAGGCGAGGGAACCTCTGATTTTTATTTCCCTGCCGAGGTGCCGGCTCTTGCTAACTTTTTGATGCAAAAAGCCGTTACGGATGTTTTAGAGGAAGAAAAAGCTCCCTACCACATTGGGATTACCTACACCACGAACATGCGTTTTTGGGAGTTTAACGAAGAGTTTAAAAATCGTCTGAAGGCAACGAAAGCGCAGGGCATAGAAATGGAGTGTGCCACGCTCTTTGCTGCCAGCTACAAGCGAAAATTTACTCTAGGAGCTTTGCTCCTCATTTCTGATCTGCCCCTCAATCACGATGGGATTAAAACCAAACAAAGTTCTCAATTTGTCTACGATACCTATACGTCAGATCACGTGGAGAAAGGGATTAAAATTCTCCGAGCTGCTCGCGTGATGCAGTCGAAAAAGGTCAAGGGCGCCTACCATCGCAACCTCGCCAGCGCACCTGCCGTGTAAAATTTCAAGCATTTGCAGTTTAGTGGGTTAGAGATTTGTGAGTTATAGGATCTTGTTCTATAACTCATGTTTAAAAGTAAGTTATAGAGAGAAGGTCTATAACTCATGTCTTGGAATTGGCAACAGCCTGGCTGGCCGGCTTTTCATTTTGATTTGGAATCGATCTCTCAGCTTGAAAAATATATAGCGATTACGGGCGCTTCCAGAGCCGCTGCTACGAGAGATTTAGCTGAACTCATGAAGCTCGACGCTCTTTATAAAACAGGAGAACTTCGCCACACTCGCTACTGGCTCAACATAAAAAGTATGGAAGATTTCCATTTGCCCAAGCTGTCCATTTTTTAATTTTTCTTTTATCTATTCATTGGTTAGGTTAGGATGCTTCTCTTTAAAAATTAGAGAGGTCCAGAATGAATGTTACAAATGATCGAGAAACGATTGCCCTTATTTTTTTAGGTATTGAAGAGTCGTTTGTGACTGTTGATCCGAGCGAAGACCCAATAGTCGAGAGTTCCGTCGAGCAGTTTATGCTTTTACTGGAAAAGGTTAAATCTTACGCTGAGCCGAAGATTGTCATAACGTCTTCTTGGGGCAAAAAAGCAGAGAATTTTGAAGATTTGCAAAAGCAGCTTGAAAAGTTTCCTTTTCAAGACCGGGTGGTTGATGCTGTCTCTTTTCGGTCATCGGATGATAGCCGCCGGGTAGAGGCTGAAAAAATTCGAGATTGGCTTTTCAAGAATGAAGAGAAATGGAATATTAAAAGCATTTTGGCTGTGGGATCTTTTCAGGCTAGTGATCAGGTGCGCCATCGATTCCCAACGACTCCTACTCTATTTGATAAATTAGATGCTACGGATATACCCCTAACGAGTTATGGATTTGTTTTTTCCCATTTAGATATTGATCCGTCTTTTTACAAACTAACAACCCACCCCTTTTCTTCAAATTCTCTTAATCATTGGGAACCCGCAAAAGAATGTATTGTCCAATAAAAACAACAGGTTTTCAAAGGACTTCGTCTTTTGATGGGGTGCGGGGTGAACCTCTGCCTTCATGATGAGGCTTGAACAGCGCCGGCTTTTTGGATGAGGAGGTTGATGGTTTTGATCCAGGCGAGGGATTCTTTGCCCATGACGTTGATGACAAGGGCCCAGGATGCAGTGAGAAGAGCGATGCCGACCCAGGATTTTAGCGAGATGCCAAGGAAGACGATTTGCACTTGAGGAGCGAGGCGGTTTGCGATGCCGAGGAAGAGGTCGGTGAAGAGGATGCCGATGATGGCGGGCGCTGCGAGTTGGACGGAGAGGGCGAACATGAAACCGGCGAGCGCGCCTGATTGTTTCCAGTAGGGGCCAGAGGCTGCGAGGAGGAGGGGAGAGACGAGCTGATCAATGGGGATGAGGACGTAGGATTGCGCGAGGCCATCGAAGAAGAAAAAAGGGCCGTTGAGACCGAAAAAAACGGCGAGAAGAACATAGTTGAAGAGAATACCGATGGGGCCTGTTTGGCTCTGTGTAGTAGGGTCGTTGACTTGAAGAGCGGAGGAGCCCCGCGAGTGGTCGATGAAGCTGCCTGACATTTGCACGACAAAAAAAGGGATGGAAGCGAGAAATCCGAGAACAACGCCGATGAGCATCTCTTTTAACATGAGTCCGACGAAGACGAGATCGTAGGGGATGTTGCCTTGGATTGTCAGGAGATTTTGCGGGAGAAAGAGGAGAACGAGAGCTGAGCTGAACATGATGCGAATTGGGACGGGAAAATTTTTCCCACCCATGAAGGGAGCTAAGACGAGGATGGGAACGACTCTTGCCAGCGTTAAAAAAAAAACAGAGAGGATTGTCATCGGTTCGAGATTCGAAAAGGTCAGAAGAAAGGAGAAGTAGAGATCAGTTGGTTGCTCTGCCATGAAGTCAGATAGAACCCCATTTTGGAATGCCGTTGAAAATCGTCATCGTATATTGCATTACTTGAGCTCCGAGCCAGCCGCCCATGATGATGATGGTGAAGATAACGGCGAAAAGTTTGACTGTAAAGGAGAGCGTTTGCTCTTGGATTTGGGTTGCCGCTTGAAAGATAGCGACCATGAGACCGAGGACCATGCTGATGAGGATTGGCGGGCCTGATAAGATGAGGATTAAGAGGAGGGCTTGGTAGCTGAGTTGATAAATTTCGGTGCTGAACATGAGGTTCCTCGTGGGTTATCTAAATGACAAGGCCAAGCCTTGTACTAGAATTGTCCAACCGTCGATCATCACCAAAAGCAAAAGCTTGATGGGCAGTGCAATCGTCAGCGGCGACAACATCATCATCCCCATCGCTAGCAAAATGTTGGATACGACAAGGTCGATGACAAAAAAGGGAAGATAAATCAAGACCCCAATCTCAAAAGCCGCTTTGAGCTGACTGGTAATGAAAGAGGGAACTAAAATGATCATATCATGTTGGTTTAGCTCTTTATTAAAGGGAGCTGGAAATGTTTTGTAAGCGAGCTGGTAAAAGCTTTTGATGTGTTTTGACGAGCAATTGCGCACAAGAAAATCCCTCAAAGGTTCTTTTCCTTTTTCCACGACTTCAATGACAAAAGAAGCCGCTTCTCCTGAAAGCATGCCGACAGGCCCCACATTTTTCACGGTGTCCTGCGTGGCCGTATACATGGCAAGACCTGTGGGGAACATCACGTAGATGGTCATGAGCAGAGCAATGCCGACGAGCACTTGGTTGGGGGGGCTTTGCTGAACGCCGAGCGCTTGGCGGAAAAGGGAGAGTACGACGATGATTTTCATAAATGAAGTGAGCAGCATGATGGCAAACGGAAGTAGGCTTAACCCCGCTAAAATTGTCAGTTTTGTCGTCAGCGAAGGATTTGCATTGAGCGATCTTGCTTGCTGCTCCATCTGCAAAAGTTCTTGTCTTCTATCGGGAGTCGGAGCATCCGGCTTGGCTTGAGCTAAAAGCGGCCCGCTGAGACAGAAAAAGAAAATCACTAAGTATTTATAGATTGAGCTCGTCATGATTTTTTCATAAATGTTGTAAAGGCAGCTTCTAAGGCTTGCCATTGATTTTCAAGTTGAGCATTGATGATGCCCGCTTCGGTTTGGATGATGCATCCTCCCGGCTCTACGTCGTCTCTTTCTTGAAGAGAAAGGCTTTCTAAGTGCTCAAAAATTTCTTTGATTTTTGGTTTGTTAGCTTCCAATACTTCAAAATCGGCTTTGTTGACATAAATCACAATTTTTTTATGCTGCATAGCTGGCTTTAGCGAGGTGAGGACGATGTCGACAATTCGATCAGGATGGAGCTTTAGCTCTTCTCCAACGAGTTTGCGAGCGGCTTTGAGGGCCAGCGGCAAGATTTTTTGCTGCACATCCGAGCGCAAAGTATGCAGCTCTTGATCGAGCGCGATGATGTGCTTATTGAGCGAAAGCAAAGCTTCTTGAAATCCTTCCTTAAATGCAATTTCTTTAATGGTCTCTGCCTCTTTGGCTTCTTCTTTGGCAAATTCCAAAGCTTCCTGCTTGACTTTTTTCAGTAGCTCCGAAGCTTTTTGCAAAGTAGAAAATTCTTTGGAGGGAACGACTTTTTCTCCCGGCGCTATACGTACCTCTTGGCCTGAGAGGAGGGAAAATAATTTACTCATAAATAGTTCCTCATGAGTTCGTCGATTTCTCGGATCATCGATTCAGATCGTTCTGAAGCTGTTTCTTTGGCGCAAAGCGTTAATAAACTCGTTCCTCTTCCAATATCGAATTGATGGCCCAGGTACCAAATCAAATCGGGATCTTGGGCCGATAAGGCAAGGCTTAGGCGGACGAGCCCTCTTCTGTGCAAAAGAACGCGAAGAGAATCTTCTTGTCCATCCCAACGTTCTAAAGATAGTCGAGCCAGCGCAGGATGCTCTTTGTAGGAAGAGAGTTCTTTGAGTCTTTTGCGCTCCTCTTCCGTTAAAAAACTGTAGATTTTTTTCAGGATTTTTGTCTCTACAATTTGGCGCAGTTCGGCAGCTAGATCATGAAGCGAAAGGAGGTTGACAAGGTGGATCAACTGTTTTTTTGACAGGCGCAAAAGCTCATTTAAGGGAGACGGCGGCAGATATTCAGGAGGAAGGAGATTTTCTTTATAAGAGACGAGACTTCGTTTGAGCAGATTTTGAAAGTAGCTGCGGGCGATTTCTGTCAGCGGCATGAATGTGTAGGGAATTTGCAGCGATTTACTTAAATTTAAAGCCGCACTCGATGGCAGAGCCGAGAGAAAAGCTGTTTGCTCGGTTTGCGAATAGGTTTTTAATGTAGGAAGAAACCAAGACCAGTGGACGAGGTCTAAAAGAGAGGGAGCGGTCGGTTTTCCCTCAGCTAAAATATGGGGAAAAGAGGGGGCTTCGCTTAGCCTGAGACGCTTGGCTTCGGGGAGAAATTTTTCTAGCCGGCTTTGTTTTTCAGGTGGGCAGCGGCTTAAAAAAGCCTTTAATATGATCTCGTTTCGAGATGTCATCACGCCGTCGGCTCGGATTCATTGTTTTCAGAGGCTAATTGCTTCTTTTTGAAGAGAGGCAACTGCATTTGCGGATAAAATTTATAGACCATCCATCCGAGGGCGGCTCCAAAGAGAAGAAGCGCGATGATCAAAGAAAAGAAAATCCAGCGGAATTTCGAGAGGGAACTTTTCGTCATGACGATGTTCCAAATATTGGCATAGGTCTGCTGATTCGCCATGCCGACAGGTTCGCCGTTTGGATCGAGGATAATATCAGTGAAGCGAGATCTATCTGTGACTACTGTAACATCGTCATACTGCAAATTGTTAATGCTGGCTGAAACCAAACGTTTGATTTTTGTTTCGAGGTGGCTATTGGGATCTTCGGCAATTCCTTGATGTTTGACATACACAGCAGCCGTTGTTTTGGGAGGCGCTACGCCAGGAGTGGTTTCGGAGGGGGGGAAGGAAATTTGCACGTCTGCATCGAGAACCCCATCGATTTTTCGAATCGTGTTTTGCAATTCCTCTGCAAGACCGGCTTGGTAGCGGATTGTCTCTTCTCGATCTGATTTCATGAGCCCTGATGAGGCGAATAGCTCTAATAAATTTGTCCCTTTGCGCCGGGGCAGTCCATAGCGGTTCAAGATGGCCATGGCATCTGTGGATCTATTTTCGGCGACAGCGATGTTGAATAAATTGGAAGGCCCCTGAGCTCCAATACCAGAAGAGACGGCGGCGACTTTTTGAGCGACAATATTTTTTGAAGCCAAAAAGACGACGATTTCATTGGCTTCCCGCTCGTCTAGATTGTTCACGATAATTTGATTCGTCGAGCAGCTCGCAAGAAAAAATAAAAGGAGAAAAGAGAAGCATTTTGAGGGGAATTTCATGATCAACATCCGATCGATACTTTTTAGAGGCGCGGGCAAAGTACTTTACTACGCACCCTCTTAGTCTTATATCAGTAAAGTACCCCCTTTTTCAAGGGGAACTTTTTTAAAGAATTTATTGGACGATCCATTTATATACCCAACGTGATTCAAAATTTGGCCTCTAGGCGGGTTCAAAGCGTCAAAAATCGATTGTTACAAAGGGGGATTGTATTGATTTAATATTACCCTCCTTTGTAACAATCGATTTTTGGCAGCTTTCAATCCCGTCTAATAGCCGATTCTTGAGTCACAAACGGTATAGGACAATTTCCAAATTTTTTACGAAAGTAATCAAAGATTCCAGTTAAGCCAGCTTTATAACGGCGCAGTTTTTCTTTTTGGGTAAGATGGGGTCTTTTTAAGAGTCTAAGAATGCTCAATTGAATGGATTTTAAGCAGTAATGCCGGCAGCTTTTGATGATTTCAGGAAGAATGACTTTTTGATATAAGGCCCGTTTTTCTCTGCTTGTGCAATTGCGGGAGATCCAAAGGAGCCTGCTTCTCCACCAAAAATAGTGCATGTGAGGTTTTCCGCCTGTAAAGGAAGTCGACACTTTATGGTAAATTTTAGCCTTTGGGGCTGTCCAAATGTCAAACCCTGCTCTATGCGCGCGGAAACAATAATCGGTTTCTTCCCAATACAAGAAAAATGTAGGTTCCAGAAGACCGATTTTTTCCGGGACGGCTTTATGCATGAATAAAGCGCAGCCGGAGACGTAATCGACCAAATGCATGTCTTCGCAAGTGCCGTCATCGATTTTGCCTTGCCAAGGACATTCGAATTCTGCGATTTTTGGATTCCAAAAGCCGCCTAAATGATCGATGCATTTCGGGTCGTGGTAGCGGTAAATTTTCGCGCCGAGAAGTTTGGCTTTTTTTTCTTTTGCAGCATCTAAAAAAGCTTCTATAAAGCCAGGATCTACAGTCGTATCGTTATTGAGTAGTAAAATCCATTCAAATGGTTTTCTTAGAGCCCACTTGATTCCGATGTTATTACCCCCTGCAAATCCTAAATTTTCTCCCGTTTCTAAAATGGGGATTAAAGGATACTCTTTTCGAATGGCTTGAACGGAATCATCGGTCGAACCATTATCGACAACGATTGTTTGCATTCGTTTATAAGTGATAGATTGCAAAGAATGTAAACATTCAAGGGTGTCTTTTTTTCCGTTCCAATTGAGTAAAATAACGCAGACGCGTCCGTCTCGTTTATGCATTGAGTTCTCTTTATACCGAAAAAAGTATACAACTTTTCACAAAAATCAAAAGGGATTTCAAAGGGCGAAGCCCTTTGATCTATAGTTTATAGTTTTCTTCGACTTTTCAGTTTCTTTGGATTTAAGTCCCTATCGCCTTCCAACGCTTCGCGTTTCCAGTTGATCACTTGCGTTTGATGATCGATCGAGGCGATCGATCATCAAA
>JAJXYX010000105.1 GCA_021780355.1 bacterium | reverse complement strand
TGTGGATCCGGAAAGAGGGCTCGCCTCCGTCAGGCGAGCTGCAACTTTCGGAGTTGGATACTTGCAAGGAATATTGGCAAGATTTTTTTGTCCGAATGTGTCAAAAAATTTTAGTTAAATCGCCCTGGCCTAGCGACCTTTTGAATTCATTTCGGTATACCGTTCGCGATTCAACAATCCGCTATTAGATAGAAAGACATCTTCCTCAATACAGCGGATGGGTTGATTGCCATTCACCCTAATAAGCTTATATTGAACCCGTTAGAATTTCACCTAGACATTTGATATATTATAGTATATCATTAAGATAATATGATCTACTAAAGTATATCAAACATGAACTACTCCGTCCAAGTGTTTGCAGACCAGCTCAGAGCAGCTCGAAAAAAGAAGGGCTTGAGCCAAAGAGCGCTTAGTGCCAAAATAGGCATTGCGCAAAGCCACATTTCTAAACTAGAGCAAGGTCTCATCGATTTTCAACTATCTACTTTTATAGAAATGGCCCGCGCGCTGGATTTAGAACCTGTATTGGTTTCACGGGAACATCTAACAGCCGTAGAAGCTATACAAAAATTCCCAAGAGGAACAAAACAAATTCCTGCATATCAACTGGATGAGGAAGATGAAGACGACTGAAATCCACGCTCTTAAAGTTCTACTGTACAACAAGCCTATCGGAACTCTTACTCACTTGCCAGGAGATTCAAATGCTTTCACTTGGGACCAAGATTACATTGACGATGTTTCTCGAGCGACTCTCAGTTTATCATTTAAGGATACCCTAGGGAATCTTATTCAAGAGATTCCGATGACGAGAACTCAACTTCCCCCATTTTTTTCGAACCTTTTACCAGAAGGACTTTTGCGAGAATATTTAGCAAAACGAGCCAATATCAATCCAAAACACGAATTCTTTCTTTTATGGATTTTAGGCCAAGACCTACCTGGAGCGCTTACCATACAACCATTAGATCGCAACAACATGCCTTTTCCATCGGATCAAACTGAAAAGGAAAAGAAAAAAAAGAAAGATCTCATGTTTCGATTTTCTTTGGCAGGAATACAATTAAAATTTTCGGGCATCCAACGCAGCGATCATGGGCTCGTTATTCCCACCAATGGCGTGGGAGGAGATTGGATCATTAAACTCCCCCATTCTATTTTCCGAGGCGTTCCAGAAAATGAATATACCATGATGGAGCTAGCTAAAAGAGTTGGAATCGATGTACCTAAAACCGCTTTACTTCCTATTGAAGAAGTGAAAGGGATGCCCAAAGAGCTCGATCGCTTGGGTGAAAACATTTTTGCTATTCAACGATTTGATCGAACTCAAGAAGGCCATAAAATTCATATCGAAGATTTTGCACAAGTTTTCGGAGTTTACCCTGAAAAGAAATATCAAAAAGCAAGTTACCGTAATATCGCGGAGATCATATGGAAAGAATGCGGAGAGACTGGCATTGCAGAATTTATTAGACGATTCGTATTTAACGCTCTAATAGGCAACGGAGACATGCATCTCAAAAATTGGTCTCTTATCTATAAAGAGAAAAATAAAGCCATGCTCGCGCCTGCCTACGATTTCGTTTCCACAATCCTTTATTTGCCGGAAGACAAACTGGCATTGAATTTCATGCATAGCAAAGATTTCAAAGATCTTACAATCGATCAATTCAAACGCTTTTGCTCAAAAGCTCAACTCCCTGAACAACTGGTCCTCGATTGCGTGCAAGAAACAGTTCAACTCTTTTCAGAAAACTGGAAAACCATCAAAGATCTTCCTTTAGACAAAAACCTTCAAGAAGCTATTTCCCAGCATCTCAAAACCATTCCTCTCTGGCATAACTATTGAGCTTTTGCATTGTCGATGAAGGCAAGCTGAGGGATGCGAAGATCGATAATACGCACAGCAAATCGGCCGCCTTGATCGGCAGAGACGAGCTGCCGTCGATAATCATCGAGCATACTGCGGCGCAGAGCAAAAAAATTATTGAGCTGTAACCGGTAATCTTTAGGAGCGAGGCGAAGCAATTTAGGAAATTGGCAAATCAGCTCTTTTTTTCTCTGGTGCAAGACGAGCTCATCTTCAATTTTTAATACGATTTCTCTTTGTCCAAGACTCGAAGCAAAAGCGTTGGACACATCGATCCTTTCCACCCGCAGTCCCTCTTGTAGATGAAACTCTTCTAAAAACTGCAGCACTTCAAGAGCCAAGGCAAAGTAGCGGCCTTTGAGAGGAGACTGCCACTCCCCTCCTTTCCTTTCCATAGCATCTTCAGGAGCTCCAAAAGGGGGCAGGCCAAGATAGATTTCAGGAATTTGCTTAGGCGAGAAAAAGGGAGCCACCGGAAATAAAAACCCCTCTTTATCGACGGCTGTATTGGCGTAATCACCAAGCAAAGCGACCGGCTTTCGCACTGCATAGTCGATATAAAGAGTACCTGGAGGAACTCTTTTCACCTTCACTTCAGAAATTAAAGGAGAAGACAAAAGCATCGCTTGAGCTTTTTTTAAATCCAATGCATAAAGCTGAGATGGCTCATCAACAGAGAGTTGAAGAAGTTCTGCCAAATACGCAGTTTTCAACGCCTCTTTTTCCATTCCGGTCTGAATAATCGAAACGATCCGGTACTGCGGACTTGTCATCCGTTTGATTTTCCAATTACGATAAAGGGCAAAAGCTCCCAAGCTCAAAACCAGCGTAAAGCATGTTGAGCCGATCAAACAAAAAAGAGCTTGTTTCATGGTCCAATGGGAAGACATACACCTGCTTTGTTCAAGATCCCCTCGCCCGAGTGCGTCACATCACCAGCGCCAATCGTGAGCACAACATCAAAACGGCTTAATAACCCAGCGGCAGCCTCTTCTAGTTTTTCTCTAGGAAAATAAGTCAGCTTGGTGCCAAGCCGCGCCTTCATCTTTTGCTGTAATAAGTCCAATATTCCTTCAACAGGCCTCTCTCCAGCTGCATAAATATCCGTCATGACAACAAGATCTGCTTGATCAAAACACTCGCAAAAGAGATCCATCAGCTCCTGGACTCGACTGTAGCGGTGCGGCTGAAAAATCACAACAAGCCGTTTGTCTCCAATTTTTGCCCGTAGAGCAGAAAGAGTCGCTGCAATTTCCGTGGGATGGTGGCCATAATCGTCAAACAGCTCAATCGTACCCACCTTTTTTTTCCATTCAAGCCGCCTTTTTACGCCCGCAAACGAAATCAAAGCCTGGCGCAAAGCCGCTTCTTCCGCTCCGAGACTTAAGGCTAAAGCAAATGCCGCTGCCGCATTGAGAGCGTTGTGGCGCCCAAAAAGAGAGACTTGCAAAGAGGGGTAGCAAACCGCTCCAAAAGAAAGATCAAAACAAAGCCCCTCTTCCATTTGTACATATCCACTAAGCTTCCAATCTGCTGTTTCAGAAAAACCATAAGAGGCTCCAGGAGGCCGAAGAGAGTTTAAACGAACATCGTCCGCACACCAAAAAAGATGGCGAGGACATTCCACTTGCGAAAAAAAAACGCTAAAAGCCCGGTCCAAAACTTCAGGCTGCTTCCAATAGCAAAGATGATCATTTTCCAAATTCGTAACAATCGCCCCAAAAGCTGGCGTTTTCAAAAAGGATCCATCGCTCTCATCAGCTTCCGCAACAAAATACTCACCAAGCCCCCAGCGCCCATTCGTCCCTAGCCCCAAAGGAATCCCGCCGACGACAAAAGCTGGATCAAAGTTTGCCTCGATCAAAAGATGCGCTAATAAAGAGCTCGTCGTCGTCTTGCCATGAGTACCCGTGACTAAAAGAGGCTTTTTTCCCCGCATGCAGATGTCGAGCAATTCAGAGCGGTGCAAAAGGGGAAGCCCGAGACGCTCAGCTTCCATTCTCTCTACGTTATTGTCTCGAATATCCGAAGAGTAGACAACAACAGCAGCCGACCCCAAAGCTTCTTTCGTATGGCCTATCTGAACAGAAATCCCTTCCTGCCGAAGCTCGCCGATCAAAAAACTCTCTTTTTGATCGCTGCCTTGCACCTCAAAACCTTGCTGAACCAAGATTCTAGCCAAAGCGCTCATCCCAATGCCGCCAATGCCGATTAGATGATATCTTTGCATGACCCAACACTCCTCACTACCTGCGCCAAGTCTACTCTTTTCCTCTCAATTTGATCAAATTTTTGCAAAGCCTGCTTTAACCCCTCTAATTGCAGCAAACACGTCTCAACCGCTTCTCGAAGACAAAACGCCTTTTTCTCTTCCAACCAAAAGCCGCCTTTCACCTCTTCACAAAAAAAGCGAGCATTGAACTGCTGATGATTTTCCGCTGCATACGGAAAAGGGACCATGACAGCTGGCACTCGGTAGCGGATCAATTCCGTCGTCGTCGCAGCTCCGCTTCTGCACAAAGCAAAATCCGCCGCGGCATAAGCCCTTGCCATCTCCGATTCAAACACCTGCACAAAAGCCTTAATTCCCAGCTTTTCATAAGCCAGCCTCACCCCTTCAAGAGCCTCGAGCTTTCCCACGCAATGGATCACCTGGCAGCCCTTTAAGACCGAAGGCGCCGTCCCATTCAAAAAAGCCGCTCCTTGCGAGCCGCCGAACACCAAGCATACAGGAGCCGAAAGATCAAAACCATAAAAGGCCAAAGCCCTCTCTTTCTCCCACAACCCACCCTGCTCTAGCCAAGGAAAATACGAAACATACTGCTGCCTTGCGCGAACGGGCTTTTGCAAAGGAATCTGCAAGGCCATTACATGAGCCAAAGGGGCAAACAACCGATTCACCTTTCCCAACACCGAATTGGCTTCATATAAAATGATGTTTTTTCGAAGCAAAGCCGCCGCCGCCAAGACAGGAAAAGCATGGTAGCTGCCAAAGCCCACAACCACATCGGGCTTAAGCTTTTTCAACAACCTCACGCTCTGAAGAAATCCTCTCCCCCCCTTTTTCAAAAACCGAACCGGAGGCCATAAAGGCGCCGCCTCCACATCCTCAAAAGCAAACTCTTCCCTCTCAAAAAACGGACTTTTTGAAAGCCCCGAGCCAGCAAAGACCACCCTGGCCTCGCCTCCCAGCAACATCGCCAGCTGCTGGGCCGGGAGCAAATGCCCCCCGCTGCCCCCGACAGCCAAAAGAACTGTATAACCCATCAGCTCACCCCAACAAGAAACATCCATCCCAAGAGAAACCAACCCTCAAGAAAAATCAGTATATAGAGATTGTTTAGGCCTGTCACCTAGATACGCAATTTTTTAGCCCTTCAGCCCATTTTTTTCAAAAAACACAACAAACTGAAAATAAGTAAATTACATAAAAACAACAAAATTCGCAATTGAATTAATAATTACAATTATGATATAATACAATGATATACAAATAAATATTAAGGTTAATTATGACTACAGAAGCACCAAATAAGGCAGAAGCTCAGGGTTATTATGATGCTTATAAAGCTCAAGAAGAGGCGCCGAGATGGAAGATCGTAGCCGCCGTCGCCTTGGCCGCTATTTTGTTAGTAGGCTTATTCCTTTTCTTTGCAAGCCCCTTATCTCCAGTAGCCTTCGTTTTAACCCTACCTTTGGCGCCATTTATTGGCGCAGAAATCGGAGTCGCCCTAGCGATCTTAGGAACCGGCGCAATCGCCGCTGCTAAAAATGGGTGCGAAAATGCGCTTCTCCTGGATTTATGTGGTGAAGGAGTAAGATTAAATATTTCTACCGATGAATTTAAACATTACATACTTGATTACAGAAAAACACATGGGAAATTTCCTACGGTTGATGAGTTAAAGGAAAAATTTCCTAAAAACGAAGCTTCTGATGATATATCAAAAGACCCCCCAAAATTAGAAACGTTTGCTGAAAATAGAAATGAAACTACAGGGAACTCAAACATTTTCACTGGGGCACAACCTGATGATCAACTAGGACACCTGCAAAATCCTGCGAAGCCGTCGAGTTCGGATATGTCAGATCTGGCCGAGCGGCCCCCCTTCCTAGGGGAATCTAATACGAATTCGAAAAAAAGTCCGCCTCGCTGGACAAGAGAACGAATAGAGAGACATGAAAGCGCCTTGAACTTAATCTATAGGAAACCCGTTTCCTCAAATCAACCAATACCAAAAGAAGATTCTGATGATGAATTCTTAGCCCACATGAAACAGGTTCAAAACAGGGTAGTGCCCCCAAAACAATAGAAGGTTCATCCGACACAAATCGCTAGCAACGACATGCTCAAAAAGCAGACCTAACCAAGTCTAAGGAAGCCCCCCCTTCTCATCCCACTCGAATAACCCGAGGTTCCTTTTTTTTATCATTAGGCGCCCCTCTACACAAACAACTTACAACAAAAACCAACGTTTAATTAACGAATTATTAATAAAACAACAAATAAACCTGTTAGCGTTTTTTAGAAATGTCCTACTTTTGCGTTTTTTTAAAATGTCCGCTTTTGGAGGCATTATTTGATCATTTATGTCCCTATTTTAGCATGTTTTCTTTTGTTGTGCCACCACAACTCTTT
>JAJXYX010000027.1 GCA_021780355.1 bacterium | reverse complement strand
AAACTGGCACGCAGAGCCAAAGTGCCAGTAAAGCCTGGGAGACATTTTTCGCGAGATGGGTTGGGGCAACCAAAGCGATTTTTCTCTATGCCGCGGGTGTGTTGATCCTTAAGTTGACAGCATTGAGCGTTCAGGCAATGCTGTCAACTTAAGGGCTCCGCCCTTAGACCCGCCAAGGGGACAAACCCCCTTGGAACCCCTTGTTCTTTTTTCCTGCGAACGCAGCATAAAATAAAAGGGAGTTCAGACGGGGCCAGATTTTTGGAGGGTCTAAGAGCGGAGCTTTTATACCGTTCGTGACTCAAGAATCGGCTATTGGACGGGAGATCGCTGCCAAAAATCGACTGCGGCAAAGTGGGCTAGTATGAGGCAATGCAACCCACTTTGCCGCAATCGATTTTTGGCGCTTTGAACCCGTCTAATAGGTTGATTTTTAATTCATTTTGGTAGAATTAGCTTTTACCGCTTACGTTTACGAGAACCTAAGAATTGGTTAGGAAAGCTTGCTGGAACAATATGACTCTCTGATTTACCACTTTCTTCTTCAGTTTCGCCAATTATTTCCATGGCTGTGGGAATTTCTAGGTCAAAGTCATTATCTGGGCGTTCATTTTTTTCACTTGGCCATCTTGTGGTCATTTCTCCCTCTTCTAGTTTTTCAGAAACTTTCATTTCTTGCTCATTAATGATCTCCAAATCATCTCGATGAGCTAAATCGATAGGAAGTTGTTGCAAGAGAGGGTTTTGAGTTAAAATCAATTTTTTTAGCGAAGGAAATTCACAATTGTTAGGTAAACTTTCTAATTCGTTCATACTTAAATTAAGATTCTCAAGTTTTGGAAATACACAATTTTCAGGGAAGCTTTTTAAAAAATTGGATCTTAAGTCGAGTTTTTTAAGTGAAGGAAATTCGCAATTATCTGGAAAGCTTGTTAAACCATTGCGGCTTAAATTAAGTTTTTTGAGAAAAGGAAGTTCAAAATCATAAGGGAATCTTTCTATAAGATTGTGTTCTAAACGAAGCTTTTTAAGTAATGGAAAGTGTAATTTTTTTGGTAGGAAATAAATCTCTGCATTTACCGCGAGTAAAAATTCAAGCTTCTTACATTCCAGCAAATCTTCCGGTAGTGTAAACAGTCTGTTTTTGCTCACATTCAACCATTTAAGGTTTGGAAGGTAAAAATTTTTCGGAAAAACCTCTAGCCCAGCGGATTCTAAATTTAGATATCTAAGATTAGGGAGATATAAGTTATCCGGGAGACTTTTCAAAAGACCATGATTAGAAAAACTGAGCGTATACGATCTTTCAGTATAACAATTTAAGATTTTTCTTGCGACATCTATCACCATGTTCATGTTTTCATTTTTTTCGTACTTTTCTACACACCATTTTACAATACTTTGCTTGAAAAGGATTTCATCTGAATCGCCTGGATCCATCGTTATAATTTCATGGCAAATTCTAAGTGTTGTTGCAATTTGAAATTCTCCATAAGTCTTTTGTGCAAGGGTAACTGCTTTGTCTGAATATTCACCCTCGTAGCCATGCATATTGCCAATTTCTGCGATTTCACCAATCATTTCCATTGGGAGCCATAGATCAGAATGAGCATCCAAATTAGGATCTAGCTGTTCGTTCCACCTACCTAACGTACTTCCTATCATTTCGGCATTTTCTAGCTCTTCTTGTTTTTTAAAAATTAGATCAACTATATCGTCTGGAATTAATGTTCCATCAATGTAAATGCATTGCAAATCAAAGCAGTAAGCTAAATTGAGGGGGAGTTCTTCTATGTTTTCGTTATCCTCTAATATTAGAAATTTAAGAGCAGGGCAATTAAAACTTTTTGGAATGGATGTGAGATTGTTTGAACTTAAATCAAGTAATTCAAGTTTTTCAAAATCGAATTCTTCTGGCAATTCATTAATTTGGTTGTTGGGAATTATAAGTTTTTCAAGTTTTTTACAGAGTTTTAAATTTTTTGGAATTTCTGTTAGTTGATTTTCTGTTAAATTAAGATGTTTAAGATTTGGAAGAAAAAAATATTCTGGCATTGATTCTAGATGGCAATTGTTTATTTCAATGATTTCAAGGCTTGGAAAATAAAAAAATTCTGGAAGAAATTTCAATGGATTGTATGATTTAATAGTTAATTTATCGCACTCGTTTATATAACAATTCAAAAATACTTTTGATAGATGAATCAGTTCTTCCTTTGTCCATCGAAAATATTCTTGTTGGCTTTCCATGCATTGATATATTTTTAGATACCAGTCTATA
This sequence comes from bacterium, assembly GCA_021780355.1. Classification (GTDB taxonomy): domain Bacteria; phylum Chlamydiota; class Chlamydiia; order Chlamydiales; family SM23-39; genus SZAS-17. The sequence continues at coordinate 4,240 of JAJXYX010000027.1, read as the reverse complement.
ATACTTTGTTTAAATAAAACCTCTCTTGAAGCGAGTTCCTCACAGATGTTTAAAATGTTTGGATCGATTGAAAGTTCCTTTGCGATCTCTATTTTTTTGGGGTCCTCTATATGAAAATTGCAACAATAATTTACATCGATTGGATTGATTGGATTGATTGGATTGATTGAAAACATAAAAAACCTTTTTGTCTTGGTGTTCCGTTTCACAAATGAAGTGCAACGATTTTTAAAAATGAATATACAGAATTAATGCAATAAAGATCTCTGTGATAGACCGCATAGTCTACTGGATTTAAGCATAGATAGAAAGTGTAAAAGATTTTTATCCGGAAATATAATGGTAGATATTGAGCCGCCTTGGCGTGGGCTTCCGAGATCTTTTGGCAAATAGCAAGTCTCAAAAGGTTCTTTACTTATTCAAAGAGCTTCGCAAATAAACATAGCCTGCTATTATTTTGTTTGCCTATTTTAATCCTATTTAAAATGATTTTGAAAATTTTTTATTTCAGGGTAAAAAATCAGGCGCTGCCGAATTCTCATTGTGGATTTGTTTTTAGAAGAATCTTCCACCCGTCAGTTCCTATGTAAAAAATTTGGTCTTTCTCCTATTTTTGTTGTCGCTCCTTCCATTCCACCGGAGCGCATCAAAGCTATTAGCGCAGCTTCAGGTAGATTCATCTATTACCCATGTCGAAAAGGGACTACGGGAGCCAGAAGCTCTCCTCCGGCACCGAGATCAAAGGAAAGCAAATCGGCGGTCAAGAGCTTTTCATCATTGCAAGTCCTTGATTGAATCAAAAGAGCAAATGCACCTTTGCGCCCAAATAGCCAAGCAGCATGGAGCTCACTCTCTTCGGGGAGGGCTTTTAAGCCTTGCACTTCTTCCTACGAATTCCAAGAGCTCGAAGAAGAAGGGCTCAACATCCTACAAGAAGCAAGAGTCCATCACAACCTCGTCACCATTTTAGAGGTCATAGACGTCTCTCATCTGGATCTCGCAAGGCGCGTTGACATCTTGCAAATCGGCGCCAGAAATATGCACAATTTTTCCCTCTTAAAAGAGCTCGGCCGTGTAAGCAATCCGATTCTCCTAAAAAGAGGTTTTGCTGCAAGGTACCAAGACCTCAGATTTCGATATGTTTGCGAAGATCATGAGAGAACTGAAGGCGATTCGCGAGTGTTTGAGTCGGTAGCGCAAATAGGACAAAGCTCTATAGGTTTTCAGCAGGTTCGGTAGCGGGGGAAATGAGCTCTTGGGGCTTTGGGAGTGGTTGTTGGATGAGTTCGATAGTTTTCCAGCGGCCCCATTTAAAGCGAATCCAGTAGATGGCGAATAAAAGGGCGCTGTAGAGGGACGCAAGTCCCCAGGCGCATTCAACGGAGCGGCCGTTTTGGATGACGAGGAGATAGACGGGGGCTAAAAGTAGAAACCAGACGGAAAGCGAGCCGGCTAGGAAGAGAAAAAGGGTGTCTCCTGCGGCGACGAGCAGACCTGATAAAAGCCAGCGGATTCCTTCAAAAAAAAGGTAGAAGAACGAAAAGATGAGACATGTTTTCAGAGCGCCTTGAAAAGCAGGATCGATGGAAGTGGAAGAGCCATTTTCTAAAAATAAGAGACGGATGGTGTCGTCTGGATCGAGGACAAGAAACACGCCGACGGTTAGATTGAAAAAAACAAGCAGAAGAGTGCCCGATCTGAGGACTTTGCTGACGGTTTCTTTTTTGCCTGCGCCAATGAGATTGCCAGCGACGGCGGCGGCGCCTCGGCTTAGTCCGTCATAGAAAAATGAGAGGAGGATGATCATGCTTTGGCAAATGCTTGAAATGGTGATGTGCACTTCGCCGAGTTTTGTCATGAGCCAATAGAAAATAGCCCAGCCAAATACTTCTAAACTGCAAAAGACGCCTTGAGGAAATCCCACTTTGCAGCATTTTTTAAGCTCTGGCCAGTCAATTTGGTAGCGGCCTGTGCCGAAATTTTCTCTATTTTTTTTGCGTAGAAAGACGAAAGTCAAAATAGTGGCTTCAAAAGTATAGCCAAAGCAAGTGGCAATCGCGGCGCCTCGAATCCCCATTTCAGGAATCCATCCTGGCACGCCGAAAATCAACGCCCAATCGAGCACGATGTTGATCATATTCGCGCTGATGGCCAGCCAAACGAGCATCTTGGTTTTGCCTCGCCCGATAAAAAAACCAGAAAGCGTCGTCATGAGCGCGTAGCTGGGCCCGAAAAACATGAGCCATCGGAACATCTCCATTTCTAAATCGCCATAGAGATTGCCTCGAAAGAAAAGGGGAGCTCCCCAAATCCCAATGGGTATAAAGAAAATGAGTGAAAAAAGAGAAACCCAGATCATCTGCCAAACAGGAACGCCTAGCCTTTGGTACTGTTTGGCCCCATTGTATTGGGCAACAAAGATCTCCGACATGGCCGTCAACATCCCGACGCCTACCATCAAAGCCCAAGCTAATGTGCCCGCTGTGACGGCTGCATTCAGCGAAGCCAGTGAATAACGGGCTAGAAAAATTCGATCCGTAAAAATCATGAAGAGCGAGGCGAGCATCGAAATCATGAGCGGCATCGAGATCGACCAAAGTTCTCGAATGCTCCCCTCCGGATAGCGCGTAAGCGAATGAGTTTGATTCATGTTTTTTTAATGTAATGCGGTGTCTTATGGATTTGATAAGCTTATTTTATTAAACATATCACAAATTCATATAAAAATCCAACTTATTTATTATTAGAGTTTTGGGATTGGAGGGCGCTGCCCGAGACCACGTTAAAGGACTGCGTCCTTTAAAATCCTGTTTTTTTTTATGTAGACGCGAATTCTTTTTCGCTGATATATTATTTATGAAAATTTATAAATTATAGGGTGCGAAATGATAATTATAGTTTTATGGATTGCATTGGGTTGTGTAGCTGGTCTTTTGGCTAGTAAAAAGGGACGTTCTTTTTGGGGATTCTTCTGTCTTGCTTTTTTCTTGAGTCCTTTGATAGGGATTATAGGCGCCTCTGTTGCAAAAGCTAAGAAAAAATGTCCTGCTTGTGCTGAATTTATACTGACGGAAGCGCGCATCTGTAAGTTTTGCGGCTCTACGAATTGCTAAGAAAGGTTGAGAATAATTCTCTTCATTGAGTATGGAAAGAATTATGAGACGCAAACACTTTGTTAATCCGCACATTATCGATTCGAAAAGGAATTTTTGGCAGGTTCTTCGCTGGAGAGCCGGCCTTTATAAAGAGCCGATTCATCCGCCGCCTGTTGATTTTACCTATCCTTTCGAAGCTCCGAAACTTGATTTAACCAAGCCTTCAGTGGTTTGGATGGGGCATTGCACTTTTTTATTAGAAGTCGATTCTCTGGTCATTTTAACTGACCCTATTTGGAGCGATTATTGCGCCCCAGTGAAAATTCCAGGATTGAAACGCTTTCACGCTGCGCCGATCGCTCTTTCGGACATCCCCATTGTCGATGTCGTTTTACTCAGCCACAATCACTATGACCATTTAGATGCCGCCACAGTCATGCATTTGCATCGCCTCCATCCTCATATCCTTTGGGTAATTCCTTCCAAACTCACACCTTGGTTTAAAAAGCGAGGCATCACCCGTACAATAGAACTTTCCTGGTGGCAAGTACATAATGACCTCTCTTTTCAAATCACCGCGGTTCCCGCTCAACACTACTCAGGTCGCACTCTTTGGGATCAAAATAAAACGCACTGGAATGGATATGTTTTTGAATCCAAAACTTCTCATAAACGATTCTACTTCACAGGCGACACAGGCTATAACCCCATCGGATTTAAGGAAATCGGCCAGCATTGGCCCCACATGGATCTCAGCCTCATTCCCATTGGCACCTACATCCCCATCGATTTCATGAGCCCCGTTCACTGCAGTCCCTACGACGGCGTGGAAATCCATCAAGACGTCTCGTCTCGCCTTAGCATAGGCATGCACTGGAAAACTTTCCGCCTCTCTGACGAACCCCTTAACCGTCCTCCCTACGATCTCTTCTTAGCTCTTCAAAAAAAAGGCCTCCCCCCCAGCAGCTTCCTCCCCCTCGAGCCCGGCTGCTACGTAAATTGGTAAGTTCTTTATTTCTCGGGGCTTCGCCCCCTATAGTTTATAGTTTTCTTCGACTTTTCAGTTTCTTTGGATTTAAGTCCCTATCGCCTTCCAACGCTTCGCGTTTCCAGTTGATCACTTGCGTTTGATGATCGATCGAGGC
>JAJXYX010000083.1 GCA_021780355.1 bacterium | reverse complement strand
GAGTTCCCGCCATTACGCGCTGGCAACTAACGATAAGGGTTGCGCTCGTTGCTGGACTTAACCAAACACCTCACGGCACGAGCTGACGACAGCCATGCAGCACCTATATAGAGACCCTTTCGGGAAACCACATCTCTGTGGTCGTCCTCTACATTTCGAGCCCAGGTAAGGTTCTTCGCGTTGCATCGAATTAAACCACATGCTCCACTGCTTGTGCGGGCCCCCGTCAATTCTTTTGAGTTTCACCCTTGCGAGCGTACTCCCCAGGCGGCATACTTAATGCGTTAGCTCCGATACAGACAGGGTTGAGCCCGCCTACATCTAGTATGCATCGTTTAAGGCTAGGACTACCAGGGTATCTAATCCTGTTTGCTCCCCTAGCTTTCGCGCCTCAGCGTCAGGTTTGGCCCAGAAAACCGTCTTCACCACCGGTGTTCTTCCACATATCTACGCATTTCACCGCTACACGTGGAATTCCGTTTTCCCTAACCATCCTCTAGCTAAGAAGTTTCAAATGCAGCTCCGGGGTTGAGCCCCGGAATTTCACATCTGACTTTCTCGGCCGCCTACGCGCCCTTTACGCCCAGTAATTCCGATCAATGCTTGCACCCTCCGTATTACCGCAGCTGCTGGCACGGAGTTAGCCGGTGCTTCTTTACTAAGTACCCTCAAGTCGACGGGGTATTATCCCGTTTCCCTTGTTCCCTAGCGAAAGAGCTTTACAACCCGAAGGCCTTCTTCGCTCACACGGCGTCGCTTCGTCAGGCTTTCGCCCATTGCGAAAGATTCTCGACTGCAGCCTCCCGTAGGAGTCTGGGCAGTATCTCAGTCCCAGTGTTGGCGGTCAATCTCTCAATCCGCCTAGACGTCTTAGCCTTGGTGGGCCTTTACCCCACCAACTAGCTGATATCCCATGGGCTCTTCTCTAACCGCAAGGTCTTTCGATCCCCTGCTTTGATAAATATAAGATGCCTTACACCACCACATCCGGTATTAGCGGCCGTTTCCAGCCGTTATTCCCAAGTTAGAGGCAGATTACCCATGTATTACTAACCCTTGCGCCACTATATAGAGTTGCCCCTATATCGTGCGACTTGCATGCCTCATCCACGCCGTCAGCATTCGATCTGAACCAAGATCAAATTCTCAAAAATATAAAAAAAATATTGACGAGGTCTGCTGATCACTCAACAGATCCTCACAAGTTTATCAACTTCGACGAACTCATCGTTCATCGAAGCTTCCCGATGATTCTTCATCATCAGGAGTTCCTCACACATTTCTCTACTTCTACTGTCAAAACAACTTGGCTTTTCGCCTTGGACACTCACTTTGTCCATCTTTCGTTTCACTCGTCTTTCACTCGAAACGAAGCTAAGAACATATATGAAATCGGATTTTTTCAGCAAATCCTTTCCATTTTAAAAAAAAACTTAGTCGTAAAAACCTGATAATAAGCAACTTACGAACAATAAAAATCGAGAACAAAAAGAGCTGACGCGCAAGGAGTTAAGAAACACCCCAAAAAAATGTAAGAGCTGGCCCAGAGACTGTAGCTCGATATTTGGCAAAAGTTTCCAACAAAACCATTTTGCGAATACCAACAACCCTCTTTTAGCAGAGCCGTAGAGCCTTCTAAAAATCTGGCTTTTCAATTAGCCTAAAAGGCGTTTTTTATTCTGCGCGAGCGCACACATATTCACGCGACTCGAACTATTGATTGAAACGAGTTTTCAAACGACTTTGATGAAAAAATTTTGCAAATCAGTAAAAAAACATTGCGAATATTAATCAAAAAAAATTATTGTCAAAATTGTGAACCCCCGCATGGGGAAAAAGATCTTAGACAATGAAAAATTGTTGAAAAATCTTGCAAAACGAAAAAAGCTTTTTGCACAAAAATGAGGGCTTGGATCAACACCTTGAAACCTCGAAACATGAACAATTGGAGAATATTATGCATGTGAATTGGAAGCTTCCAATCAGCAGGGTATTAGCGTCCTCCGTTGCAGCTTTGCTAGCAACAACAAGCGTGTACGCTATTCCTAAAGGTCCCTGCGACACCAAACCTGAAGTTTGCTGCGAGGAGCCCAAACCAGGCCCCTTCGCTTTTGCTTATCCTTTGGATATGAACATTACTTGCCCACGCGACTTTTATGTACACGTTGATGGATTAGCTTTCCAAGCTAAACAAGACGGCATGGAATTTGCCATTTCGAACGGCAATTATGATGGATCACCCGGCTCTGGCGTATTCAATGGCACAGTTCTAGGGTTTTCAAATAACCACAGCGACTGGGATTATAACCCTGGCCTAAGATTCGGCATTGGATTTTATTTAGATCATGACAATTGGAATGTAGATTTCTCTTGGACTTGGTTAAATATCACCAACTACAAAAATGAATCTGTACCGCCAAGCTCTAACAACGTTTTGATGCCTCAATTCTTAGTCCCCCAAGGCGGAACTGGAAACGCTTTAATGACGAATACAAACAACACCGCCAGTGCTGTTTGGAAAGCGTCCTATAACGTTTTAGATGCAAAATTAGGCAAACCCTATTACGTAAGCCGCTATTTAATCTTGAATCCCCATTTCGGCGTTCGTGCAGCTTGGATTGATCAACATTTTTCTGTTGACTACGGAGGAGCTTTCTCTGGAGTTAACCGAGCGATTGCTCACTCCGACAATGATCTGTGGACTTTTGGAGCCCGAACTGGCTTAAACACTGATTGGGTTCTAGGAAAAGGTTGGAGCCTGTTTGGCAACATGGCAGGATCTCTATTGTTTGGTAAATTCAATATCGAACAACAGTTAGATTACGGCACAGCCGACGGTTATGATATCGATGATGACTTCTATCAAAACGTAACAAACGTGGAAATTGCCCTTGGACTTTCCTGGGGACAATACTTTGACAAGAATAAGTACCGTGTAGGACTGCGCGCTGCTTATGAATTCCACGAATGGTTTGATGTAAACAACATCAGAAAATTCTTTTACCACGGCCCTTACTACTCTAACGATAGAGTGGCTCGCGGCAACCTTAACCTCAACGGATTTAGCTTAAGCTTAAGCCTAGATCTGTAACAGACAGTTCATTCAGTATTTTTGCGAGGACCCTGGCAGACATCTGTCAGGGTCTTTTTGTTTTCGTAGTATACCGTTCGTAACTCAAGAATCGGCTATTGGATGGGTTCAAAGCGCCAAAAATCAATTGCCGTACCCCACTGAACTACAACTAGTTTAAAATATCAATAAATAATCAATATACTTCAATACCGCACACCTAATTAACAAAGAATTAAACATTTACATTCTTTAATAGTTTTTAACAAAAAAATGACATAATAATAGTCAAACAAATAAAGATTTATAATAAAATGGCTTGTTCATCTACCTCAACTTTCTGCAGAGGAACTCATTGGACTCGGCAAACCATCGCATGTAAAGATAAAAGAGAAGCAGAAGCCTTGGTTCATACTGGCAAGATCATCCATAGCACAGCCAGACATTCGAAGCATTAGGTCAAACCTTTACATTGCGCCCTCTCCATTTGCATCTTATGGCGAAAGAAACAAGCCGATGGATTTCAGATAAAACGGGAGAGAATTTCGGCATCCTTCATGCTAACATCTGGCTTTGCCCCCCCCATCAGAAGAAAATTCTTTGCCAATGGGTTCACTTAGATCAAAAAGATGCGTTTGTGATCTCAAAACTCTCTCTTGGCAGCGGAGGGCAATCCAAAGTGCTTGCAGGAGTTTCTATTCAAGGAAAGCCTCTTGCCGTGTTAAAAAATGAAGATGGCCGAGGGTATAGAGAAGAGGAAATTTCCATCCTTAAATCTCTAAAAGAAAGCCCTCATGTGATTCATCTTTTTGATGGAAACTCAGATTATTTGATCGAAGAATATGCCCCTTATTGCCTATTCAATCTCACTAAAACCCCCAATCAACATCCAGAATTTAATCACGATGAAAAACATTTTTCTATAACGAGAGACATTCTTGAAGGATTAGCGGATATTCATGCTAAGGGAATCATCCACTCCGACATAAAATTAGAAAATATTCTTTTAAGAAAAGAGGGGACCGCTTTGATTGCAGACTTTGGCCTCTCCGTAAAGGTTGCATCGGGCCAGGTCCACGCCGGTTCTTTTGGCTATTATGCGCCCGAACAAATGAAGTCCATTCTCAGCTATTTAGGAGAATCAAGAACGTTTTATAAACTGACAACTAAAGTAGATATATGGCAAGGCATGACAGCTTTGGCTCATTACCATCTGCCTCGATTAAGCTCTGCCTATCAAGAACGTTTTCATGAATATCAAGAGGACCTGAGCAGGATCTTTGATGAAGCTATGACAGAAGCCGAGGAGCTCGCAAATCAAGCTTCTCCAGACGTTCAAGCAAAAGTTCTCACGAGAAAACAGCACGAACTTTTCGCGCGAAAACTCGATCAGTATTTCGATGAAAAGAGGGCAAGAAGAGACGGACTATTTGCCGACCTTCCTGTCACCTCTCCTTTAGAAAACATCCTCAACCAAATGGGGCAATTCGACCCAGAAAAAAGACCGGACGCTCCCGATGCGCTAGGGATGTTAAATGCTACAAATGCCAAGAATTTGACTGCGTCTCTATAAAAAATTCCTTACAGCCAGCCGTAAAATGCATATTCCTGCAGCAAGTAAACCGCCATGCCCGATAAATAACTGCAAAGAGCGGCAAAGCTGATTTTTCTCAAATACCACATAAAATCCACCTTCTCCATCCCCATAAAAGCAACTCCCGCAGCAGAACCTACAATCAGCACGCTGCCGCCTGTTCCTGCGCAATACGCCAACATTTGCCAAAGCGGCGAATCGACGGGATAAGTCTGTACATCGTACATGGCCATTCCCGCCGCGACTAATGGCACGTTATCGATGACGGCAGAAATAAGGCCGATAATCGTCGCTATCAGGGGCAGGCTGCCGATATAACGATCTAAAAATTGAGCCAATTCCCGCATCATGCCCAAAGACTCTAAAGAACCGATGCAAAGTAAAATCCCAAAGAAAAAGAGGATGCCCGAAGTATCGATCCTCGTCAAAATATAAGGGACGCGTAAATGATCTTTTTTCGTTGGGTGGTGCAAAATGTCTGTTACAAGCCAGAGAAATCCCAAAGCGAGAACAATCCCCATAAAAGGAGGAAGCCCTGTCAACGTTTTGAAAATAGGTACAAATATTAAAGAACCTAAACCTAAGAAAAAGATCAGCCGCGAAGCTGGTTCCACCTCTTCATCATGAGCTCTTGCTACCAACTGAGGATATTTGCCCTTCAAACCTCTTCCTAACAAAAGAAGGGCTACAACAAGAGAGCAAAGGCTAGGCAAAAGCAAAGATTTAATCACGGCGAGAGAAGTGATGTTCCCATTGATCCAAAGCATCGTTGTCGTCACATCGCCGATCGGAGTCCAGGCTCCCCCGGCATTCGCTGAAATCACAACGGTTGCGCCGAGAAGCATCCTTTCTTTCTGATCAGGAACCAGTTTACGAAGCAAAGAGATCATGACGATCGTTGTTGTCAAATTGTCTAAGATCGCGGATAAAAAAAACGCTGTAAACCCCATAATCCAAAGCATTTTCTTTTTCGATCCTGTTTGGATTAAATCGGTCACTACCTTAAACCCTTTGTGGCAATCGACCAATTCAACAAGCGTCATGGCGCCGAGCAGAAAAAAGATAATTTGACTTACGCTGCTTAAATGCTCGCCAAGAGCTGCCACATCTTCAGATAAGACGTGCCCTTGAATCAAAAATAAAACAGTCCAAGTTAAAACAGCCATCAGCAAGGCAGACGCTGTTTTATTGACTTTGATATTATGCTCAAAAACAATAGCGCAATATCCTATAGAAAAAATGATCAGTACAAATAGAGAGGCGATAGAGGGATCAAACATATAAAACCATTTTTTGTTGTTTCTAAGAAAATGTTTTCAAATTCACCTGTAAAATATCATGCATCCTCAAAAGGCCAACAACGCGGCCTTGTTCAACGACCGGCAGCACGGTAATTAACCGGGACGGATCTTCTTCCATCAGTTTCATAGCGTCCCAGGCAAGAACGTCCGGGGCTATTGTTTTAGCTTGCCGCGTCATGAGATCAGAGATCGGCTGCTCAAGAGCGCTCTGTCCTCTCTTTTCTAAAGAACGGCGCAAATCCCCATCAGTAAAAATTCCTTGCAGCCTAAGCCCATCATCCACAACAAGAAGACAACCGCACCGTTTAGCGCTAAGCTCATGCAAAATATCAATCAAAGAGGATTTCGATGTGCAAAGAGGAATATCTGCGCCCGAGAGCATAACATCAGCCACTTTCAAAGTAATTTTTCTTCCCAAAAGACCTGCTGGGTGGTTTAAAGCTAGCTCATCTACGCTAAATTGCTTGGATCTCATCAGGGCAACCGCCAAAGAGTCTCCAAAAATTAGTTGGACGATTGCAGAGGTCGTGGGGACCAAATTGTAAGGACATAACTCCTGGACAACGGGCAAAACAATCGACATATCGCAGCTCTTTGCAAGCTGAGAGCCTTCTCGGGAAACCACCGCAATGGTCCGAGCTCCTTTTTTTTGCGCATAAGGCAATAGCTCAAGCAACTCTTTCGACTCCCCGCTTTTACTAAATAAGAAAACAATATCTTGTCGCGACAAACAGCCGATATCCCCATGCAGCGCATCGCCAGGCGACAAAAATCTAGCGGAAGTTCCTGTTGAAATGAGAGTCGCCGCAATTTTCTCTGCTATACGTCCGCTTTTACCCACGCCTGTTACAATAAGAGAACCTTTGCAAGCTAAGCACTGCTGTAAAATTCGCTCAGTTTGCGCCAAATCCAGCGCATCGAAAAAGGCATTGATATACTGACGCTGGTCGTTGAATAGCTGCACTAACATAACCTCCTAACTATATAGTTGAGCGTATAAATACTCAATATACTTGATCGTTTTTAGCCAAATCGCCTATATACCGAAATGAATTCAAAAGTTGGTCGCTATGAAAACACCTATTTCTGTAGCCTTAGGGGACGGCATTGGCCCTGAAATCATGAAAGCGACGCTGCACGTTTTGCACGCAGCGGGAGCTCAAATCGAAATCCACGACGTGGAGATCGGAGAAAAAATGTATTTAAAGGGCTTTGCTTCGGGAATGGACCCTAAAATGTGGGACACAATCCGCCATACAAAAGCTTTTTTAAAAGCTCCGATTACAACGCCTCAAGGCGGCGGATTTAAAAGTCTTAACGTAACCGTGCGCACCACTCTTGGGCTCTATGCTAACGTCCGCCCTTGCGTCTCTTACTTTCCTTTTGTCGAAACAAAACACCCCGAAATGGATGTCGTGATCGTAAGGGAAAATGAGGAAGATTTATATGCTGGAATTGAATATCAGCAAAGCCCTGATGTTTGCTGCTCGATCAAACTCATTTCCCGCCCCGGCTGTGAAAAAATCATTCGCTACGCCTTTGAATATGCTAAAAATCATCAGCGTAAAAAAGTCACTTGTTTTACCAAAGACAACATCATGAAGCACTCAGACGGACTTTTTCATAAAGTGTTCGATGAAATCGCTTTCGAATATCCCGACATCCTCAATGAACATTGGATTGTGGATATTGGAGCAGCTAAATTGGCCGATACGCCCGAAGTGTTCGATGTGATCGTCATGCCCAATCTCTATGGAGATATCCTTTCGGATGTCGCAGCCCAAATTGCTGGTTCCGTAGGACTTGCCGGTTCTGCTAATATAGGCGATTTCGGAGCTATGTTCGAAGCCATTCACGGCTCTGCTCCAAGAAGAGCCAATCAAAATGTAGCCAATCCTTCAGGCCTTATGTTAGCTGCCATACAGATGATGGCCCATATTGGACAGCCCGAAGTAGCAGAACGTTTTCATAACGCTTGGTTGAGAACTTTGGAAGAAGGGATTCATACTTACGATATTTTTAAAGAAGGCGTCAGCAAAAAAAAGGTTGGAACGCAAGAATTCGCGGAGGCCGTCATTGCCAATCTCGGGAAAAAACCAGAGCAGCTCACCCCGGTCGCTTATCAAACAGGTTCCTCGCCTGCTTTGCATAGACATGCGGCCTCTCAAGCCGCGAGACATCTCGTCGGTGTCGACGTCTATCTCTATCATAAAGGACCTCTGGCCGACTTCATGTCCCGCATTTCCCATATCAATGCAGGACCTCTCCATTTACAAGCTATTTTCAATCGCGGCGTTAAACTATGGCCTGGCGGGCAGCCAGAAACTTTTTGCATTGAACAGTGGCGCTGCCGCTTCACCTCGGGAGAAGATCTGCGTCCCATATCCCAGCACGAAGTCATTCAAATCCTTCAAGCTTTCGATCACATCAATATGGACGTAACCAAGTCGGAAGGTTTGTATACGTTCAATGGGAAACCTGGGTATTCGTAGTTATTTTCTTGCAACCTACTGACACTTAGCATACTACATTAATGTATTGCATTCCACAGTTTTATTCTATAAAATGGGATTACATTCCAAGGTAGGGCATGATCGAAGAACTCTATAGACTAAGTCGTCAATTTTTAGAAATTAAACACTCTTCCTATCGAAGATATTTTATTCGAACTACCCCGCTCTCTTCCAGACTCTCCATTCTTATCGGCCCTCGCGGTGTAGGGAAAACAACGACGCTGGTCCAAATGCTATTAGATTTCTCCCAGGGAGATCGCTTCAGCCCTAAAATCCTCTACATCCAATCAGATCACTTTGCAATAGGCAAGCTATCTCTTTATGAAATCGCTGAACAATTTCAACAACTAGGCGGAGAATGGATCGTTTTTGACGAAATCCACAAACATCCTAATTGGTCCCAAGAATTAAAAAGTATTTACGACACATTTCCCAAACTACGAGTATTAGCCTCGGGAAGTTCTGCGCTGCAAATTACCAAAGGAAGTCATGATCTATCACGGAGAGCCTTAGTTTTTCGAATGCAAGGAATGTCTTTCCGAGAATATTTGGAATTAGCGCATCAAATAGAATTGCCCTCCTACAACTTAAACGAACTTTGCCAGGACCATGCGACCATCGCCGACAAAGTAATAAAAAAATTAGATATAAAAAAACAAAAAATCATCCCTGAATTTAATCGATACCTACAGATTGGATATTATCCTTATTTTTATGAAATGCAAAATGAATCGTTTTATAAAATGACGTTAGAACAAAACGTTCACACAACTATCGAATCAGACTTAGCTTCAGTCTATCCTCAATTAACAGGCATTAGTATGCAAAAAATAAAAGAGCTTCTTATTTTTATTGCTAATGCAGTTCCCTTTACACCAAATTGGAATTCTTTAAAATCCATTCTAGAAATTGGAGATTTACGAACATTAAAAACGTATTTTTCTCATTTAGAGGATGCCGAACTCATTCAATCTCTTTCAAAATCAACTGAAAAATTACACCGTTTAGAGTCTCCTTCAAAAATCTATCTCAACAATCCCAATCAACTTTATGCCATTGCTTCCCAGGCGCCAGATAAAGGAACTATAAGAGAGACTTTTTTCTTGAATATGACTCAACAAAGTCATGAAGTTACTCTGCCGGGAGATGGAGATTTTCTAGTGAATAAAAAATATGTATTTGAAATAGGCGGAAGAAAAAAAACTTTCGAACAAATCCGTTCAGAAAAAAATGGTTATCTCGTATGCGATGATCTAGAGCAAGGAGCCGGAGCTAAAATCCCTCTCTGGCTATTTGGCTTCTTATATTAGTCTTTCCAAATACATTTTCGTCGGTTCATCGTCGGAAAACAAAGTATGAATAGCTTGAAATTTTGCTTTTGCCTCTTCTAGACGGCCTCCTTCAAACGCATCATAGCTTTCTGTAAAAAGTTTGCTTAGCTCTAGCTGCTTTGCGCTCGCTTGGATCTCAGCGTCTCCGGAGGCCAGCCCCATGAGCTCATAAATTTTCGTTTTGTTCTTCTTCCCTTTTACTTCGACAATATCGAGGGGGCGAATAACAAAATCGGCGCTTAATTTACTTTGCGTCTCTTCTCCGATGATGATCTTGGTATGATATGTTTTATTGATATTTTGCAGCCTGGAAGCCAAATTGACCGCATCTCCAATCGCAGTATAATTCATCCTCTCCATCGTCCCCAAATTGCCGACAAGAGCAATCCCTGTATTGATCCCGATGCGTGTAAAAAAGGGAGGAAGACGATGTTCGATCCTCTGATTGTTCAATTTTTTTAATTGGCTTTGACAACGAAGAGCCGCAAGGCAAGCCTCGTCTGCATGGTTGGATAAAGAGTGAGGAGCTCCCCAAAATGCCATAATCCCATCTCCAATATATTTATCGATGGTCCCATTTCCCGATAAGATTGTTCGGGAAAGGATAGCAAAATACTCTTCTAGCAGCGGCGTAAGCTGGTCTACGGAAAGCGCTTCTGAGACGGTAGTAAAGTCCTCAATATCGGAAAAGAAAACGGTAATCTCCTTTTTTTCCCCTCCTAAGGTGATTTCCTGGCCTTTGCGGATTAGTTCAAGAACAATATCTTTCGGCACATAATGGCTAAACGAGCGCAAAGCTGACCTCATGGCCGCAATCGACGTATCGATCATTTTTACTTCTTTGATGATCGAAGAAACTCGCAGATTGCTCTCTAGATCTAAATTCGTAATGCGGTCCACCTCTTTGGATAAGCTCACAATCGGACGAGAAATTCGGTTGGAAAAATAAACAACAAAAATACTGGAGATAAGCAAAATGCCCAAAGAAATAAAAATAATCTGTTTTCTAGCAGCTAAAATATCATGAAATAGATCATCTCTCGGGTCGAAAAGAATGATATTCCAATTTTTCGTAGAAGAAAGAGGAAAACCATGAATAGAGATAAGATATTTTCTATTTTGAAAATCTAAATAAAACTCCGAATCGCCGGCAACTTGAGAAGCCCGGATAAACGCTGCGGATACCAACTGTTGCGTCTCTTGATTTTCTGGAGCGGGCACAAGAATCTGTCCCTTTCCATCGCAAACATAAGCGTAGCCCTCTTTTCCTATTTTTTGCGCTGCTAAAAATTTGGATAAAAAGTAAAGAGGGATATCCGTCCCTACAACGCTAACCATTTTTCCAGAAGGATCATAAATAGGAACCGAACAAGAAATCCCGGTGACTCCATTCAAAGCATAGCTATACAAATCTGTCCAAAATAATTTGCCCAAACTTTCAGCCCCTTGATACCAAGGTCTGGATCGAGGATCATAATCTAAAGGTTTTTCATGTGTAGCAATCACTTTTAAATCTTTCGAGACATAATTCCATGTCTCTTGTTTTCCTTCAGATTTCGAGCGGTCTAGCAAAAGATAGGCGTAAACAGTTCCTTTTGGAGCCAGTTCGCTGGAAGAAAACCAATTTGGATGCTCTGTCACAGATAGATTATCAATCACTAAAGCATCCCCATTGGGCATCCCCATAAACAAGGTCGTGAGATCCGTTTGCTGGCTCATCATATTCAAAAAATAATCAATCACCTCTTTACTATGGACTGTAAGATGGGGCTGCTGCTCAACAAAACCACGGATAAATTCCGGCACCCTTCGAAATTCTGCCAACAGGCAACTCGTTCTATCGACAATCACGTTATTGAGCCGATGCATACTACGATGGAAGATCGAGTCGAATGCTTTTGTATCTCGAAAGTAGGTAAAGGTAACAATAACAACCGAAGAAAAGGAGATGAGGGCCAAAAAAATGGTCAAAATTTCCAACCGGAGAGTCCGGACGAGAAAGCGCTCGAGGAAACGTCTCATACACCTCATTTATGTAGAAAATGCGGCAACGACTGGTCAAATCGCTGCCATTTTACTTTCTACCTGAGAGCGGATATAGCTTTAAAGAGAAATATCCTCTTCTAGATGCTTTTTGAGTTCATTTAAAAACCCGCAGCCATAAAGGCCATCAAGGACACGATGATCAAACGTCAAAGAGATCATCATGACAGAGCGAATAGCAATAGAATTGTCCGGCATAGCAGCCACTTTTTTTACAATCGCTCCCAAACCGACAATAGCCACTTCTGGATAACGGATAATGGGAATCCCAATCAACGTTCCTGTCATCCCAAAATTCGTCATTGTGATCGTCCCCTCTTGCACTTCGCTGAGAGAAAGGCGATGTTCGCGCGATTTTAAAGCTAAATCGGCAATCTGCTGCGCAATCTGGGCAGCGGAGAGAGCCTGGCAATTTCTCATCACAGGAACCATCACACCTTGATCAACGCTCACAGCAACGCCCAAATTTACATAATGCTTCATGACGATCGTATCGCCATCTAAGGAGGCATTGATCAAAGGAAAAGCGTGAAGAGCACGGCAAATAGCTCGAGCGACAAAAGGAGTAATGGTGAGCTTAGCTCCATGCTGCGCAAGGAAAGAACTTTTTTGTTCTTGAATCAGCTGCAAGATACGGGTTACATCCACCTCTGTTACTAATGAAGCATGCGGGGCTTCATAAAACGATTTGACCATATTATCGGCAATCGCTTTGCGCATTGCGCTCATTTTCACCCGTTCCACATCCATTTTTTTATGAGGGCAGGAAGGGGTAGCCGCTGAAGGGGTATAGCTTTCCACATCTTGCTTTGTCAGTCTTCCCCCTTGGCCAGAGCGAGGGATCCGATCGATTTCTGATAAAGGAATTTTTTTCTCTTTCAACAGGCGCATAACAGACGGAGATAAAAAATCCTCCATGTCCAAAGAAGAGGAGGGAGCTGTCTCTACAATAGGTTTTGGAGCTGGAGCCGCATAGGAACTTTCTCCCACTCGCATCAAAGCCAAAGTTTCTCCTACTTGCAATTCCGTATCGGCAGGAGCTAAAATACGTCCAAGAATCCCCGCCACGGGAGAGGGGATCTCGCTATTGACTTTATCCGTGGAGACTTCCAGCAAAGGCTCATCCAGTTCGACTCGATCGCCTTCGTTTTTAAACCACTGAACCACAGTGGCGCTGACAATACTTTCCCCTAGTTTAGGGAGTGAAATTTTTACTTCGTTTTCCATAAGTTCTATAATTATCGATGTTCTTCTCGATTTTATCAACTAGGTTTTGCCAGTTTTCATGGCCTGCCGTAATCACCATCTCCATTTCCGGGTAGACGAGAGGCAGGGCCAAAGGCTGATGCGAAGGCCATTTCACCGCATCTTTTTCCGTGCACAAAAGAACTTTTGCTCCCAAAGACTTGGCATGAAGGGCAAAATGCTGCAAGTCGGAAATGGCTGGGGCCTCGTGGTCAGCCAACCTCCATTCGTCCAAAATAACAGCCCCTAGCCCCAGCAGAGTTTTTTTAAATGAATCTGGATGAGCAATCCCACAAAAAAAAGCCGCAGGGACTCCATGTAAAGAAAAATCCGGCACCATTCGTTTTACATGAAGTCGAACGCCGATCAAAGGAGCCCGGCAAGGAAAGCTTTTTTTCCATGTCTCAAGCTCTTCTTCAGAATGAATGGGATGAACGCAAACAGCAGTAGCTTGCCCTAAACGTTTGGGGCTATCTCGAAGAAAGCCGCAAGGAAGATAATGGCCATTAGAAAAAGGATGTTTTGCCGAAACAAGGACAATGTCTACATCCCGAAATAGTTTGCGATGTTGAAAACCATCGTCAAGGAGCAAAAGATCCGCCTCTTCTTCTATCGCCTTTTTAGCAGAAAACAGCCGATTTTTTCCTACATACACGCGGGCAGACGGGCATCTTTGAGCAAGCAAAGCAGGCTCATCGGCAAGAGAGCCTTGAAGAGAAGATCCTCTCGATAAAATCGCCACGCGGCGACTGGAAAAATGAGTGGCCAAGAGCAAAGTAAGAGGAGTTTTTCCCGTACCGCCGGCGACTACGTTGCCAATGCTCACGACCGGCCTCAACACTTTATTCGGAGTCCAAAAAGCATAGGTATAGAGCCAGTTTTTGCAAAAGACCGCAAGCCTCCAGCAAAAACTGCATGGGTAGAGCCAAAAAAGACCGCGCCTACGGCCTTCTAAAAGATCTTGTCCGAATTGAACGAGTTTAGAGCGCAGCGTGCGCGAGCGTTTCTTTTGGAGCAAAGAGAAGCCCTTCCACTTGTTCAATGATAATATGAATCGCTGTCATATGAGCCTCTTGAATTCGATCGGAATAAGTGAAGCCGGGCACAATCCATTCTAAATCGCTTTGACCTTGAAGAGCTCCGCCAGTTTTGCCTAAAAATGAGATCGTTTTCAATCCTTTTTCTTTGGCCATCTGGACAGCTCGGATCAAATTCGCCGAATTGCCCGACGTGGTCAGCGCAATAAAGAGATCGCCAGGCTGGCCCAAAGCTTCTACCCCCCGGGAAAATACCCTCTCAAATCCCATATCATTGCCCACTGCCGTCAAAAAGCCCTGCTCGCTAAGAGCGATCGCCGGCAAAGCGGGACGAGGCCCTCTAAACTGAGCCGTCAGTTCTTCTGCAAAATGAAGAGCGTCGCACATACTGCCACCATTGCCTGCGATCAGAAGTTTTTTGCCTTGACGAAAGCACTCTGCAATAGAAAGCGTCGCAGCTTCAATAAACGTTAAACTTTGAGGGTGTTTTAAAAATTCGATCGCTCGAATGCCGTCTTCGATTGCCTGAATAATTGCTTTTCTCATGATTCCTCCTACTATAGTGCTTCTGGTTGAAAGGCACCCAATCTTTCCGTTTTAACGATCCACTTTTTTAACTATTTTACCAGAGTCCTATGATCTTCGAATAGTGACCCTGGCAAAATAGTTAAAAAATTGAACCGTTAAAACAAAAATCTTGGGTGCCTTTCAACCGGAATCACTATAAACCTATCCGGAGCATTTTGCTCCTCGCTCAATTTGCACTTCAAAATTTGGGCATAAAGAGCTTCTTTCCAATCATATCTTGCTCAAACAGTTAATTGTATGCCATATTTATTAGTTTCAAATTCATGCTGCCAACCCTAAACAGCAGACGCCTTGGGTGCCGGGTTCAAGATTCTCAGGTGAGATAAAATCTCTGGCTGGTGTACATTTTTCCATGAGAAAGAGATCTCAATCATGACGCCATTGAAATAAAAAAATCAGGGGAGGGATACGATGTCACATGCAATCGGAATCATAGGAGCTACAGGCGCTGTAGGAAGAGAAATCATCTCTCTTCTTGAATTTCGAAATTTTCCCGTCAAAGAACTTCGACTCTTTGCTTCTCCTCGGTCTCAAGGCCTCTCTATCCCCTTTCTAGATCAGACGCTGCCTATCGAACCGCTTTCAGAAAAAAATCTACAAGGACTCGACATCGCTTTTTTCTGTGCGGGATCATCGATTTCAAAACAATGGATTCCTCTAGCCTTGCAATCAAACTGTTTCGTCATCGATTCCAGTTCCACTTTTCGGCAAGCCCCTCAAATCCCCCTCGTGATTCCAGAGATCAACGGGCACATGATACAAAAGACCCATCGCCTCATCGCGTCGCCTAATTGCGCCACCACCATTTTACTGATGCCCCTATTTTCTCTTCACCGCGCCTTTCAGGCCAAACGGATCGTCGTTTCCACCTATCAAGCAGCAAGCGGCGCCGGCGCGCATCTTTTGCAAGAACTCAAACAAGAAACCAAAGCCTATTTAGAAAACGCTCCCTACACACACCACCTTCCTTTCCCCTATGCGTTCAATCTCTACCCGCATAATTCCCCTCTCCACCCAGACGGCTATGTAGAAGAGGAGCAAAAAATGGCCCATGAAACCCAAAAAATTCTAGAAGACGAGACTATCCAGCTGACTGCGACCTGCGTCCGGGTCCCCGTACTAAGAGCCCACTCTCTGAGCGCAAACGTAGAATTTAAACAACCCTTTACTCTAGACGAAATCTATCAGCTTCTCGCCTCCGTTCCAGGCCTTGCTCTCTTTGAAGATCGAGCGGCTAATCGATTTGCAACGCCTCGCGATGCGAGCGGGAAAAATGACATATTCTGCGGACGATTTCGAAAAGATCCAACTCAACCCAACACGCTAGAGTTTTGGGCCGTCGGCGATCAGCTGCTCAAAGGAGCCGCCCTTAACGCAGTCCAGATCGCTGAAAGGCAGGTTCAACTTTAAAATTCAGCTCTTCGTGTGTCACAGGATGTTCGAAGAAAATCTGCCAGCTATGAAGATGGATCGCATCCTGCCCACCCAACTTCGCCCCATAGCGTTTGTCGCCAACAATAGGATGACCGATCGCGCTAAACTGCGCTCGAATTTGATGATAGCGCCCAGTTTCTAGATCAATCGATACAAAAGTAGTATGGGAATTGAACTGCTCAACGAGATAATTCAAAACCGCCAACTTGGCCTCTCTATCCCCTTCTTTCCCCACTAAAGCCCGATGCTCTCCATGGATTAAAAAATGCTTGAGCCTCGCTTCTTTATGGGTCAAAATCCCTTCCACTTCCGCCCAATAAATTCTCTCAATCTCTTGATTGCGGGATTGCTCATTCAATCGAGACAAAGCCTTACTCGTCCGAGCAAATAAAACCAGTCCGCTCACCGGCTTATCCAACCGATGCACGGCATGCAAAAACACCTCGCCCGGCTTATTGTACTGGCTCTTCACCCACTCCTTGGCAAATCCCTCCAAAGAAGGCGTTCGAGTCTGGTCAGGCTGCGTGAGCCACCCAGACGGCTTCGAAGCAACCAAAATGTGATTGTCAGAGTAAATAATTTCAGGCTGTGATTCTTCCATACACCAAAGTGTACTCCATTCCCCAAAAAATCACATCAAAAAATAAGGCTCCGCCGGCCAAAGGACTTCGTCCTCTGGACACCTATTTTCTTTATGTATCATCTTTCGCAGCGAAAGATGATGCATAAAAAAACAAATAGGAGTCCAGAGGACGAAATCCTTTGGCCGGCGGAGCCATAGCGGATAACTACAAACAGCTGCGTTGTCTCACGACTTCATAAAGCATTAACGTAGTAGCAGAGGCTACATTTAAAGAATCGGCTACGCCGAACATGGGGATTTTGACGGAGATGTCGGCCTGCTTCATCCAGGCGGGGGAAAGGCCGTATTGCTCGGTGCCGACGGCGATGGCGACGGGGCCGGAAAGGGGGGCTTTGGTGAACTCGAGGGAAGCGTGGGGCGTGGCAGCGACAATGGAGATAGAGTGGGTTTTGAGGAAAGAGAGGGTGTCAACGCTAAAGGCCTCGAGAACGGGGAGGGTGAAGAGAGTGCCGACGCTGGAGCGGACGACGTTGGGGTTGTGGATGTCTGTTGTGGGATCGCAGACGATGACGGCGTCGACTCCTGCGGCGTCGCAGGAGCGGAGAATGGTCCCGAGGTTGCCGGGCTTTTCAATGCTCTCTGCAATGACGAAAAAGGGATTTTTCTTGAGGGGCAGATCCTTGAGGGCGAGGTGGAGCTGCGGGGCGACGGCGAGGAGGCCGTCGGGGCGATCTCGATAGGAAATTTTAGCGAAGACCTCTTGGGTGCATTGAATGAGCTCGGCACCGGATTGATCGAGGAGCGCGCGCTCGTTGGAGCCGAGGAAAAGCTCGGGGCAATAAAAAAGCGTATGAGGCTTTCGCTTGGCATCAAGAGCGCGCCTAAGCTCTCGGTAGCCCTCGATGAGAAAAAGATTGGTTTTTTCCCGCTCTCTTCGCTCGCGAAGCTTGACAACGTCTTTGATTTTGGGATTTTGCAAACTTGTGATTTTAAACATGAGTCCACCTTGCAAATGAGCCGGAAGGGATAGAGAGAGCGCCTGGAGAGTGAAGAATCATTTCTCCGGCCATGATGGAACCTTTGGGCATCATTTGACGCATCAGGTGCTCCATGACGATGGGAGTAAAGCCGGGAGTGTGGCAGGAAAAGGCAATAAATTTAGGCGTCGGAGAAAGCACTTCCTTACATAACTGAAGAAGCGGAAGAATCTCCTCTTCGATTTTAAAAATTTCTCCCTTAGCGCCGCGGCCGAAGGTAGGGGGGTCGAGAATGACTCCTTCATAACGAACGTCTCTTTTCACCTCGCGCTTTAAAAATTTCAGCGCGTCATCGACAATCCAGCGAATGGGAGCTTTGTCGAGCTGATTGAGTTTGGCATTCTCTCGAGCCCAATCCACCATTCCTTTGGACGCATCGAGATGACACACGTGAGCGCCCTCTTGCGCAGCGGCTAACGTCACGCCGCCAGAATAGGCAAATAAATTGAGAATGCGGTCTCTGGGTTGAATCAGAGATCTCATCCATTGCCATAAATCCGCGTGCTCAGGAAATACGCCCAAATGACCGAAATCGGTCGGCGAGATTTTAAATTGCACTCCGCTGAGCTCTGCCGTCCACTCTTTGGGGAGCTTTTTTTTAGACGTCCAGCGGTTGCCATTCTCTCTGGAAAACGAAGCGTCTGCAAGAGACCAAAGTTCTGGCTTTTGAGGGCGCCAAATAGCTTGTTGACAAGGACGAATCAAAGTGTATTGATGAAAGCGCTCTAGTTTTTGACCAAGTCCGCTATCGAGAAGTTCATAGTTCATGAAAAAGTAAATACTCCGTGCACAAGACGCCGCCAAAGAGCGCTCAAAGCTGTTTGTACAGTCCATTGAATGGCGCTGGCTCTATCCGACGGCGCTTTAAGCCGTCCAATATCCGTTTTTTGTCCTCTTTCGCCAATGGCTAAATAGACCGTCCCCACAGGTTTTTGCAAAGAGCCCCCACTAGGACCTAAAATCCCTGACACAGCAATCGCAAAATCGGCGTCCGTCTCTCTAAAAAGCCCCTGAATCATCTGCTCCACAGCTTCAGAGCTGACAGCTCCCGATGTCTGCAGAGTGGATCTCGACACCTCTAAAAACCGCTCCTTCCAAGCGTTGCTATACACCACAAAAGAACCTAAAAAATATAAAGAGGCGTCCGGCTGCGCAGTTAAAGCGGCAGCCATTGCCCCGCCGCTGCAAGACTCTGCTAGGGCAAGCGTTTTTTTTCGGGCAATACATTCTCGATGCACAGCCTGAGCTGCGGAATAAGGCCCGAGATAAAATGTCGGGAATCTTTCCTCTAAAGCATAGATCATTTTCTCAAGCGTCGGCTTTGAAGGCCCTGAAAATTCAATCCATAAAGAGCCCTGGAAAGGGTAAATGCCGATGTCTACATCGGGATGCTGTTTTTGCATGTCGAGTAGATAGGGATTCACCTCCACTTCGCGCAGCAAACAAAGATGAGCGCCGATCCTGAGGCAAGGAGATCGGAGACAAAAATGCTCTTGAAGAAGAGGAAGCACTTCGATCGTAAACATCGCTTCCATCTCGCGAGGAACTCCAGGCAAAAGAATAACGCTTGATGTTCCTTGATAAAATACGCCAGCCGCAATCCCTATTGTATTCTTTAATGAAATCTGTTTATGAAATAGCTTATCAACAGCCTTTTTCGTCACATCATCGAGAGTAGGACCAAGCCCTCCTGTTACAATAACGAGAGAAACCCGCTCCATCGCAGCTTTGCACGCTCTTTCAATCTCAAGCTCATCATCACGAATGGTTGTATGCCGCGAAACGACGTATCCCAGGCTGGATAGATTTTGACTTAAAAAAGCAGCATTTGTATTCACTGTATGCCCCGAAAGCACCTCCGAACCTACAGCTATGATCTCAATATCCATATACGTTTACGTTTGCGCTCTGCGAGGAAGGGCATGCGTGAGCAAAAAAAGGCTCGCAGCGCCAAGGGTAATATAAGAATCTGCCAAATTAAACACAGGAAAACTCGAGCCCCAAAAAGTAAAATGAAAAAAATCAATCACCAGGCCATAGCGCCAATAATCAAAAGCATTACCTAAAGCTCCTGTGACAATCAGCCACATGGGAAATATTGGCATCTTCCCTTTGTTAAATAGGGCAAGGAAAAAAATAAGCCCGCAGATAACGGCCAACCGGATAATAAATAGGGAGCCCGTATACTGGGCAAAAATCCCCCAAGCGGCGCCCGCATTGGTCACAAAATTCAAAGAAAAGGTAACGCCGCCCAGCTCAAATACCCCAATGCCGCCAAAAGGGTAACCCTGATGCCAATGAATTCTAGGCAAATATTCCACCGCCCATTGTTTGGAATAAATATCCAAAGCAAAAAGCGCGAAGAGCAGCAGGGCAACTAAATATTTCATGAGTCTTCTTATAAGAGACCCTTTTCAAATTTTTCTTGAGCTTTTACGGTCATTGTCGCGTAAGGAATGGCTTCAAGTCGTTTAATCGGGATCTCTTCTCCGGATAAATCACAAATACCATACGTGTTTTCTGTAATTTTTTCCAAGGCTCTATCAATTTGGCGAAGAAGCCCAAATTCTGTGTTTGTTACTTCCAAATTAATATTACGCACAAAATCATCAGTTCCCTCATCCGCTGAATGCTGGGAATATCCCTTTGATTCGTCCGCTTGGGTAACCTCTTTTTTCGTATCTTGAAGAACGCGGGTAATCTGTCCTCGCATCTCTTCTAATCTTTTTTTAAATCCCGCAATTTCTTCTTTTTTTAATGACATGAGCCATCCTCGATTTCCTGAGTGGAAACAGCGCCTCCGGGCGCAATAGAGCGAATTGCTTCCACAAGTTCATTGATATGTTTAAACCGTTTGTATACGCAAGCGAAGCGAATGTAGGCGACGACATCCATTTTCTGCAAATGCTCCATCACAATTTCTCCCAGCACGCGGCTTTCGATCTCCCTATGGCCGCTCGCCATCAAATCAGCTTTAATTTGGGCGGCAAGCGTCCTCACTTGATCATGGCTGACTCTTGTATGGCGACACGCTGCGTCGATACCGTTGATGAGCTTGTCTTGTTGAAAATCCTGATAAGTCCCATCCCTCTTTTTCACCTGCATGATCAAATCCACCGTTTCAAAGGTCGTAAAACGACGCATACACTGCGTACATTCGCGCCGCCTTCGAATCGCGTTCATCTCGACTGCTATGCGAGAGTCTGTCACTTTAGAATCTTCGTAGTTGCAAAAAGGGCATCTCACAATCACTTCCGCTTGTCTCTTGCCTATTTAGGCTCTCAAGAGATTTTTGTGAATATTTTTTTCAGAGAGTTGCAGAAAGCGTATGATAGATTTGAATTTTAAACAATAGAAAAACGGAGAGAGTGGGATTCGAACCCACGGTACGCGTTAACGCACACACGCTTTCCAAGCGTGCTCCTTAAGCCACTCGGACATCTCTCCAAGAAACATGTCACTACATAAAGATATCATAGATTATGCTATTGGCTGTTAAGATACAAGTGGGTATTGTAGTTTTATGAGAAAATTTTTTTTCGCCCTAGCCGCGGCTCTCTTTTTAGCTTCTTGCGGAAAACAAGACGCTTCCCCTCCAAAAAAGCCCTTGATTTGGGTGAGCATCGCTCCTTATCAACAGATAGCTCAAAGACTTGCAGGCAAAGATATCGAAGTGGAAACCATTGTTCCTCAAAACAGCAATCCCCATTCCTTTGAACCCACCTCCAGACAAGTTTCCCAGATGAACAGAGGCCTTGTCTGGTTTCGCATCGGAGAGCCTTTTGAAAAAAAACTACTTCCCCTGCTGCACAGCAGAAACCCTCATTTGGCAGTTCTCGACCTAAGGGATAAAATTCATTTGTTGGCAGAAGAAGGAATCAGCTGCTCCCATTGCAGCATGGATCATCGAGACCGCCACATCTGGATGAGCCCCAAAGACACGCAGACCCAAGCCGCTGAGATGGCCCGGATCTTGACAGAGGTATTCCCTGAAAAAAAAGAAGAAATCTCCGCCAATTTGGACCAACTTCTCAAAGATTTAGAGCAGCTCGACCGGGAAATCCACACTATTTTAGATGCATCGAAACATCGGACGATTCTAGTATCCCATCCAGCGTTTGGCTATTTTTGCAGGGACTACGATTGCCGGCAGCTTTCGATTGAGTACGAAGGAAAAGATCCAAGGCCCAAACATATTGAAAAAATCTTGTCCCAGGCCATGGAATCGCGGACAGAAGTTGCAGTTGTTCTACCCCAATACAATAATAAAGGAGCTCAACTCATCGCCCAAAAACTTCACATCCCCGTTCGGATGATCGACCCTTATTCCCCTGAGTATTTTGACACCTTGCTCAACATGGCCCGTCTTATTGCGAGCGAGCAAGGAGAAGCTGCTTCATGAGCGCAGTATCCGCAAACGACATAAGTTTTTTTTACGAAGACACCCCCATTTTACAAAATGTACAGCTCGAAGTGAAAGAGGGAGAATTCATTGGGATCATCGGCCCGAACGGCGGAGGGAAAACCACGCTCCTTAAACTGCTTATGGGCTTTTTAACACCTCAATCCGGCTCGATCCGTCTTTTTGGACTTCCTCCTGAAAAAGCCCGCCTTTTCCTCGGCTACGTGCCGCAAGCTCACAGATTCGATAAAGAATTTCCCATTACCACCGAAGAGCTTGTCCTCACAGGAGCCCTGTCCAAACTCCCCTCCATTCGAAAAGTCCCCACTGAAATTAAAGAAAAAGCGCGATCTCTTATGCATCAGCTAGGCCTGGATCTACACCAAGAAAAAGCCTTTGGGTCTCTATCTGGAGGCCTTGCGCAAAGAGCTTTATTAGCAAGAGCCCTTTTATCTGAGCCTGAGCTACTCTTACTCGATGAACCGACTGCGAACATCGATCCGCCGTCTGCGGCTTTGATTTTCGATTTTCTGCAAGAGATGAAAAGGAAAAAAACGATTTTACTCGTTACACATGATTTAAAAACGGTGATCGAACGGGTCGACCGAATTCTTTGCATAGAAGGCTCTGTCCACTCCTTTTTATCAAAAGAAATTTGCGAACATTTTGCTTTTGGACTGTATCACACACCTCTTCTCGGGCTCCCTCAACACCATTTTAAAGGGAGGAAATAATGTTTTTTCAAGCTCTTGCCGAAAATTCTTTTCTGCAAATGGCCGTATGGGCAAGTCTTTTAGCTTCAATTGCCAGCGGCATGATCGGTTCATTTGTCGTCGTCAAACGGATCGCCTTCATCGGCGGCAGCATCTCGCACTCCATTTTAGGCGGCATGGGACTCTGCCTTTGGCTCCAAAGAGTTCACGGCATCGAATGGTTAGACCCCATGCTAGGCGCTTTTGTAGCTTCTCTGCTCTCCGCTTGGGTCATCGGATGGATCCACCTCAACTACAAACAAAGAGAAGATTCGGTCATTGCAGTGATCTGGTCGACCGGCATGGCTATCGGCGTCATTTTTATCGCTCTCACGCCAGGCACCAATGTGGAGCTCATGAATTTTTTATTTGGCAATATTTTATGGGTCAGCTCCAAAGATTTAACCCTGTTAGCAGGCCTCGATCTAACCATTTTAGTTTTTGTTGCGATTTATTACCGAAGATTTCTTTGTCTTTGCTTTGACGAAGAGCAGGCCCTTTTGCAAGGAGTTTCGGTCAAAAAGCTCTACCTTTTGCTTTTAAGCCTAGTCGCCCTTTCCATTGTTCTTCTCACGCAAGTCATCGGCACCATTTTGGTGATTACGCTGCTCACAATCCCTGCTACGACAGCGTGTCTTTTCACGAACCGCCTTTCCATCCTTATGCTGGCAGCCTCAGGACTTACCGCCTTTTTCTGCCTATTCGGACTAGGGGCATCCTATGAATTAAATTGGCCGCCCGGAGCTACCATCGCACTCCTGGCAGCTGGCGCTTACCTAGCTTCGCTCGCCATGAAAAGAAAAAATTTACTCTCTAGAAAGAGATCCGCTCTACTTAACAAAACAAAACAACCCCATTGACAAGCGGACGTGCATCGGTTATTATCTCTCGCAAATTCGATTTGTTCCGGAGGAACCCATGGACAGAAAATACGCGATTATCGAAAGCGGCAGCAAACAATACCGAGTAGCTGAAGGCGACGAACTGAATGTCGAGCTTCTCGATGCCGAAAAAAATTTTACATTTGACAAAGTTTTACTGATTGACGACGGAAAAAGCCCTGTAGTAGGTCTTCCTTACGTTCCCAATTGCACTGTTCACGCCGAGCTGATCGGCGAGGTAAAAGGACCTAAAGTCATTGCCTACAAATACAGAAAAAGAAAGAAATCTCGCCGTCTCGTGGGCCATCGCCAAAAGTACACACGGGTCAAGATTACAAAAATAACCACAGCAGCGTAAGGATTGGCAAATGGCACATAAGAAAGGACAGGGATCTACCCGAAACGGACGCGACTCTCACTCACAGAGACTCGGCATTAAAGCCACTATGGGACAATTTGTCACAGCAGGAAGCATTCTTGTAAGACAGTGCGGAACCAAATGGCATCCTGCGAAAAATGTAGGCATGGGGAGGGATTATACCATTTTTGCGTTGACAGACGGCATCGTCTCTTTCCGCAAAGCGGATAAGACCTACGTGTCGATCGTTCCTCAACAACAATAATTTTTACGAGAAAACCTCCTTATGTTTGTCGATCAAGTCACCCTTCAATTATCGGCAGGCAAAGGCGGCGACGGCGTCATCGCTTGGCGCCGTGAAAAATATATTCCCAAAGGAGGCCCGGCTGGCGGAGACGGCGGCCATGGCGGCTCCATCATTTTAGAAGCAGACCCTCAAGTCCACTCCCTAGAAGCTTACCGTAATCACCGGATCATCAAGGCCCAAAACGGACAGCCTGGAGGCGGCAATAACCGCACAGGGAAGAATGGCACGGACCTCTTACTTAAAGTGCCGATGGGCACGCTTGTCAAAGATTCGATCACAAAAGAAGTCCTCTACGATCTCACGGAAGAAGGACAAAGATGGCAGATCTGCTCAGGCGGCAAAGGCGGCAAAGGCAACAGCCGTTTTAAGACCTCGACCAACCAAGCTCCTTTTATTTGCACGCCCGGTACAGCCGGAAGCGAATGCGAAGTGGAACTAGAATTAAAACTTATCGCAGACGTTGGATTCGTCGGCATGCCAAACGCCGGGAAATCGACCCTCATTAAAGAACTGGCCCATATTCAAGTCAAAATAGCCCCCTATCCTTTTACGACATTAAAACCCAATTTAGGCATTGTAGAATTTGACGACTATTCCCGCCTTCTCTTAGCCGACATTCCGGGCATTATCAAAGAAGCCCACACCGACAAAGGACTAGGGCTTGCGTTTCTCAAACACATCGAAAGAACATCTGCGCTCATCTATGTCATTGAAATGGCTCCTTGGCAAGATAGAGACCCTTATGAAGAATTCCTAATGCTGCGAGAGGAATTAAAAGCCTATAATCCCACGATGCTCGAAAAACCTTTTTTCGTCGCGATCAATAAAATCGATCAAGAAGAGACAGAAGCTCTCATCCAATCGTTCAAAGACCGCTACCCCTTCGATCCGGCTACCCTATTCGAAATCTCAGCCTTACAAGGATTAGGAACTGAAGAGCTAAAAAGAGCCATCCGATCCACGCTGGTCAGCAAGACTGCAAAAACGCTTCACATGGAAGCCACGCTCAGCCGATCTTAATGAGCGGCTGCAAAATCATCCTTCAGTGAAATTGCAGCCCCCATCACGAAAATCTCTACCAATCGTTCTCGTCATCATCGCTGAATGACCAATCATCGCCGAACGGCAAATCGTCTTCGTCGCTAAAAGATAAAGCATCCTCTTCATCTTCAAAAGCCTGAATCAAATCCTTATAGACCTCCGCATCGATATAATCAGTATCTTCCGGCATCGTGCTATAGCAAGAGACTGTGATTTTAATCACATCATCTTCAAACATAAGAATTTTACCTACTCTTTCCCCTTCTGATTGACAAAGCAAACTCCCCGACTGATTGCCTAGGGTATATTCTGCGGAAAGAATTTTCAAATAACGAAAATGGTTTTCCTTAGCTAAATCAATAGCTTGCCAAAGAATATAGCCTGAAGCTCCCATAGTCACCATGAACTGGTCCAAGGGTTCATCATCTTCTGGCATAAACGCACTAAGACGAGAAACTGGGGAAAAAAACGGCAAAACGGCAAGCACGGTTAAAAAAAATTTTCTCATAAATCAATCCTCCATGTTTTGTAAACAGGGAAGAGATTCTACTTCATTAAAGATTTTTTTATAAATAAAAAAATTACGGTTCCGGAAATATAATGGTAGATATTGACCCCCTAGACCTAGTTAAAAGCACCCCATTGAGGTGTTTTGAGGAAGAGGCTCAGGATCAGCTGGTTAAGTATTTGCAGATATTCCTGCCCGGCCGGTCAAGGGTAAATATGGGGATAAGACCCGAAGGTAGGAGGGGCGCCTGGGCATCCTATTACCCATAAGTATTGCTTTGTCCACCGAATGCTTCCCAGGCTAGAGCAAAATCTATCATCCGAGCCATTCCCTTCCATACCACCTTGACCCCAGGAGGGCCTTCATTTTTGCGATTCACATGCTCGCCGATAGCTCTGCAGCCATCGATAGCTTTCCTTGTCCTCAATAAGTATTTTATCTTGCTGAGACCCTTCTGGATTAACCTCAAGTTTTCTTTGCCAAAAGTTAATGTCTACTATTCCCAACATCACTCTCTCGGGAGTAACTGCAATCGTTGGATGCAGCCATAGTCCCTTCTTAGAGTTCGTGATTCATTCTTTCCCTTTCATAGCATCTTTAGAATTGTAATCCAGTTCACTTGTGTCGCTAAGCAATAGAACAACGGAATATTCTTTCATTCGTGCAATTGTTTGTTTAATATGTGGAGCGATGATTTTCTTTTCAGAAACTAAACCGTTGCTAAAAAAGTTATAGCACGCCTTTGTGTCTCCCGATGATTGGAACGTCTGGGGTATCGTTCTTCCAGGAGCCAAACCTAATGTCTCTACTATGTTGATTGCTCTTCGATTTAATCGGACATCCCCTAAATCTATTGTTTGAAATTCCAACTCAGCCCAACTCATAAACACCTAATGTAAAGTTTTTTATGACTAAACATAAAAAACTTCATTAAGATATTTGGCAAGCAAAAATTGCCAAGGAATGCAAGAAATACTTAGGGGTAATAGGATGCGCCCGGGACCCCGGGCGCCCCTCCTACCTTCGGGTCTTATCCCCATATTTACCCTTGACCGGCCGGGCAGGAATATCTGCAAATACTTAACCAGCTGATCCTGAGCCTCTTCCCCAAAACACCTC